>NZ_JAKVPY010000004.1:0-248272 GCF_022487945.1 Halomonas flagellata
CCGCTGAGCTGGACGTTGACGGAGCCGTTGCAGGACGGCGACCAGGTCGTTAGGGTTTCACCCATGGCGGTTGGTCCTCCTGAATCAGGTTCTGCCAGGAACTCTCTGATTTATCAGTAGGATACCAACCGCCATCTTCATTTCCAGGGCTGCCCGGTGAATATCAGGGGTAGATGATTTGGGTGATTAGTTTCCTGGGCCAAATTAGCTTCCAATATAGCCGTTACAAGTTATGGAAGAATCGGGGGCGTACCCCCTTTACTCGTTCAAGGGGTATTTGGATGAAATCTTATAGCTGTAGATCTTCGCGGAGTCGAGGTCGCTGACCAGCATGGGCTAAACATCTGTAACTGCATCACTGACCGTATCGAGCACAACTAAGCGGTGATGGCTCAGGTCCGCAACCACAGTGAAGGCTAGGTGATGCACGGTCTCTTTCCCAGGCGAGTCACCGACGCCGTGCTGGACGCCATGAGCGATCACGAAAAATTCAGCATGCCGCTGCTGGCGGATGAGGAGGCTGAAAGGCAGTTCCCTTTCCTGGTTCTAAAGTAGCTGGTGGGCCGGGAGTGGTCTTGCATGCATAATGGTGTAGCTATTCACGCCTTGAGTGCGTTGGCTATCAAGGGTACCTGTAGGGTACCGGCTTAACAGTTTTCACTCTGACAGATACGTGACCCACGCAGGGAACGCGAAAATATGGACAAGTCTTCACTCCAGCAGAAACTTGAGCTCGCTCGCCATGAGCTCCTCGACATGGGCCTGCGGGGAAATCCGCTGCTACATGTGCCCAGCAACAAGCGCTTTCTGGAGATCATCGATGAGCGATCGACCGAGGTCGCCAACATTCTGGTCGAGGAGCGCAAGGCCATGCGTTTCCTGCCCTTGCCGGAGGCCTACACACGAGACGAGGAAGGCGAGGATGCGGGAGCCGAGGGAGAAGACGCTGCTGAACCCCTCCCACCTCTCGAGGAGTATCTCGAGCAGCAGCAAGGTGAAGAGCGTTTCAACGATCTCTACCTGCAGACTAAACTACCGGCCCGAGAGCTCGATACGCGCTTGATCAAGCTGGAGAACGAGGCGCATACGCTGCTGCAGGAGCAGGGCATCGAAGTGCTCTATCTCGCGCTGGGGTTCCTGGAGTGGTACGAGGACGAAAACGCGCACACGCCGCGCCTCGCCCCCTTGGTTCTGGTTCCCGTGGAGCTACAACGGGAGTCTGCTCGCGCCAGCTTTTCCCTATCATTCACCGACGCCGATATGGGCGGCAACCTGGCCCTGGCCGCCCGGTTGAAGCAGGACTTCCGGCTGATCCTTCCTGAATTCGATGACGCCACGCCCCTGATCGACTATTTCGGCCGAATCGAGGAGATGATTGACGATCGCCCTCGCTGGCGCGTTCATGCCGACCAGATTCGGCTGGGCATCTTCTCGTTCGGGAAGTTCCAGATGTACACCGACCTGGACCCGGTCAATTGGCCGGAATCTCATGACCTGCTGGCGCACCCCCAGCTCGAGAAACTGTTCGAGAAGGGCTACCAAGAAGATGCCGAACGCCTTGAGGCGTCTTCCGGCCATGATCTGCTCAAGACACCCGAGTCGTTACACCTCGTCAAGGACGCCGACTCCAGCCAGCTCGAGGCCATCCTCGCGGTGATGGAAGGCGCCAGCCTGGTGGTCCAGGGGCCACCGGGGACAGGCAAGTCGCAGACCATCAGTAACCTGATCGGTGAAGCCCTGGCGCGCGGGCAGAAGGTCCTGTTCGTGGCGCAGAAGATGGCCGCCCTGGAAGTCGTCAAATCGCGTCTGGACGAGTGCCATCTCGGTGATGCGGTTCTGGAGCTGCATAGCCACAAGAGCAACAAGAAGGCGGTCCTCGACTCATTACGCCGGGTATACGAGAACGGTCGTCCCAAGGTCCCGGACCGTACCCACGAATATCAGCGCCTCGGCGAAGTCCGCGAATCCCTGGACGCTTATGTGGAAGATCTCCGCACGCCCATCCTGTCCTCACGGACAGATTACGTGATTGCTCTGGGACGAATGCTGGAGCTCCAGCGAGACGAGCGCCTGAGAGCGTTGTCACGGATCGACTTCGAGTGTCTTCGCCACTGGAGCCCCCAGGACCTGGCGCGAGGGCGGCGTGCCATGGACGCTATGGGCGATTACCTGGCGGAATATGGCCCTCCCTCCGACAACCCCTTTCGCCTCTCTACCCGTCACGCGTTGTCACCGGGAGAAGAGCAGGAGCTTCGCAAGCTGGTCCAGCGGGCATCCGATCAGCTGACGGCGCTGACCGATAACGCGGTCGCCCTGGCGACGGTCATGCAGCTGCCCATCCCGCAGGATTTCGACGACATCGCCATCCTCCAACGTGCTGGGCAACGGGCGCTGCAGGCGCCGCACCTCGCCGGCGTGCGGGTCAACACTGAGGAGTGGCAGGCGCGGCGAGACGAGGTCCGCCAGGCTATTGCCGCCGGCCAGGCTCTGACACGTACGCGTGAAACCATGCAGCCACGCTTCATCGAGGCCGTGTATGAGGCCGACCTGCTGCCGATCCGCACCGGCCTCGCCGGGCGAGCCGACAAGTGGTGGCGCGTCTTTTCCGGCGAGTACCGGCGGGCCGCGAGGGCCTTGAAGGGCTACGCTCGCCAACAGCTGACGGGGTCGCCGGTGGAGTGGTTGGCCTGGGTGGACGAGATCCTGGAAGCCCAGCAGCACCGTCAGACCCTGCAGCGTCTGGCGCCGACCTGCCAGACCCTGTTCGGCGCCCAGTGGCAGGGCGAGGAGAGCGACTGGCCCGTGCTGGCGCAGCTCGCCGACTGGATCGTGGATCTGTATGAGGCAATCGGCAAAGGCGAGCTGCCTGCAGGGCTGGCCGCCTTCCTGGATGGCAACCCGGACCTGCGTGAACACAGTGACCAGGTCGAAGCTCTGCTGACTCAGTCCGAGAGCGTCCAAGGGATACTTCTGGAGCTGTGTCATCAGATCCAGTGGCAGGAAGAGGGATCCTCGGTGGCGCTGGGCACATGGCATCAGCGTTTAGCCGGCTGGCGAGACACTGAGCAACTGTACTCGGTGGTACGCTTCAATCAGCTCAGAGAAGACCTCGAGGATGCCGGCCTGGGGCACCTGGTCGAGTCTCTTGCCAGCTGGTCACACGCGCCACGTGCGCTCACCCCGTGGCTGGCGCTGAGTTACTACGGCGGTCTGGTTGATCATGCCTATATCGAGCGACCGCGTCTGGGACGCTTCGATCGCCTGACCCATGAGCGCCTGATTCAGGAGTTCAACCGGCTCGACGAGGCTTGCTTTCGCTACGCGCAGGAGTCGCTTGTCGAGCGGCTCCATAATGCCCTTCCGGCCTATCATGCGGCCGGCGAGATGGAGGTCCTGCGCCGGGAGTTCACTAAGAAGCGTCGCCACCTGCCCATTCGCCGCCTGTTGCGCGAGGCGGGCACGGTCATCCAGCAGGCGAAGCCTGTTTTCATGATGAGTCCGATGTCGGTCGCCGGCTATCTCGCCCAGGGCAACCTTGATTTCGACTTGGTGATCTTTGACGAGGCCAGCCAGATCCCGGCGCCTGAGGCCCTGGGTGCTATTCTGCGGGGGCGCCAAGTCGTGGTGGTCGGCGACAGCAAGCAGATGCCTCCCACCAATTTCTTCGGTCAGTCCGTCGAGCTCAGCGATGAAGAGGCCGACGAGAGCGCCACGGCCGACGTGGAGAGCATTCTCGGCATGATGAAGGCTCGTGGCATGCCGGAGCGCATGTTGCGCTGGCACTACCGTAGTCGCCACCACTCCTTGATCGCCGTCTCGAATGACCAGTTCTACGACAATCAGCTGTTGATCTTCCCCAGCCCCGGTGTCCATCCCGACGCCAGAGGGTTGCGTTTCCGTCACTTGCCCGAGACCCTCTACGATCGCGGTGGGTCGCGGACCAACGCGGGCGAGGCCCGTGCCGTCGCCGAGGCGGTGATCCAGCATGCCCAGCAATCGCCCCAGCTGTCACTCGGGGTGGTGGCCTTCAGTACTGCCCAGCGAGAAGCGATTCTGCTGGAGGTGGAACGCCTGCGTCGCGAGCACGAGGAACTCGAGGACTTCTTCCGCCATCACGACGGGGGCGGCGAATTCTTCATCAAGAACCTGGAAAACGTTCAGGGCGACGAGCGCGACGTGATCTTCATCAGCGTTGGGTACGGACGCACGTCGGCAGGCCGCCTCGGGCAGAATTTCGGCCCAATCAACAAGACAGGCGGCGAGCGACGCCTGAACGTACTTATTTCTCGCGCTCGACTGGCCATGGATGTCTTCGCCAACTTCCAGGCCGATGAGTTGAAGGTCACCGAGTCATCCCCGTTCGGGGTCCGTGCTCTGCAAGCCTTCCTGAAGTATGCCGAAACTGGGGAACTGCCGACCCACGAAATGACGGACAGGGAGCCTGACTCGCCTTTCGAGTGGGAGGTGATGCGAGCTATTCAGGATCTGGGCTATGAGGTACAGCCCCAGGTTGGTAGTCAGGGGTTCTTCATTGATCTGGCGGTGAGGGATCATGATGCCCCGGGTCGATTCTTGTTGGCCGTGGAATGTGACGGTGCCAGCTATCACAGCAGTGCCGTGGCCAGGGATCGCGACCGCCTGCGGCAATCGGTACTGGAGGGTCTTGGGTGGCGTTTCCATCGTATCTGGAGCACGGAGTGGTTCCGAAACGCCCCGGCCGAGACGCAGCGCCTGAAGGAAGCGATCGAAGCTGCCCAGCGCCATCAGAAGGCCCTTGAAGCGGCGAGCTCTGCGATGGAAGAGGACGCCCTAGAGTTCACCCATCAAGCCACCGAGCCAGGCGAGGAGGAGCTGGACGAGGTAACTGAGGAGCCGGAGCCTGTCTCGGCCAACATCGAGCGGGAGGTGACCTCACACGCTGCGCCCAGCATCTCTGCCTACTCGCCCGTAGATACTAATGCATTAGGGCTTTCGCCAGTCGATAGCCAGTTCGAGGAGATCCCGAGCCATCGACTTCAAGAGGCCATTCACCAAGCAGTGGCTCATGAAGGGCCGATGCACATCAAGATGCTGCTGTCTCGGCTAACCGACGCCACCGGGCTGCAACGAGCCGGCGCACGTATCCAACGGCGTGTCGAAGCTGAGAGCCGGACAATGGAGCGACAGGGACGCCTGCAACGTCAGGGCGACTTCCTGGATACGCCAGAACGGGAGGTGCCGCCCCAGCGCGACTGGAGCAGCTTGCCCGCCGGCCAGCGAAAGTTCGAGCTAGTGCCACCCAGCGAACTGGAGCATGCCATCCTGCTCACAGTAAGAGACAGCGTCTCGATCGAGCCAGTGGATGCCATGGGGGCCGCCATCAACCTGCTCGGCTTCAAACGCCTGACCCAGCCAATCCGCCAGCGTGTGGAAACCGTGCTTCAGGACCTACATGACAGCGAGCACATCCAGGAGCGTAATGGGCGGCTACAGTTGGCCAGGCAGGATGAGAAAACATGATTAGCCAGTTCACCCTTGTGACTTCGATGCTACTTACCATGGCCCTGCCGGCAGCCGCGCAGGATTATGATGATTTCACCACCTCGGGGGTCAACGAAGGCGC
This sequence comes from Halomonas flagellata, assembly GCF_022487945.1. Lineage (NCBI taxonomy): Bacteria > Pseudomonadati > Pseudomonadota > Gammaproteobacteria > Oceanospirillales > Halomonadaceae > Halomonas > Halomonas flagellata. The sequence continues at coordinate 5,603 of NZ_JAKVPY010000004.1, forward strand.
TATTGGCTCCGGATACGACGACTTCACCACTCCCGGCATTAACGAGGGCGCCATCGGCTCCGGCTACGACGATCTCTCCACGCCAGGCATCAATGAGGGCAGCATCGGGTCGGGCTATGACGACCTCTCAACCCCGGGCATCAACGAAGGTGCCATCGGGTCCGGCTACGACGATCTATCCACACCTGACATTAACGAGGGGAACATCGGTTCTGGCTATGACGACTTCACCACACCTGGCGTTAATGAAGGGGCATGGTAGTTAGACCCGTGTCTCGCTCCCGGCAGATGGTATAACCATATCTCAGGGGGCATATATGGGGGCATCATCGACAATCAAAAAACAAAAAGTACATTAATATCAACTGATTGTTGATTGATTTTGAGAGAAGCTGGCCCACCATGCTTTATCGTCTCCCTCTGTCCACTTCTGCTGAGCACGATCAGTGCGAAGGTGGTGAGGCGACGTGCCTGGCCGTCTCACAGTGGGGCGTGCGGGGTAGCGTCAACGCATTGATGGTGAGTGACAGCGTGAGATTCGTGAACCGCTACACCCGCATGATCGGGCCGGGGTAGCGCGCCACTGCCGCGTCGGCAGTCAGCAGCAGCATGCCCTCGCTCTCGGCTTGGGCGACGAGCAGGCGGTCGAACGGGTCGCGGTGGATGCGGGGCAAGTGGTGGACGGCAAGGGCGTGGCTGCTGGTGATGGGCAGTTCCGTGTAGCCGTTATCGACCAGGCCGCGGCGCAGCAGGTAAGGGTCCACTCGGAAGTCGGGACGCCCCAGGCTGGCCTTGATGGTCAGCTCCCAGAGGCTGGCGGCGCTGAAGCAGGGCTCGTTGTTCTCATCCAGCAGCTTCTCTCGGGCCGCTGCCGAGAGGCGGTCCGGCTGCGAGGCGGCCCAGAGCAGCAGGTGCGTATCCAGCAGCAGCATCATGGCGATTCGCCGCCTTCGAATATCTCGGCAATCGCATCGCTGCCCATGGTGTCGAAATCGTCGGGGATCTGGAACACGCCCTCCAGGAATCCGAGGCGGCGCGTCTTGCCAGCCGACGGCGCATCGATGGGGGTGAGCTTGGCGATGGGCTGGCCCGCCTTGGCGATCACCACGGTCTCGCCCTTCGCCGCGCGCGCCAGAAGCCGGGACAGATGCGTCTTGGCTTCGTGGATATTGACGGTGTCCATGGTAAGCGCCTCGCTCAAATGGACTAGACTAATCTAGTCTAGTTGGATTCCATCACCTTCGCGAAACTTTGTCTGAAAAGTCGGCGAGCGCAGGCAGTTTTCGGACAAAGCGTAGCTGTGCTCGGCCAACGGCCGGGCTACCCGCAAGAACCCCGCCTACGGTGTCGCCAGTCCCGCCAGGATTATCACCACCCCATAGGCCGCCACGCCGGCGGCCACCGGCCAGCCCAGCGAGCGCAGTCGCCACCAGACCAGCAGGGTCACGAGCACGCCGAGCGCCGTGGCGAGCCAGGAGCTGGCGTCGGTGGTCGCCGGGACCAGCGAGACGCCGAGCACCGCGGCGATCATCAAGGGGCCGAGGATGCCGAGCCACTGGGGCATGGCCTCGAGGCCGTCTTCACTGGCGGACTTCTGGAGACGGCGCTGCATCCACAGCAGCGGCAGCAGGCGCATCAGCAGGGTGCCTGCCGCCGAGGCCAGCACGGCCAGCCAGAGTGCGCTACTCATCTCGTTCTCCTCGCGTTGTCACGTCAAACTTCACCAGATAGAAGCACAGGGCCCCGCAGGCGGCGGCGAGGGGGATGGCGGCGTTGGTCAGCCCGTTCACGGTGAGCAGCGCCGCGATGGCGATGGCACTGCCCAGCGCCAGCGACCAGCGCCGGGAGGTGAAGCGCGGCGCCACCAGCACCAGGAACAGGGCCGGCAGGGCGAAGGGCATGACCTCGCCGAGCAGCGGCCAGCGCATGGTCAACTCCTCGCCGGCCACGGCACCCAGCGCGGTGCCGCCGATCCAGCTGGCCCAGGCCAGCAGCGCGGCGCCGGTGAACCAGCCGAGGCGCTGCGAGGCCGGCAGCTGCGGCAGGCGGCTGTGGGCCAGGGCGAAGACCTGATCGGTCAGGCCGTGCATCAGCCAGGGCCACCAGCGGCTGGTGGTCAGCCAGGGCGCCAGGTTGGGGGCATAGACCACGTGGCGTGCGTTGATCAGCAGCGTCATGACGACCACCAGCCACAGCGGTGCGCCGGCGGCGACCATACCGACGAACAGGAACTGCGAGGCCCCGGCGTAGACGAGCGTCGAGATGATAACCGCCTCCCAGGTGCTGAAGCCGGCCTGGATGGCGATCAGCCCGAAGGAGATGGCGACCGGCACATAGCCGCCCAGCAGCGGGATGGCCTCGCGCAGGCCCGCAAGCCAGGGACGGGGTAGGGCGTGCATGGCTTGCTGGCTCATGGGGTGTCTCCTTGGCCGGTGTAGACGATGGTGAGCAGCAGCGTGGCCCAGGCGTCCTGGGTGCGATAGAGGTGTGGCCGGTCGGCGGGGAAGGTGAGGGTGTCGCCGGCCGAGAGCGTCTCGATGGCGCCTTCCGGACCGGCCTCCAGCCGCCCGCTGATGAGGGTGAGCGACTCGCGGGCCCCCGGCGTATGCGCCTCGGCGTGGCGTACGGTGTGGGGGGCGCAGCGCATCCAGTAGGCGTCGACCTGGGGCGTGTCCTTGCCCTGGTCGAGCAACCGAACCTCCACGCCGTCCTCGCCCAGCGGCACGCGGATCGGCGCCACCAGGGTGCCGAAGGGCACGTTGAGTTGCACCGCCAGTCGCCAGATGGTGTCCAGGGTGGGGTTGCCGTTGCCCTGCTCGAGCCGCGACAGGTTCGACTTGGCGATGCCGGCGGCGGCGGCCAGCTGCGACAGCGACCACCCCTGGGCGAGTCGCAGGGTCTGCAGGTGCTGGCCGAGGGTACCGAGCGAAAGCTTGTCCATGGCGCGGGCTCCCGGAGTGTTCCTTTTAGAGAACGTTCTTTAAAAGGAACATAGTGGCGAACCGTGTTGCTGTCAATGCGGTGCGTTTCGACATGGTGAGCCATGACCAGTCACCGGGAACGATCCGGCTCGGAGCTTGGGGGATTCCGCGTCGGCCGTGCCGCTCCGGGGGAGCGGTACGGCTGACGGGGGCAAGTGCACCGGGCCCGTTGGCTGCGGGACCAGCGTCGTCGGCTCACGTCTGGCGGCGCTCATCGTTCTGGCAGGCGGCCGCGGTGAACAGCACGTCGGTGGAGGAGTTCAGCGCCGTTTCGGTGGCGTCCTGCACCACGCTGATCACGAAGCCGATCGCCACCACCTGCATGGCCACGTCGGTGGAGATGCCGAAGAGGCTGGCGGCCATGGGGATCAGCAGCAGCGAGCCGCCGGCCACCCCGGAGACGCCGCAGGCGGCCAGGGCGGAGACGATGCACAGCAGCAGGGCGGTGGGGAAGTCGACGCCGATGCCCAGGGTGTGGGCGGCGGCGAGGGTGATCACGCTGATGGTGATGGCGGCCCCGCTCATGTTGATGGTCGCGCCCAGCGGGATCGAGATCGCGTAGGTGTCGGCGTGCAGCTTCAGCCGCTTGCACAGCTCCAGGTTGACCGGGATGTTGGCCGCCGAGCTGCGCGTGAAGAAGGCGGTGATGGCGCTGCCGCGCAGGCAGGTGAAGACCAGCGGGTAGGGGTTGCGGCGGGTCTGCCAGTAGACGATCAGCGGGTTGGTGACCAGCGCCACGAACAGCATGCAGCCGACGATCACCATCAGCAGGTGGCCATAGTCGAGCAGGGCGCCCATGCCGGACTCCGCCAGGGTGGTGGCGACCAGGCCGAAGATGCCCAGCGGAGCGAAGCGGATCACGATCCGGACGATGTTCGACACGGCCTCGGAGAGGTCGCTCAGCATCGTCCGGGTGCTCTCCTCGGCCTGGCGCAGCATGATGCCGAGGCCAATGGCCCACACCAGGATCGCGATGAAGTTGCCCTCCATCAGGGCAGTGACCGGGTTGGTGACGGCGTTCAGCAGGAGGTTCCTGAGGATCTCGACGATGCCGCCCGGCGGGTTGCCGCTGACCTCCGGCACGTCCAGGGTCAGGGTGGTGGGAAACACGAAGCTCGCGACGACGGCCACCAGGGCGGCGGTCAGGGTGCCGATCAGGTAGAGGATCAGGACCGAGCGGATATGGGTGGGTTGGCCCTGCCGGTGGCCGGCGATGGCCGCCGCCACGAGGACGAACACCAGGATCGGGGCGACGGCCTTCAGCGCGGAGATGAACAGCTGGCCGAGTAGCGATACCGACTGGGCCGCCTCGGGCGAGACGGAGGCGAGCAGGATGCCGCAGGCGATGCCGATGGCGATCTGGGGGATCAGCCCCAGGCGTAGCAGCGGGCGGCTGAGATTCTGGACGGTGGCGATCATGAAGCGTCTCTCGGGGGGTTGTAATGAGCGGGCAGCCCAGGGCAGGGGCGCCTGCAAGACGCGCGGGATTCTAGCAAGATTCTCGAGGCGGGTGGTTGATAGTTCTATCGATTAGACGAAAGATAGGAATTCTTTTCGCCTGTTCCGCATTGTTAGCGTGAGATCGATTGGAGGTGGCGCGATGGGCCGGGGAGGCAACCCGGTGGTTGCCAGCCAATGACGGGGTAGGTGGTGTTGTCGTGGAGGCAGTGCCTGGCGGATTCCTGCGAATATCCTGACGATGGCAGCACGGTCGCCGAAAAAGGCGCCGAATCCTCTCCAGCGGGGATAAGGCCTCGGCCGGGGTAAGGCTCCGGCCGAGTTGCCCGGCCTGTCTGGTACACCTAGCTGCCCGGGCTAACCATGAGGCGCGCTTCCACGGCGTCGAGGAAGCCCTGCATGTCCACGACCTGCTCCGCGTCCGGGTCGATGGTCTTGCCCTTGAGGTCGCCGGTGATGATGCCGGCGGCGACGGTGTCGATCAGCGCGGCCTTGAGTCGCTGGGAGTAGTCGATCAGGGGGGCGTTGCCTTCGCGCTCGCCGAGGGTCTCGAGGGCGTTGGCCACGGCGTAGATCAGCGCCGAAGAGTTGAAGTGCGCCTCCTTGCCATCGCTCTCGAGGTACTTCAGGTAGAGGTCGTGAGCGGTGCCGTGGGGGGCTTCGAAGAGCATGGTGCCGCTCTGGCTCTCGATGATCGAACTGGCGGTGGCCAGGCTGCCGCCGAGCGCCGCGGAGATGTCCGAGAAGATGTCGCCGTCGAGGTTCTGCGCCGGGTAGAGGGCATTGCGCGGCGGGTCGGTGATCATCTTGATGAGCTGGCTGGAGGGCCGCATGATCATGAAAGAGGGCGGCGGGGTGTCGGCCTGGGCCAGTTCGAGGCGTACCTCGGTGATGACCGTGCTGAAGACCTCGTCGTACTCCATGTACTCGCGCTTGAGGCCGAAGTAGACCTCCTTCTCCTTGCGCGAGGCGTCGCGGAACACCTGGCCGACCCAGTCCTTGATCGCCTGGCGGTCGTTGGACATCAGCAGGATGGGATCGCCCTTCTTGACGCGCCGGGCGTGCTTCTCGTCGCCATCGACGACGACCTTGAGGATGCCGTCCTCTTCGGCGGGCATGTTGTAGCTGCCGTACTGGTCGCCACCGCCGGCACTCATCCGTGACAGCGAGACATGGGCCTTGCGGCTGGAGATGCCGTGCTGCTTGAGCTGGTTGACGAGCTTGTAGAGCTTGCGGCCGGTGTTGTTGTCCGGCACGCCCCACAGCGCCCGCTCCGGCGGGTTGGCGACGAGGCGCGCGGCCTGGGCGTCGATCAGTTCGTAGTGGTACTCGAGACCCAGGGTCTCGAACTGCCGGCGGTAGTCGGCTTCGAAGATGCGCTCGATGGCGGCCCGCATCACCCCGTCGTAGCCGGCGATCACGGTGTCCTTCAGGCCCAGGTAGGCATCGCGCTTCTCGTCGATGGCGCGCTGGAAGAAGTGGTGGGCCCAGGCCTTGACGTCATCCAGGTTGTTGGTGGCGAGCAGCCAGGGGTCGCCCTTGTTCACCTCGCGGCGGTGGAGCTCCACCGGGTCGCCACTGGCGCCGACGAACATCAGCTTGATCACCCCGGTGGCGGTGGAGAGCGCGTTGAAGCTGTCCTTGATGCCGCCATGCTCCATGGTGTCGACCTCGATGTCGCGACCGACCCAGTCGGGCCTCCTGACCTGGAGGTTGCGGAACTGGATGTCCTCGCGGGTGATGTTGCCGCCGATGCCCTTGCGGATGGCGCCGTTGGGCGACTTGGTGGCGAGCGCATGCAGGCGGGTGCCGTCCAGCTCCGGGTGCTTGGCGAGCAGCTCGCCGAGCTGGGTGCGGTTGACCGTCATGCCGGCATTCTTCACGCCCACCCCGAACCGCTTGAGGGCCTCGATGGCGTCGTTCACCGCCTGCCCGTTGGTGAGCAGCCGGTGCTCCGCGGAGAGGTCGATCTCCACGAGCCCGATATCCAGGGGTGAGCTCACGAACTTCTCGAGGATCTTCTCGAAGGCCACCTGGGCCATCTCGTCACCGTGCAGGATGACCAGTGGCGCGGTCACCTTGATCCTGTTGCTCATTGCATGCCTCTTCACAAGGGGTATCGGGACTGCCGCTCATGCCGTTCAGCGTAAGCCCTCGATGTACCCCCGGCAAACGACCCTCTCACTGCCGGCCGCGTGTTCACACGAACTCTTCACACGAACTCTGGGTCGTCCGTCCTGACCGTTACGCCGACCTCGTCGCCCGGCACCATGACCGAGAACTCGCCGCCGCCCAGGTAGGTGACCTCGTGGCCCTCCCGGGTCCTGAAGGATGGCAGCCCGCGCTGGGTGGCGCCGGTGTGTTGAAGGTCGCTGATGTCCCGGACGCTGACGAAGACATCGATGATGTACTCGCGGCCCTGGTCGTCGAAGGCCATGATGGTCTTTTCGTGCTGGGGCACTGGGTTCACCCTCCGCTGGGGATGACACCCTCATCATTAGCAGCAGAGCGGCGGTTTGGCGAGTGCCGGGCCGCGCGCCTCACCCCGCGGGGCTGAGCAGCCCCATCACGCTGACGATGATCAGCACCACGCCCAGTACCCGGAAGTAGCGGTTCGTCTTGCCGGCCAGCATGTGCCGGTGGGCGCGCTCGCCGAGCAGATGCCCGACCAGGGCGCAGGGCAACAGCCAGAGATGGTGGACGAGCTGCAGGTCCACGCCGGCGATCACGAACGACACCATCTTGATCACCACCAGGATGAACCAGAGCACGAACAGGGTGTCGCGCAGTTGGTGCGCGGCCACATGCGAGGCGAACACCGCGACGATCAGCGGGGCGCCGATCAGCGAGGTGCCGCTGACGTAGCCGCCCATCGCCAGCAGGGCGTAGTCCACGTAGCGGTGGTTGCTGCGGAACGGCCTGTCCAGCACATAGCCGACTGCATAGACCAGCACGATCACGAAGATGATGCTGGTCATGACGTTGCCGGGCAGCGTCAGCAGCCCCACGACCCCCACCAGCTTGGGGACGATCATGATCTTCATCGCCTTGAGCAGGTAGGCCCAGTCGATGTTGCTGGTGGCCGGTCGGCCGTCCTCGCTCTCGGCCACCAGCTGCCGGTGGCCGCGCCAGGCGATCCAGCTCGAGAAGATCATCAGGTGCACGGCGATGATCGGCAGGAACACCAGCGGCTCGTTCAGCACCAGCAGCAGGAACGGCAGGGAGAGTACCGCCCCGCCGAAGCCCAGGCTCGTCCTGACGAAGCCGCTCCAGACGAAGATCAGGCCGATGAGGGCGAGCTGGTACCATTCCAGGCCCGCCATCAGCGCAGGCTCCCCGTGTGCCGTTGACGATGGCGTGTCGATGGGTGTTGCTTTGGTGTCCTGTCCATGTGCGTTCCCTGCGCTTGCCTGGGGCCTCTCCGTGGTCGTGGTTCAGGGGCCGGGGGCGTGTGCCGGGTGGGGCAGCCGCCGTGCCAGCGCGAACACGTGGGGATCGTCCACGCCGAGGTCGCGGAGTGCCTGGGCCAGGTTCAGCAGGTAGTCACGATTCGGCCCGCTGGGGCCGTGGGCCATGGCGATCTGCTCGGCGATAGCGTCGAGCGGTGCCTCGCCGAGAAAGGCGGCGTTGTCCTCGGTGGCGAGATAGACCAGCCCCTCGGCGTTCTCCCCCTCACCCTGGCCGTCATCGAAATGGAGCCGGATGACCTCGCGCAAGTAGCCGTTCTTCTCGCGCACGTCCAGGGGGCGCAGCACCTCGGGTGCGATGCGATAGGCCATGCCGTGGCAGATGGCACCGGGCTCACGGACCAGGGTGGCGACCCGGCCCGGCGCTTCCGGGGTGCCGCGGTGGTCGTGGGAGCCCTGCCAGAAGCGCCGCACCCAGCCGTGGATATGCGCCGGGCGGCGCTCCAGGAAGGGGAAGTCCGCCTTCCAGATCAGCGAGCCGTAGCCGAACAGCCAGATCTCGTCGTGGCCGTCGAAGTGGGTCATGCGTCGGTTGAGCAGGGTGGTGTCGAGGGTCATGGATAGCATCGGCAGGTGTCGGCGTTATCCGCCATGATGCGATGGACGGCGACGGATGTCGAAACTCGCCGGGCTGCGGCGGGTCAACGTGATGCTTGTCGAGGCTCCCTCGACCTTTACTCGATCATGACGCCAAGGAGAGCAGGATGAACGCCAGCAGGATTCTCGAGCAACTGATGCAGCAGGCCGGCGGCAAGCAGGCGGCCGGGTGAGCGTGCGGGCGCTCCCCCAGTGACAGGTGACAGCATGGTTCGCGACCATCGGGCGGGGAGGACGCCCCTGACGGGCTGAGGCATCGCTGGTGCGATGCCGGGCGAGCGGCTAGGCTGGCGTATCGTTCAACCTTTGCTGATGGAGGCCCCACCCATGACCGTGATGATTCTCGGCCTGTTGATCTTCCTGGGAGTGCACTCGGTGCGCATCGTCGCCGACGACTGGCGTACCACCCAGATCCAGCGTCGGGGAGAGGTGCCCTGGAAGGGAGCCTACTCGGTGATCGCGGTCGTCGGCCTGGCCCTGGCGATCTGGGGCTACGGGCAGATGCGCCTCGACCCGACCTGGGTGTGGTTCCCGCCCACCGGGCTACGCCACGCCGTCGCGCTGTTGATGATTCCCGCCTTCATCCTGCTGGTGGCCACCTATGTGCCGGGCAACCACATCAAGGCGAAGCTCGGTCATCCGATGATCCTGGCGGTGAAGCTCTGGGCCTTCGCCCACCTGCTGGCCAACGGCCGGCTGGGCGATATCGTCTTCTTCGGCGCCTTCCTGCTCTGGGCGGTGTTCGACTTCCGCGCCGCCCGCCGTCGCCCGCGGCCGAGCTCGTCGGCACCGGGCATGACCGGCACCGCCATCACGGTGGTGATCGGCCTGGTGGCCTACTATCTCTTCGCCTTCCATCTGCATGCCTGGGTCACCGGTGTGCCGGTGATATGAGGCCGGTTGCCGAACGGTCGAGGTCGCCGGGGCAGCGGCTTCGACATGAAGCACCTATACGGAGGCACGGTGTGGTGGGGGACACTATGCTGGGAGGAGGCCACAGGGCCTGCCTGTTCACCAGCACCCTCTCCGGGAGACATACCATGACGACTCCATCCGTTCCTTGTGCCTGGCGCCTTGGCCTGGCGCTGTTCGTGTTGCCCGTTGCCACCGCCCTGGCCGGTGATGGCCACGACTTGAGCTTCCAGGGCGATGCCAGCTTCCAGGGACCCCATGCCGACCAGGCCGTCCAGGTTGCCCTGGTCGATGCCGACTCCGGCGAGGTGGTGGCTCGGGAGGCCGGCAGCGTCTCGGCCGACGAAGACCCGGCCTTCGCCTTCGATTTCCCCGGTGCCTTGCAGGCCGGGCAGCGTTACGAGGTGCACTACTGGATCGACTCCAACTTCAATGACGGCAGTGCCGGTGCCTGTGATCCCAAGTCCCAGGACCACCAGTGGCGGGTGGAACTGGGCGAGGCGAGCGAAGCCGTCACCCATACGGAGGAGCACGCCCCCGCGCGCATGGCGGAGGTGTGCACCACCTTCGAGGAGTAGGTGCGTCGCGGCCCGGAGCCGTTCCCCGGGCCGCGTTCAGCCGTTCCGGAGCGAATCTCAGGGTTCGAGATCGAACAACGCCTTGCCGCTCTCCATCTCGAAGGGAGCGGAGAAGTGCTCATGCACCACCTTCCACTCGCCCTCGATGCGCCGGTAGCCACTGGTCATGCGCAGCCAGCCCACCTGGGGCTCGCCCTTGTCGTTGGTGTCGCCACAGTGGTGCAGGGCATGGCAGAAGGCCACCTCGCCATCGGCGTGGAGCACGACCTCGTGGAGCTCGAAGTCCATCAGCCCCGGGCACAGCTCCAGGCACGCCTGCCAGTGCTGGCGGTAGGCCTCCACGCCCTTGAACTGCAGCTGTGCCACTGCATCGAAGGCGACGATGTGCGGCGCATAGTGGGCAACGATGGCGTCGATGTCCCGGTCGCGTACCGCGGCCGTCCAGCTCTCCAGCTGTTCCAGCACCGCGGCCTCGGCGGGCAGGCCGGTATGGGTCGTCATGGGGTATCTCCTTGTTCGATTCGTCTGGGGTCCGTCGTCAGTCTGGCACCTTCCTGTCGGCCGGGTGGCGATGAATTCGACCTTTGGGTGTCAGACGGCGGCAAGTCGAGGGCCTGGGGCGGGCGCGAAGCTCCGTGAAGGCGAATGGCGGTGTGCCGGTGCGGCCGGCCTCCGCGTTGCGTGTCGGCCGTCCGGGCTATCTTGACCTGCATCAAGGTGCGGGGTGCTGCCTGTCATGGATAGTAGTGGGCAGGGATCCACCTTCGCCAACGACCAGAGGGAACCACGACCATGCCTGCCATGATGAAAGCCGCGATCTTCGTCGAGCCGGGGCGCATCGAGATCGATGACAAGCCGATCCCGGAGATCGGCCCCAACGACGCCCTGATCCGGGTGACCACCACTACCATCTGCGGCACCGACGTGCATATCCTCAAGGGCGAGTACCCGGTGGAGAAGGGGCTCACCATCGGCCACGAGCCGGTGGGGGTGATCGAGAAGCTCGGCGCCAATGTCCAGGGCTATGCCGAGGGGCAGCGGGTGATCGCCGGGGCCATCTGCCCGAGCTTTACCTCCTACGCCTGCCAGGATGGCTGCAGCGCCCAGGACGGCGGTCACCACGCCCATGGCTACAAGCCCATGGGTGGCTGGCGATTCGGCAACACCATCGACGGCGCCCAGGCGGAGTACCTGAGGGTACCCGACGCCCAGGCCAACCTCTCGCCGGTGCCGGACGGCCTTACCGACGAGCAGGTGCTGATGTGCCCCGACATCATGTCCACCGGCTTCGCCGGGGCCGAGTCCGCCGGCATCCGGATCGGCGATACGGTGGCGGTGTTCGCCCAGGGGCCGATCGGGCTGTGCGCCACCGCCGGGGCGCGGCTGCGCGGGGCGGGGCTGATCATCGCCGTCGACGGCGTCGACGAGCGCCTCGCGATGGCCAGGCAGATGGGCGCCGACATCACCCTGGACTTCCGCAAGGTCGAGGTGGTGTCGGAGATCCTCAAGCTCACCGGCGGCCGCGGCGTGGATGCCTCCATCGAGGCACTCGGCCTGCAGTCGACCTTCGAGTCGGCGCTGCGGGTGCTCAAGCCCGGCGGTACCCTGTCGAGCCTCGGGGTCTACTCCGGCGACCTGACCATCCCGCTGGATGCCTTCTGCGCCGGGCTGGGCGATCACCGGATCATCACCTCGCTCTGCCCCGGTGGCAAGGAGCGCATGCGCCGGCTGATGCAGGTGATCGAGTCGGGTCGCCTGGACCTCGGTCCCATGGTCACGCACCGCTACCCGCTCGAGCGGATCGTCGAGGCCTATGAGCTCTTTTCGCACCAGCGCGACGGCGTGCTGAAGGTGGCCATTTCCGCAAGCTGAGCAGCGTGAAGGGCGTATAGCCGTCGTCAGCGGCTGCCCCAGACCGTCTCCAGCACCTCCAGGGCGGTGGCGATCACCGCCTCCTCGCCGCGGTTGCGCCGCCCCACTAAGCTCAGCGCACAGGGGCCGAAGGTCGTGCGTGAAGTGAGTACCGGGGAACTGTTGTTATTCGCTAACCTTATATCTGGCGTTGGAATGTCTCAGTTGATCCTGGCCTGAGCCGCGGTAGTCTGGATTCCGTGGCACGGCCACAGCAACGACGCAATGGCCCGGCTCGCCGAGCCCGGGCCATCGGGAGAGAGCACGCCATGGCCGAGCAGGAATTCGACTACATCATCGTGGGCGCCGGCACCGCCGGCTGCCTGCTGGCCAACCGACTGAGTGCCGACCCGGCCAACCGGGTGCTGCTGATCGAGGCGGGCGGTCGCGACAACTACCACTGGATCCACATCCCGGTGGGCTACCTCTACTGCATCGACAACCCGCGCACCGACTGGCGTTTCCGCACCGAGCCCGACCCCGGCCTCAACGGGCGTTCGCTGATCTACCCGCGTGGCAAGACCCTGGGCGGTTGCTCGAGCATCAACGGCATGCTCTATATCCGCGGCCAGGCCCGCGACTATGACAGTTGGGCCGAGGCCACCGGCGACGACGCCTGGCGCTGGGAGAACTGCCTGCCCGACTTCATGAAGCACGAGGATCATCATCGCCTGGATGCCGGCGGCGATGCCGATGCCGCCCACCGCGACTACCATGGCCATGGCGGCGAGTGGCGGGTGGAGAAGCAGCGTCTCAAGTGGCAGGTGCTCGACGACTTCGCCACCGCGGCCGTGGAGGCCGGCATCCCGCGTACCCGCGATTTCAACCGCGGCGACAACGAGGGCGTCGACTACTTCGAGGTCAACCAGCGGTCGGGCTGGCGCTGGAGCACCGCCAAGGCCTTCCTGCGCGGGGCCGAGAAGCGTGACAACCTCACCCTGTGGCACTCCACCCAGGTGCTGGGGCTCGAACTGGAACAGGGAAGCGAGACCGGCCAGGGCGGTGTGCCGCGCTGCACCGGCGTGCGTGTCGAACGCGGCGGGAAGCCGACGGCGGTGCGTGCGGGCCTCGAGGTGATCCTCTCTGCCGGCGCCATCGGCTCGCCGCAGTTGCTGCAGCTCTCCGGCATCGGCCCGGCCGACCTGCTGCGTGAGCACGAGATTCCGGTGATCCATGACCTGCCGGGGGTCGGCGAGAACCTGCAGGATCACCTGCAGATCCGCTCGGTGTATCGGGTGACGGGCGCCAAGACCCTCAACACCATGGCCAACTCGCTGGTCGGCAAGGCGGGCATCGGGCTCGAGTACCTGCTCAAGCGCTCCGGCCCCATGAGCATGGCGCCGTCGCAGCTGTGTGCCTTCACGCGCAGCTCCGAGGAGTACGAACATCCCAACATCGAGTACCACGTCCAGCCGCTCAGTCTTCCAGCCTTCGGCCAGCCGCTGGACGACTTCCCGGCGATCACGGCGAGCGTGTGCAACCTCAACCCGACCAGTCGCGGCACGGTGCGCATCAAGAGCGCCGACCCGCGCCAGGCGCCGGCCATTGCCACCCACTACCTGAGCACCCCCGAGGATCGCAAGGTGGCGGCGGACTCGCTGCGGGTCACGCGGCGCATCGCCGAGCAGCCGGCCTTCGCGAAGTATTCGCCCGAGGAGGTCAAGCCGGGCCTGGAGTACCAGAGCGATGAGGAACTGGCCCGCCTGGCGGGCGATATCGGCACCACCATCTTCCACCCGGTGGGCACCACCAGGATGGGGCGCGACGATGACCCCATGGCGGTGGTGGACGCTCGCCTGCGGGTACGCGGGGTGGCGGGGCTGCGCGTGGTGGATGCGGGCGTCATGCCCACCATCACCAGCGGCAACACCAACTCGCCGACGCTGATGATCGCCGAGAAGGCCGCGGGCTGGATTCTGGGCGGGGAGTAACTTTCCTGTCATCCAGAGCAAATAGTGTTTGACGTGCGCCCGCCAAGGGGGCATGCTGCGTGCAGTTGGTTAGCAAGTGGAACATCGCAAGCGGTCATCGAAATGCTCATAGCGTCGATCTCCCGGTGAAAGTTTCTTGTTTTACCCACTGCAACTCGGGTATTTCCCGGCAAAATCAAACGCTATTCGAGGAATTCGATAATGGCTACCGGTACTGTCAAGTGGTTCAACGACACCAAGGGCTTCGGCTTCATCTCTCCGGACGACAACGGTGACGACCTGTTCGCTCACTTCTCCGAGATCAAGGCCGAAGGCTTCAAGTCCCTGCAAGACGGTCAGAAGGTCTCCTTCGACGTCACCCAGGGCAAGAAAGGCCTCCAGGCTTCCAACATCCAGGTCATCGGCTAATCGCCATTCGATCTTGATGTGACTGCCTCACGGCAGTAGAGAAGGGCCCGCGAAAGCGGGCCTTTTTCGTATGTGGCGAGCACAGTCAGCGTTATTCGATTATCGAATGGATGAATTTCTAAAAATAACTTTTTAGAATATGCGATGGCGTTCACAATAGGCCGGTTGTCCTCCTGAGTGATCGGATGCCCCATGCCGCTGGATGCCTGGATTTCCCTCGTCGTCGTCATCGCCGTCTTCCCGCTGATGGCCTTCTCCCGCCTCGGTCCCGACATCATCCTGCTCGGGGCGGTGATCCTGCTGCTGACCCTGGGCGTGATCGATGCCGATCAGGCGCTGTCCGGCTTCTCCAGCAGCGGCCTGTTCACCGTGGCCTTCATGTACGTGCTGGTCACCAGCATCCGCGAGACCGGCGGCATCGACCTGATCATCCGCCATGTACTGGGGCGGCCCCGTGGCGAGGGCCGGGCGCTGGCCCGCCTGCTGCTGCCGGTGGCCTCTCTCAGCGGCTTTCTCAACAACACCCCGGTGGTCGCCACCTATATCCCGGCGGTGCTGAGCTGGAGCCGGCGCGTGGCCGTGCCGGCCCACCGCCTGCTGATGCCGCTCAGTTTCGCCTCGATCCTCGGCGGCACCATCACCCTGTTCGGCACCAGTACCAACCTGGTGGTGCATGGCCTGCTGATCGACCGTGACCCTCAGCTTGCCATGGGGCTGTTCGACATCGCCTGGGTGGGCCTGCCGGTGGCCGTGGTCGGCCTGCTCTACCTGATGCTGCTGGGACCACGACTGCTCCCGGCGCGGCGGGGGGCCGAGGCGGTCTTCGAGAACCCCCGCGAGTTCACCATCGAGATGGAAGTCGATCCCTCCGGTCCGCTGGTCGACCGCACGGTGGAGGAAGCCGGCCTGCGCCACCTTCAGGAGCTGTTCCTGGTGGAGATCGAGCGCGATGGCAACGTGGTCAGCGTGGTGGGCCCCGGAGAGCGACTCAAGGGCGGCGACCGGCTGGTCTTCGCCGGGACCAGCGAGGGCGCGGTGGAACTGCAGCAGGTGCGCGGCCTGATGCCGTCACGCCAGGGCGAATCGAGCCTGGAGAAGGACTTCAAGGAGCGCCGCCTGGTCGAGGCGGTGGTCTCCAACCAGTGCCAGTTCGTCGGCCAGCGCATTCGCGACGGCCATTTCCGTACCCTCTACGGCGCCGCCGTGCTGGCGGTGTGCCGCGGTGGCGAGCGGGTCGTCGGCAACCTGGGGCAGGTGCGCCTGCAACCCGCCGACGTGCTGCTGCTGGAGGCCCGGCCGCCCTTCATCGAACGGCATCGCCAGTCGCGGGACTTCCTGCTGATCAGCCAGGTCAACGGGGCGGCGCGCCCGGTGCACGAGAAGGCCTGGCTGGCCTGGAGCATCCTCGGCAGCGTGGTGCTGCTGGCCACCCTGGGGGTGATGAGCCTGATGAATGCCGCCATGCTGGGGGCGGCCCTGGCGCTGCTGACCGGCTGCTGCTCGGTGGGGGCGGCCAAGCGCGGCCTCGACGCCCAGGTGCTGCTGACAATCGCCGCTTCCTTCGGGCTAGGCGCCGCACTCGAGGCCTCGGGGGCGGCGGCCGTCCTGGCCGGTGCCGTCCTCGACCTGGCCGATGGCAACCCCTGGACGCTGCTGGTGGCGGTCTATGTGCTGGTGGCCCTGCTCACCGCCCTGGTCACCAACAATGCGGCCGCCGTGATCACCTTCCCCATCGTCATGGCCAGCGCCGACAGCCTGGGGGTCGATCCCATGCCCTTCGTGGTGGCGGTGATGTTCGCCGCCTCGGCTAGCTTCCTGACGCCGATCGGCTACCAGACCAACCTGATGGTCCATGGCCCGGGAGGCTACCATTTCAGCGACTTCCTGCGCCTCGGCGGGCCGCTCAACCTGCTCACCGGGGCGGTGGCGCTGATGCTGATCCCGCTGATCTGGCCCTTTTGAGTCGGATCGTCACCTCGCCGCCGTCCGTCGATTGCGGTAGGGTATCGGCTTTTAACCGCCTCCTTTCACTGGCCCTGGAATCGATGCCATGAGCAACCCTGGTGAACTGATCATCGAGCCGCGCAGCGGCCGACCCGCCGACGCCTGTGTCTTCATCCTGCACGGCTTGGGCGCCGACGGCAGCGACTTCGAGCCGCTGGTGCCGGCACTCCCCTTGCCCACCGACGATGCCGTGCGCTTCATCCTGCCCCATGCCCCGCGCCTGCCGGTGACCATCAACGGCGGCATGGTGATGCCGGCCTGGTACGACATCAAGGAGATGAGCCTCGACCGCCAGATCGACGAGCCCCAGCTGATGGCCTCGGCGGAGCGCATCCAGGGGCTGATCGGCGAGCAGATCGCACAAGGTATCGACAGCCGCCGGATCATCCTCGCTGGCTTCTCCCAGGGCGGGGCGGTGGCCTACCAGGCGGCGCTCTCCTTCGCGCAACCGCTGGGCGGCCTGCTGGCCATGTCGACCTACTTCGCCACCGCCGACTCCATCGAGCTGGCCGAGGCCAACCGCGGCCTGCCCATCGAGGTACACCACGGCAGTTTCGACCCGGTGGTGCCCGAGGCACTGGGCAAGGCCGGCTTCGAACGGGTCCAGTCGCTGGGCTACCCGGCGAACTACCGCTGCTATCCCATGGCCCATGCGGTCTGCCCGCAGCAGGTCGCGGACATCGGTCAGTGGCTCTCCGAGCGGCTCGCCCACTGAATCCTCGGACTCGGCCCGCCCGCTCGACGCCAGAGCCTCCAGCATGACGGGGACCTCCTCGATGGCCACGACCCTGCACGCCTGCTGGCGCAGCACCCGTCCCAACTTCCTTGTGCTGGCACCGCTCTGCGCCGGACTGGCGGTCACCAGCGCCTGGTTCGACGGCGCGACGCCCGCCGGGCTCGATATCCTGCTGGTGATGCTCGCCGCCGTGCTGGCCCACGCCGCGGTGAACCTGTTCAACGAGCATCACGACTTCGTCAGCGGCCTGGACATCACCACGACGCGTACCCCCTTCTCCGGTGGCAGTGGCGCACTGCCGGAAAACCCCGCGGCCGCCGGCGCGGTGTGGCGCTCGGCGCTGTCCTGCCTGGCCGGGGTGGTGGCGATCGGCGCCTGGTTCCTGTGGCGTGCCGGGCCGGTGATGCTCCTCCATGGCCTGGTCGGCCTGGGGCTGGTGGTCGCCTACACCGGCTGGCTGACCCGACGCCCCTGGCTCTGCCTGCTGGCCCCCGGCGTGGGGTTCGGCACCCTGATGGTGGTGGGGGGATACCAGGCGCTCACCGGAGCCTTCTCGGTCACGGCGCTGGCCGCCTCGCTGGTGCCGATGCTGCTGGTCAGCGCCCTGTTGCTGGTCAACCAGTTGCCGGACATCGAGCCCGATCGACGTGCCGGACGTCATCACCTGGCCATCGTGCTGGGCGCACGCCCCGCGGCCCGCCTGGTGGCGGCCCTGCTGCTCGCGGGCTTTGCGGTGATCCCCCTGGGCTGGCTGGGGGGCTGGCTGCCTGTGCAGGCCTGGCTGATGTGGCTGGCGGCTCCCGCCATGCTGTGGCTGGTCAGGGGGCTGTGGCGCCTGCCGGCCGAGGTGGAGGCAGGCGAGTTCTCGTCGCTGGTGCCGCTGCTGGGGCTCAACGTCGCGCTGCTGCTGGGCAGCCTGGGGCTGCTCAACCTGGGGCTGTGGCTCGCGGCCTGACACTGCGGCCAGGGTCGTGTCGACAGTCGCGCCGGATGCCTCGCCACCGAAGTTGGGGTACTGTAGGTCGAGAAGGCCCATCAGAGGCCGGTCGTTTTCGTCTGCAGGAAAGCCCCGGGGTAGAGACGGCGCATGGATAGAGCCAGGGCAGGGCGTAGGGAAATGGGTAAGGATCGTCAGCGGGTGCGGCGTCGGTGGACGCGTGGCGCCACGGCGGTGCTCGCCCTGACGTTGATGGTCGGCGCCTCCGGTGCCTTGTTCGGCTTCTGGGCGGCACTGGGGCTCGCGGGGCTGGCGCTGGCCGTCACCCTGGTGGTGGTGCTGCGCCTCGAGGCTCGCTCCCGCCATCGGCGGCGAAGTGCCGAGGAGGGCCTCGCCGCCCGACTGCTGGCCGGCTTCCCCGGGGCGGTGATACTGGTCGACGCGGCGGGAGTGGTGGAGCAGCTCAACCCCGATTTCGAGCGCCATGCGGGCTACCCGCCCGACCAACTGCTCGGGCGGCGTGTCACCATCCTGGACGTCAAGCCGCTGCATGGTGACCTGCAGCAGGCGTTGTCCTTCGCCACCACCCGCGGCCAGCCATGGCAAGGGGTGCTGGCCTGCCGCCGCGCCGATGGCGAGCGATGCTATCAGGACACCGTCGTGTTGCCGCTGCTCGAGGAGCCCGACGGCCGCCGGCGGTTGCTGCTCATCCTGCGTGACGTTACCCGGACGCGCGAGCGCTACCTGCAGGACCAGATGCTGCTCGAGCGGCTGCAGGGCACGGTGTCGCGGCTGCCCGCGGTGGTCTTCCAGACCCGCCAGGATGTCAGCGGCCGCATCGAGTTTCTCTACCTCAGCGAGGGGCTGCAGCGGCTCTGTGGCTTGAGCCCGGAAGCGGTGATGGCCGATGCCGATCGGCTGCTCATGCGGGTCCATCCCGAGGATCGCGATCGGCTCACGGCATCGATTGCCCAGTCGGCGGTGAGCCTGGAACCCTGGCGGATAGAATACCGGCTGATCGTGCCGGACGGCGTGTGCTGGCTGGAGGGCAGGGCATTGCCTCGGCGGCAGCGTGACGGCCAGACCCTCTGGGATGGCCTGCTGATCGACATCAGCGAACGCAAGACGGCCGAGCAGCAGGTCCAGCGCCTGATTAGTACCGACATGCTCACCGGGGCGCTCAATCGGCGCGCCTTCTTCGAGCAGGGGGAAGCCGTGCTCGCGCTTGCCGAGCGTCATGGGCGTCGGGTGCCGCTGGCGATGCTCGACCTGGATCACTTCAAGGAGCTCAATGACACCCATGGCCACGCGGCCGGCGATCTGGCGCTGCAGTCCTTCGCCATGAGCTGCCGCGACAGCCTGCGACCCTACGATCTCTTCGCCCGCATCGGTGGCGAGGAGTTTGCGGTGATGCTGATCGACAGCGAGCCCGACCAGGCACGGGAGATTCTCGAGCGGCTGCGCCAGGCGGTGGAGGCCATCGAACTGGAGGTGGATGGGGTGACGCTCCACTTCACCGTGAGCCTCGGGATCACCGTCCTCGAGCCGGGCGGCAGCCTGGACGGGGCACTCTCCCGGGCCGATCAGGCGCTCTACCATGCCAAGCGCGAGGGTCGCAACCGCATCTGCGGCCCGGGGCCTGCCATTGCGTCCCACGGTGCTGGGTGACGCGGCCGGATCGGTGTGCATGCCTTGCAGGGCCCGGGATAACCCCCGAGACTGGACAAGAGGTCTTCGTTTCCCGCCGTTGCATGGAGGAGCCGAGCATGCCCGATCTTTCCACCGATTTCCGATTGCCGGTGGCCTGTCCCAACTGTGGCAGCCACCGCATGCGGGTCTCCCAGGTGAAGAATCCCGACGACAAGGTGTTCTGTGCCTCCTGCAAGCGCTACGTCTGCCTCTATCACGAGGCCGAGACCGTGCTGCAGCAGGGGCCGGGCAGCGATAGTGAAGCGTTGATCGAGAAGGCCGCCAACACCCCCTCCGGCTGACCCGACGGGATGTCGGCTCGTGTCGCGCCTGGCGGCGGTGGCCTGTGGGGGCTGGCCTGACAACCGGATCGCAGGCGTCGCGATGTCAGGCCGGCCCCGGGGCTCTCTCGACTACAGCATCTCCTCTCCGGCCAGCGCCAGCCGCGAGCGCTCGACGCTCTTGAGGGTGACGTGACCGGCGTGGGGCCAGTCACGGAAGCGCTGGACCACCGCCGCCATGCCGCAGGTGTTGGCGGTCAGGTAGGGGGTGTCGATCTGGCCGACATTGCCCAGGCAGACGATCTTGGTGTTCCGCCCGGCCCGGGTAACCAGCGACTTGAGCTGCTTGGGCGTGAAGTTCTGTGCCTCGTCGATGATCAGGAAGGTGTCGTTGAGGGTGCGGCCGCGCATGAACCCGGGGGCGCGGATCTGCACCCGGGAGCCGAGCAGCTGACGGGTGGCGCCGTTCTCCCAGCTGCTCCCGCCATCCTCGTCGCGCAGCAGGTTGTCCATGTTGTCGTGGAAGGCGCCCATCCAGGGCGACATCTTCTCCTCCTCGGTGCCGGGCAGGTAACCGATGTCCTCGCTCATGGAGATCGGTGCCCGGGTAAAGACGATGCGCTCGAAGCGCTTGCTGTCCAGGGTCTGCTGGAAGGCGGCGGCCAGGGTCATGAAGGTCTTGCCGGTACCGGCGCTGCCGGCGATGGTCACCAGGTCGATGTCATCGTCCATCAGCAGGTTGAGGGTGAAGTTCTGGCGGCTGTCGTGGGCGTGCACGCCCCACACGCTGGCCTTGTGCCGGTAGTTGGTAAGCAGCTGGAGCCGTGCGTGTTGAGGGGCGAGCTCGCGCACGATGGCCTCGAAGGCGGCGCCGTTGTCGTCGTCGGAGACCAGCATGCCCGCATGCCAGTCGCTCGGCATCCGGCCGGTCAGATGGTAGAAGGTGTGATGATCGATACGTTCCACCTCGACATCCACCTCGAGCGCCTCCCAGGGGCCGTTGCCGCCGCTGTCCGCATCGGGGTAGATCTGCACACCCTCGATCATGGTGTCGCTGTCGCTGAAGGCGCGGTCGGTCAGGTAGTCCTCCACCGGCACCCGCAGGGCCGCGGCCTTGACGCGCAGGTTGATGTCCTTGGTGACCAGGATCACCGAGGCGTCGGGGCGCTCGTCGCGCAGCCGGCAGGTCTCGGCCAGCAGACGGTTGTCGGGGCTGTCCTCCAGGTGGTCGAGGGTGAGGGTTTCCGGCTCGGGATAGCACAGGAAGCGCAGCCGCCCCAGTGACTCGCCGCCGGCGCGGGGAATGGGGATGCCACGCTGAATCTCGTCGAAGGAGACCTGGTTGGTCAGGTCGGAGAGGGTGCGGCTGACCTGGCGGGCGGTGCGGGCGATCTCGCGCAGGCCGTTCTTGTGCTTGTCGAGTTCCTCGAGGACGATCATGGGGATGACCACCTCGTGCTCCTCGAACTGGTAGATGGCAGCGGGGTCGTGGAGCAGGACATTGGTATCCAGCACGTAGAGCCGCTTGGCTTTCTTGTCGAGTCGTACCATCGGGCAGCGCTCCTGAGTAGACGGCACTTTCGACACTGGCACTGACACCTGACCGTCATATGACAGCAGACTGGCCATCTTATGGCAGCATGGCTTCCCTGTGGCCAGTGTCACCTGCGTGGGCTGGGGCCTCCTCTGTGGCAATGTTATGAATCTTTGACCTTAGCATGCCGACTCCGCTCCCGGCCTACCGTCGAGGCCTTCAACGCTACGCTGATACGGGAGCCCGCCTCAGTGCAGGTAGACGCTCTCCACATCCAGGGTGGAGCGGTTGCCCAGATCGTCGAAGTGGGCGCCGAGCCAGCCCGCGGCGGCCTCCCGGCCGAGATCGCGCAGCCGGCAGAGGAAGGCCCACTCGGCGTTGAACTTGCTCGACACCGATAGCCCCTCCAGGGCCTCGTCGGCGCTGAGGCGGTGGAAGAGGGTGTCGCGATAGCAGCCGATGTCCACGTCGCTGTCGGCCAGCAGGCCCTGCAACATGGCCACCATGCGCACCTCCTTGATCAGCGAGGCGTTGAAGGTGATCTCGTTGAGGCGGTTCATGATCGCCGCGGCCGTGGTGGGCACTTCCTGGCGTTCGATGGGGTTGATCTGGACGATGAGGATATCGTTCGACTGGCACCGCTCCATCAGCGGCAAGAGGGCCGGGTTGCCCATGTAGCCGCCGTCCCAGTAGGCCTCGCCGTCGATCTCCACGGCCTGGAACAGGAACGGCAGGCAGGCCGAGGCCATGACGGCGTCGGCGCTCATCTCCTCGCGGGTGAAGATCCGCTGCTTGCCGCTGCGCACGTTGGTGGCGGCGACGAACAGCTTGAGGTCGGGGCAGCGGCGCACGCGGTCGAAGTCGACCCGTTCGGCGAGGATGTCGCGGAGCGGGTTGAAATTCAGCGGGTTGAACTGGTAGGGCGAGACCAGCCGGCTCATCAGGTCCAGGGCGACGTAGCCCGGGGAGTGGTCCAGGCTCCAGTTGCCCGTCAGCATGTCCAGCGGCGTGCGCCGGACGGGGCTGGCCATGCCGGCCCGGCTCACCGCGGACCAGAAGTCGTGCAGGGCCTCGCGGGCCGTGGTCTCGTCGCCATGGGTCAGGGCATCGGCGATCACCACGCCGTTCATGGCGCCGGCGCTGGTGCCGCTGATGCCCTCGATCTCGATGCGCGGATCCTCGAGCAGGTGGTCGAGGACGCCCCAGGTGAAGGCGCCGTGGGCGCCGCCGCCCTGTAGCGCGAGATCGATACGCTTTCGCTCGCTCATCGTGGCTCCCTGCCCGCATGCCAGATACCCAGCATATCCCTCGCGGCAGAGAGCGGCCAACCTCAGGCCTTGATCATCACCTGATCATTCTTGAAGCTCACCGGCCAGGTGCGCAGGCACACGCTGTCATCTTCCAGGCACCGGCCGTCGGCGAGGCGGAAGTGCTGCTTGTAGATCGGCGAGGCGACGACGAGCTGGCCCTTCACGTCGCCAACGATGCCGCGGGCAATGACGTTGGCGCCCGAGAAGGGGTCGCGGTGTTCCAGGGCGTAGAGTTCCTGCTCGTGGCCGGGGAGCGCCGGCGTGTTCGGGCCGCATGGAAGGTAGAAAAGGGCCACCTGGGCGGGGCCGTCGGCGGTTTCCACCCAGGCGGCGACGCCGGAGAAGGGCACCAGGTCGGCTCGGGTGCAGAGGGTTTGCCAGGTCTGGGTCATGGTGGTGGCTGCTGCGGTTGCGTTGGTCATGGAAAACTCCTTGTTCGGTCGGCGAGGCGAGTTGCCATAGCTGGGAGGCCCTCTGGGGTCAGACCCCGGCGGCAGAGATGCCGCCCGTGAACGGCACGACGCTGACCTCGGTCGCTTGGTTGGGGTCTGACCCACAGGGGCGGTCTCGGCGCCTTCATCGGCGGACCGTCACCATTCTTGGTCAGGCCCCGGAGGCCATGGGCGCGTGTCGGGCCTGGCTCATCACGCCGGGCGCAGCTGGCCGCGCTCTTCGGTCACGATGATGTCCGGGTCGGGGCGCGTGTCGTTGACGAAGCTGCGGAAGCGCTTGAGCTTCTCCGGGTCCTTGATGGCGTTGGCCCATTCGCACTCGTAGGTGTCGATGACGGCCTGCATCTGGCTTTCCAGTTCCTCGCCAAGGCCGAGGCTGTCGTCGAGGATCACCTCCTTGAGGTAGTCCAGGCCGCCCTCCAGGCTCTCGCGCCATACCGAGGTGCGTTGCAGGCGGTCGGCGGTGCGCACGTAGAACATCAGGAAGCGGTCGATGGTCCTGATCAGGGTCTCGTCGTCGAGGTCGGTGGCCAGCAGCTCGGCGTGGCGCGGACGCATGCCGCCGTTGCCGCAGACATAGAGGTTCCAGCCGTTCTCGGTGGCGATCACCCCCACGTCCTTGCTCTGGGCCTCGGCGCACTCCCGGGTGCAGCCGGAGACGGCGAACTTGATCTTGTGTGGCGAGCGCAGGCCCTTGTAGCGGTTCTCGAGGTGGATCGCCATGCCCACGCTGTCCTGCACGCCGTAGCGACACCAGGTGCTGCCGACGCAGGACTTCACCGTACGCAGCGACTTGCCGTAGGCGTGACCGGTCTCGAAGCCGGCCTCGATCAGCTCGCCCCAGATGTCCGGCAGATCCTCGAGGCGGGCACCGAACAGGTCGACGCGCTGGCCGCCGGTGATCTTGGTGTAGAGGCCGTACTTCTGGGCCACCTGGCCGAGCACCACCAGCTTGTCCGGGGTGATCTCGCCGCCGGGAATGCGCGGCACCACCGAGTAGGTGCCGTTCTTCTGCATGTTGGCCATGAAGGTGTCGTTGGTGTCCTGCAGCGGGATGTGCGCCGCATCGGTGATCGGCTCGTTGAAGCAGGACGCCAGGATCGAGGCCACCGCCGGCTTGCAGATATCGCAGCCGAGGCCCGTGCCATGTTTTGCCACCAGCTCGCCGAAGGTCTTGATGCCCTCGACGCGGACGATGTCGTAGAGCTCCTGGCGGGTATGGGCGAAGTGCTCGCAGATCGAGCGGTCGACCTCCACGCCGCGGCTCTCCAGCTCGTGATCGACCACGCTCTTGAGCAGTGCCGCACAGCCGCCGCAGCCGGTGCTGGCCTTCGTTTCGCCCTTGACCGCGGCGAGGTCCACGGCGCCGGCATCGATGGTGGCGCAGACGTCGCCCTTGGTGACGTTGTGGCACGAGCAGAGGGTCGCGGTGTCGGGCAGGGCGTCGGGGCCCAGCGCCGGCGCTCCTTCGCTGCTCGGCAGGATCAGCGAGGCCGGGTCCTCGGGCAGCTCCATGCGGTTGGCGTAGTACTGCAGCAGGGTGTCGTAGACGCTGTTGTCGCCCACCAGCATAGCGCCGACCAGGCGCTTGCCGTCGCTGGAGACCACCAGCTTGCGGTACTGCTGCTTGAGCGGGTCGAGGTAGCGGAACATCCGCGCGCCGGGGGTGCGGTCGCCATGGGCATCGCCGATGGAGCCCACGTCGACGCCGAGCAGCTTGAGCTTGGTGCTCATGTCGGCACCGCGGAAGGTCTCGTCGTGGCTTTCTCCGGAAGAGGCGAGCAGCGTGGCGGCGGCGGCCTTGGCCATCTGGTAGCCGGGGGCCACCAGGCCGAAGATGCTGTTGTTCCACAGCGCCACCTCGCCGATGGCCAGGATCGCCGGGTCGCTGGTCAGGCAGCGATCATCGATCACCACGCCGCCACGCTCGCCCATCTCCAGGCGGCAGTCGCGGGCCAGCTCGTCGCGCGGACGGATGCCGGCGGAAAAGACGATCAGGTCGGTTTCCAGCACCTTGTCGTCCTGGAACACCATGCGGTGCCGGCTGGCCTCGCCATCCTCGATGCGCTGGGTGGCGCGCTCGGTGAGTACCTGGACGCCCAGCGACTCGATCTTCTCGCGCAGCAGTTCGCCGCCCTCGCTGTCGACCTGCATCGGCATCAGCCGCGGGGCGAACTCCACCACGGCGGTGTCGAGGTTCAACCCGCGCAGGGCATTGGCCGCCTCGAGGCCGAGCAGGCCGCCGCCCACCACCACGCCGGTGGTGGCCGTCTCGGCCGCTGCGCGGATGGCGTCCAGGTCCTCCAGGGTGCGGTAGACCAGGCAGCCGTCGCGATCGTTGCCGGGAATCGGCGGCACGAAGGGGTAGGAGCCGGTGGCCAGCACCAGTCGGTCGTAGCGGTAGCGGCCCTGGGGGGTGACCACTTCGCCGCCGTCGCGGTCGATGGCGGTCACCGCCTCGTGCAGGCGCAGCTCGATGCCGTGCTCGGCGTAGTAGTCGGCGGTGGACAGGGCCAGCGAGTCGGCGTCGCGGCCGCTGAAGTACTCGGAGAGGTGCACCCGATCGTAGGCAAGGTGGCGCTCCTCGCCGAAGACGATGACGTGGTAGCGCTCGGTGGCCCCGCGTTCGACCAGTTGTTCGACCAGGTGGTGGCCGACCATGCCGTTACCGATGATGATCAGTTGCTGTTTGTCGGAATGGGGCGTGTTCATGCGGCCTCCTTCAGGGGGCTGTCCTGGGGTTCGGGGGAGTCGAGAAGCAACTGGGCATCGGCGGCGCCGAGCAGCAGGGCCTGACGGCAGGGGCCGAGATCGGTGCCGGCCAGGGAGCGTTCGAAGTACCAGGGGCCCATGGCGGTGTCGCCATAGAGCACGGCACCCTCGATGCGTCCGTCGCGTAGCAGCAGGCGGCGGTAGTCGCCCTGCTGGGGGTCGTGATAGGTGAGCACCTCATGGTCGGCGTCGGGTTCGGTGGGGCCGAAGGCGTAGAGCGAGACGCCGCTGACCTTGAGCTTGGTGGCGCAGGGCTTTTCCACATAGCCGTCGACCGCCTCGCCGGCCAGGTGGGCGGCGAGCACCTCCACCTGGCGCCAGATCGGCTCCACCAGCCCGTAGGTGGTGCCCTGGAACTCGCAGCACTCGCCGAGGGCGTGGATCGCCGGATCGGAGCTGGTGAGGGTCTCGTCGACGATCACCGCACGATTGACCTCGAGCCCGGCGGTGCGTCCCAGCTCGGCGTTGGGCGCGATGCCGATCGCCACCACCACGCAGTCGGCGGCCAGTCGGCGGCCCCCCTCCAGGCACACGGCCGCCACGTGGCCGCTGCCGTCGTCCTCGAAGCCGGCGATATGACCCTCGGTGATCACCTCGAGACCCCGGGACTCGAGTTCACGCTGCAGCAGCGTGGCGGCGGTGACATCGAGCTGTCGGTTCATCAGGCGATCGTCACGCTGGATCAGGCTCACCGCGAGGCCACGCTTGCGCAGCCCCTCGGCGGCCTCGAGGCCGAGCAGGCCGCCCCCGATCACCACCGCCCGTCCGCCGTGCCCGGTGGCACGGGTCCGGCTGAACCGGATCAGCTCGGCGGCATCGTCGAGATCGCGGAAGGCGTGTACGCCGTCGAGGTCGAGGCCGGGAATCGGCGGCATGGCCGGGCGCGAGCCGGTGGCCAGCACCAGGCGATCGTAGTCGAGGGTGCGGCCGGCGTCGGTGGTCAGGCGCCGTGCCTGGAGGTCGATGTCGGTGACACGCTCGCCGAGCACCAGGGCGATGTCGTGTTCGGCGTACCAGTCCGCCCCGTTCAGGGTCAGGGCGTCGTGGGTCATTTCGCCGGCGAGCAGTGGCGAGAGCAGGATGCGGTTATAGGCCGGTACCCGCTCGTCGCCGATCACGGTGATGCGCGGCGGGCGCCCCGGCTGCTTGACCAGGGCCTCGACCAGGCGGTGGCCGGCCATGCCGTTGCCGACGATTACCAGGTGTTCGGTTGCCGGCGAATCGGGATGTCGATGGCGCATATCCTGACACCTCTCTTGATGCGGAAATGACGAAACGAAAGAAGACGCCTCGGCGCCGCCTCCCCTCTCGGGGAGTGCACAGAGACGTCTTCGTCGTGATATGTCGTGCGATCGCCATTGATCGCCGTGTGCCATACCCAATCAAGAATCCGGCCAGGATGCCGTAATTATCAGTTTTCTTGAGCTTTATCAGAGGATTGTGAGCTGCCGGAAGGGGTGGCCGGGAATCCCGTCCGGCGGGTAGTGCACATCAGTGGTGCGTGGCCGCATCGAAATGCACAGGGCTGTAGCACTCTTCCAGGGTGCGCAGATCCAGCGTCCGGCCGTGGTCGCGCATGTGCCGGCCGATGTGCTCGGCGAAGCGGCCCGCTGCCGCGGCCGTGGGCCGTAGCACCCCCTCGCCGTACAGGCGCTGGTGGACCGGCGCGCCGTCCAGAGCCAGGCCGTCGAGGTGGCAGATCGAGTGGTCGAGGTAGGGCGGCAGGGCGAGCCAGTCATGGGCCTGGCGGCGCTGCTCGGCGGACTCGGCGAGCCAGCTGCTGGCCCGCTCCAGGGCGCGGATCAGCGCCGCCTGGGTAGCCGGGTAGCGCCGGGCCCAGGCGCCAGTCACGCCGAGCACCTTCTCCGGGTGATCGGGCCACAGCTGGGCGCCGGTGGCGATCGGCCGCCCCGCGCCGCGGTGGCGGGCCAGGGTCCCCCAGGGCTCGCCGGCGCAGAAGCCGTCGATGCGCCCCTCCTGCAGCGCCTCCACCATGCGGGGCGGCGGCAGGGCGATCAGCTCCACGTCGCGTTCGGCATCGATGCCCGCCAGCGAGAGCCATTCGCGCAGCTGGTAGTGCTGGCAGGAGAAGGGGTAGACCATGGCCAGGCGGGGGCGGCATTCGCCCGCTTGCTGACGCAGCCAGTCGGCAAGCGCCCGGGCGCTCGCCGCGGGGTCCTCGCCGAGTGTCGCGCCGCTCTCGTGGCATAGCGTCTCGGAGAGCGTGAGGGTATTGCCGTTGCGGCCCAGGATGATCGGTGCCCGGACATCGCAGGGCGCCCGGCCCAGCCCCAGGCTCATGGCCAGTGGCAGGGGCGCCAGCATCTGGGCGCCGTCGAGCAGGCCGGCGGCGACCTTGTCACGCAGGGTCGACCAGGCGTTCTCCCTCGACAGCGAGACGTCCAGGCCCTGCTCGGCGAAGAAGCCCCGCTCCCGGGCGATGATCAGCAGGGCGGCGTCCAGCAGGGGCATGAAGCCCAGCGACAGGCGTTCCAGTTCGGGGGGTGTGGCCGTCGTGCTCATGGTTGCCTCTTTCATGACAGGGGCCCTACTCGGAAGATCGAGAGTTCAGGCGTTCGAGAATGTCGATGACGCTGTCGGCGACCTCGGCCAGACGCTGGCCGCGATCCATGGCCAGCTTGCGCAGCATGCGGTAGGCCTGCCCCTCGTCGCAGTCCTGATGCTTCATCAGCAGGCCCTTGGCGCGCTCGATGCGTTTGCGGTCGGCCAGCTGGTTACGAGCCTTGTCGAGTTCCAGGCGCATGGACTGGAAGGCGTCGAAACGGGCGATGGCGACCTCGATGATGGCCTTGACCCGGCCGGGCACCAGGCCGTCGACCACATAGGCGCTGACACCCGACTGCAGCGCCGCCTGCATGGTGTCGGGGTCGTGCTGGTCGGCGAAGAACACCACCGGACGCGGATTCTCGCGATTGAGCAGGGCCATGCTCTCCAGGGTGTCCCGGTCGGGGGATTCCATGTCGATGATCACCACGTCGGGCTGGTGGCGGGCGACCATCTCGTTGAGGCTCGCCGGGCTCTGCAGGCGGCAGATGACCGTATGGCCCTCGCGGGTGAGGGCCTCCTCGACCATGGCGGCGCGCACGACCTCGTCGTCGACCAGCAGGATATTCAGGGGTGGTGGCATGGCAGTGTCGCTCGTCATGTTGCGTGCGTTTACTACTCTGTTGTGCAAGATGCATTCCAGGTACGGCTACCGCGAGGCGGGACGCCCCTCCCGGGCGGATGGGAGGGGAGCGTAGCCGTCGTGTCGAGGAGCCGTGGGCACCAGGGTGGTGCAAGTAGCGCGCGCCGGTGATAGTCGTTGGTGCGGCAAGCGGGGGGAGGGTTCCCCATGCGTTCGGCCGGGACGTCACAGGTCGCTGGATATTTGGTGAAAAGCCTGGCATGGCATGTGTCTTGCTTATGTCAGGTCAAACGGTGAGGAGAGCCATGCCGGCCCTCCGAGACCAGGCAACGACGCCCGCCAGCGGCCCATTAACAGGGAGGCCGCTGGTGGGCGTCGTCGTTTCCCGACCGACTGCGACAGGAGATCGTCATGCATCAGGCCCGAACCACCTGCCCCTACTGCGGCGTCGGCTGTGGCGTACTGGCCTGCGTGGAGAACGACCGGATCACCGGGGTGGAAGGCGATGCCGATCACCCGGCCAACTTCGGGCGGCTGTGCGTCAAGGGCTCGGCATTGCACGAGACCCTGGGGGACCACGGCCGGCTGACCCGCCCCCGCGTCGACGGCGTCGAGGTGGAGTGGGACACGGCGCTGGATGCCGTGGCCGACCGGCTGCAGGCGACTCGCCGCGACCACGGCAAGGACGCGGTGGCGGCCTACCTCTCGGGGCAGTTGCTTACCGAGGACTACTACGTCGCCAACAAGCTGTTCAAGGGCTTCCTCGGCACCCCGCACCTGGATACCAACTCGCGACTCTGCATGGCCTCGGCGGTGGCGGCCTACAAGCGCGCCCTGGGGGCCGATGCGGTGCCCTGCAACTACGAGGATATCGAAGACGCCGAGCTGGTGGTGCTGGTGGGCTCGAACCTGGCCTGGAACCACCCGGTGCTCTACCAGCGCCTGCGCACCGCCAAGAGTCGCAATCCGCTGCTGCGGGTGGTGGTGATCGACCCCCGGGTGACCGACACCTGCGAGATCGCCGACCTCTACCTGGGCCTCAAGCCCGGCAGCGACGCCCGGCTGTTCAACGGCCTGCTGACCTGGATGGCCAACAAGGGCAAGCTGGATCGCGTCTATCTCGAGAAACACACCACCGGTTTCGATGCCGCCCTGGCGGCGGCCCGGGAGGAGGACGACTCGGTGGAGGCCATCGCCGCCGACTGCGATGTCGACCCGGAGCGTCTCGAGACCTTCTTCTACTGGTTCGCCAGCCAGTTGCACGTGGTGACCCTCTACTCCCAGGGCATCAACCAGTCCTCCAGCGGTACCGACAAGTGCAACGCCATCATCAACTGCCACCTGGCCGGCGGCAAGATCGGGCTGCCCGGTGCCGGCCCCTTCTCGATCACCGGCCAGCCCAATGCCATGGGCGGGCGCGAGGTGGGCGGCCTGGCCAACCAGCTGGCCGCCCACATGGACTACCACAGCCCCGGCGCCATCGACCGCGTCACCCGCTTCTGGACGACGGAATCGCTTGTCCCGACCCTGCCCGAGGGGCCGGGCCACAAGGCGGTGGAGCTCTTCGAGGCGATCGAGCGGGGCGAGGTGCGGGCGGTATGGATCATGGCCACCAACCCGGCGGTCAGTCTACCCGACGTTCACCGGGTGCGCCGGGCCCTGGCGAAGTGTCCGCTGGTGATCGTCTCCGAGTGCGTGGCCGACACCGACCTGCTGCCCTACGCCGACATCGTGCTGCCGGCCTCGGGCTGGTCGGAGAAGGACGGCACCGTGACCAATTCCGAGCGACGCCTCTCCCGCCAGCGCGGCATCCTGCCGCCGCCGGGGGAGGCGCGTCACGACTGGTGGATCATCACCCAGGTGGCCCACCGGCTCGGGTTCGGCGAGGCCTTCGCCTTCGAGCATCCGAGCGAGATCTTCGACGAGCATGCCCGGCTGTCGGGGTTCGAGAACCTGGCCGGCTCCGAGTCCGCCCGGCTGTTCGATATCTCCGGCCTGGCCGGGCTCGACCGGGCGGCCTATGACGCCCTGGCCCCGATCCAGTGGCCGGTGACGGCCCGGGCACCGCAGGGGACGGCGCGGCTGTTCGAGGATGGCCGTTTCGCCACCCCCGATGGCCTGGCCAGGCTGATCCCGGTGTGGCCGCGCGAGCCCGAGCAGGCGCTCAGCGAGGCACGCCCGCTGCGCCTCAACACCGGACGGGTGCGCGACCAGTGGCACACCATGACCCGCACCGGCCGGGCGCCGCGGCTGATGAACCACCGCGCCGAGCCCTTTATCGAGGTGAGTCCCGAGGATGCGGCCGCCTGCGGTGTAGCCGATCAGCAGCTGGCGCGCTTGACCGGCGCCGGCGGCGACTACCTGGGCCGGGTGCGGCTCTCCAAGGGGCAGCGCCGTGGCGAGGTCTTCGTGCCCATGCACTGGACCGGCCAGTTCAGCGGCTGCGCGAGCATGGGGGGACTGCTCGAGGCGCACCTCGACCCGGTGTCGGGGCAGCCCGAGTCCAAGCACGGTGCGGTGGCGCTCGAACCGCTGGCGGCTGGCTGGGAAGCGACCCTGCTGGTGGCCGCCGACCTGGCGGTCGATGCCGACTGGTGTGACACTGCCGACTACTGGGCGCGCATTCCCCTTGGCGGGTGCCAGCGCTGGCAGCTGGCCGGCGGTCAGTCGGGCGAGCGCCCCGACTGGCCGGCCTGGCTGGCCCGGCACCTGCCGGTGGCCCCGGCGCTGTGGTGTGAGGACCCGGCCAGTGGACGCCTGCGGGCCGCGGGGATCGAGGCGGGTCGCCTGCGCTGGTGGCTGATGGTGGCGCCTCCCCGGGAGCTTCCCGGCCTGGCCTGGCTCGACGAGCGCTTCCAGGAGAGCGCCCGCGGCGAATCGCTGGATGCGGCCCGTCGCCGACGACTGCTGGCCGGTTGCGACGACGGCGCCGCCGATAGCGGCCCGGTGGTGTGCAGCTGCCACCAGGTGGGCCGCTCCTCCATCGTCTCGGCCATCCAAGGGGGCGACACCAGCGTCGAGGCGCTCGGTGCACGGCTGGCCTGCGGCACCCAGTGCGGCAGTTGCATCCCCGAACTGAAGTCCCTTATCGAAGAAAGTGCCGAAGAGGAGAGGGCCCATGCGCACACTGAGCCGAAGCCTGAAATCGTTGACGTCGCCTGACGTCCCCGGCGCCCTGGCACGCCTCGGAGCCGCGGCCGGCCGGTACCTGGAGGGGCTGAAGGGTACGACCGGCGAGGCCGGCGTGACGTTGCCGCTGCGGGGGGAGTGCCGCCCCGAGCGCGTCTACCTGGTGGGCGCCGGCAGCGGTGATGTGGAGTTGCTGACCCTCAAGGCCGCGCGGTTGCTCATGCAGGCCGACGCGGTGGTCTATGACCGCCTGGTCGGCGATGAGGTGCTGGCGCTGATTCCCGCTGGGCGCGAGCGCTACTACGTGGGCAAGGCCAGCGGCCATCACAGCGTGCCCCAGGCCGAGATCGGGGCCCTGATGGTCGAACTGGCGGGGCAGGGCAAGTCGGTGGTGCGCCTCAAGGGGGGCGATCCGGGGGTGTTCGGGCGCATGGGCGAGGAGCTCGCCGCGCTGGCCGAGGCCGGCATTCCCGCCGAGATCGTGCCCGGCATCACCGCGGCATCTGCGGCCTGTGCGGGCATGGGCATCCCGCTCACCGACCGTGCCCACGCCCAGCAGTTGCGTTTCGTCACCGCCCAGCTCTGCCGCGAGGATGGCGAGCCCGACTGGGCATCGCTGGCTCGCCGGGACGAGACCCTGGTGTTCTACATGGGACTCTCCAAGGTGGCGGCGATCTGTGTCGGCCTGCGCCGCGCCGGGCTCTCCGACGACTGGCCGATCATGCTGGTGGCCAATGCCAGCCTGCCCGAGCAGCAATCGCTCACCGGCACCCTGGCCGACATGCCCGCCAGGCTCGAGGCGGAGCCGCTGCCCTCGCCCTGCCTGATCGTGGTGGGCAGCGTGGTACGCATGGTCGAGGCCAGTCCGGCTTCCCCGTCCCGTCCGGAATCGAGCGGGGCCACGGACCCTTGAGGGAGCGCTGACACGAACCCCGGTCGCCCGGCCATCCCCGGGCGGTTTCCCCGCCTTCCAGGCGGCGTACTGTAACGCCGCCTTTCCATTTTTTGGCACTCCGACGACTGGGCTGATTTACCTGAACTTTTGCTTGCAGCGGAGGGTTGAAGACCCCTTCGCTGCCCTTACTGCTTCACGCCCTTAACACTATCCCTCCTCTCCCTGGCCGGTGCCGCGTGCTCCGGTGTTGTCAGTTTATTTTTAACATATTGTTTTTAAGGTGTTTCATTCGCTGATTGAGGCCGTGCTGGCATGGGGCGTGCTCTAGAGTCCATGACTGCGAGCGGGTATCGACGTTCAAGGGGCTGACGGCCTTCGATGCAATGACACCAGTTCGCAGTGAAACGCAGTAATGCAACGAAGGCCCAGTCGAACTGAATGGAGCAACGATCATGAAAAAGTTTCTGGTAGTCGCGGGTACTCCCTTGCTGGCGCTGGTGATGGCGATCTCCACGGCCCATGCGAACCCGAGTGCCGGCTTTGCAGATAGCGTTGATCAGGAGGTGGATTCCACGGCAGTTGCCATAGGCGGTAGCAGTGGCAATGCAGATGGTGGTGGCGGCTTCGGCCTGGGGGTTGGCGGCGGCGGCGGCAACGCCAACGGTGGCACGAACGATGATGACTCCGGCGGGGCCAATGGGGGGACCGGTGGCGCAGGCGGCTTTGGGTCCGGTAGCGGGACCGGCGGTAGCGGCGGTTCCGTCGGCCGTGGCGGCGACGCCTGGGCCATGAGCGAGTCCCACAACACCTCCACCAGCGTGATCTCGCTGCAGGAGATGCACTCCACCGTCAATGGCGCCGGCATCCATATCAATGGTGGCGCAGGTGCCACTGGGGCCAGCGGCGGCGCCGGCGGTGCGGCGGCAGCGGTGAATATCGGCATCGGTGCCGGCGGTAACGGTGGCAACGGTAATGGCGGTGACGGTGGCACGGCCCTGGCCGTCGGCGGTGACGGTGCCGGAGGCGGTGAGGCGACTGGCGTCGGCGTGGGCCTCGGCGGTGGACTCGGTGCCGGAGACGGTGGCGATACCGGCACCGGCGCCGGTGCGGCCTCCGGTTCCCTGGGCGCCAACCTTGCAGGCCTCAGCGCCGGTGAAGATGTCGACGATGATAATACTGCCGGGGGTGCTCAGGATGCCGCGGCCGACTCCGCTGCCACCGCCAGTGCATCCTCGGGTGATGGCGGGGCCGGCAACGGCACCGGCACCGGTACCGGTACCGGCGGTGGTTCCGCCACGGCCGGCAACGGCGGCAATGGTGGCAATGCCAACGCCACAGCCGGCAACGGCGGCAATGGCAGTGGCGGCAACGGCGGCAACGGCAGCGGTACCACCGGCGATGCCATGGCCACGGCCGGCAACGGCGGGGCCGGCGGCAATGGCGGCAACGGTGGAGCGGCGGTCTTCTCGACCGGTGCGGCCAGCGTGTCCGTCGGCGGGGGTGTGTTCGGCGGCATCAGCAACATGAACGTCTCCACCGGCCTCTACAACTCGCAGCTGGCCGGCACCAGCGTTGCCGCTCACAGCAATGTAAGCATCGGCGGCAACTAATCGAATCACCTGGCCCAGGGACGGGCATGAGTTGTCGCGTCCGGGAACTGGCGGAGCACGCTCCGCCGGTTCCTCCACCGCTCGGGGAGACCCGGGAAAGTCCGGAAGGAGGCTAGGCGATGAAGGCGATAATGACTGTCCCGCGGCGAGAGCGATTCCGCCGGCGACTCCTGGCAACCCTGGTCGTGCTGTCGGCGGGCGGGGCGGGAATGGGCTACGCCGATGCGGGCGAAGTCGGTGGGAGTATTCCCTCTTCCGGTTCCGGCTTCGAGGCCCTGCCGAGCATGGATCTCGAGGCGATGGCGCAGGCGCGGGGTCGGGAGGGTGTCAACGTCCACCTCGACAGCGTCAATGTGCAGAGCATCCAGGACCTGAATGCCATCTCCGTCGGCTCCGATTTCAATGTCATCAACGGCGACATGATGACCGGCTCCATCACCTTCGAACAGGGGAGCATGGGCCACTTCAGCGGTACCGGGATCTTCAACAGCATCACCGGCAATGCCAATGCCGTCAACAACGCCATCGGCATCAGCGTTTATATCCAGAATCCTTGATCCAGCAGCACGGTCCTTGAACGAGGAACGCTAGAGGCACAGGCCCATGAGAGATTCAGCGAAACGCTCCCTGCTACTGGCGGCGCTGCTGGCACTGTTGGGAGGCGGCATCGCCGCGAGCGTGGAGGCCGGTTCGGTCAACATCTCGAACCGCTTCGGCTCCTTCCAGGTCCAGGCCAAGAGCCTCTCGGAGCTCAGTTGGGAGAGGGTGGTGCCGCAGCAGTACGACTTCAGCTGCGGCTCGGCGGCGGTGGCGACCCTGCTGACCTTCCATTACGACCGGGAGACCACCGAGGCCGAGGTCTTCGAGTCGATGATCCGCCACGGTGATGCGGAGCAGATCCAGACCCATGGCTTCTCCATGCTGGACATGAAGCGCTACCTGGACACCCAGGGGCTCGACTCCGATGGCTTCAAGATCTCCCTGGACGACTTCATGCGCATCGGTGTGCCCGCCATCACCCTGGTCAATACCGGGGGGTACAAGCATTTCGTCGTCGTCAAGGGCGTCGACCGGGAGAACGTCCTGGTGGGAGACCCGGCGGCGGGGACCGTCGTGGTCCCGAAGGAGATGTTCGAGACGCTCTGGACCGGTACGGTGCTCGGTGCCCGGGCGGAACTGGAAGTGGCCCAGCGCAACTTCAACAGCAAGCGTGACTGGCGCGTCCGTCCCTCCCCGCCCATCGCGGAGGGCGTACAGCGTTACAACGTCGGAGCCAATCTGCTGTCGCTGCCGGGCATTACCGAACTGGGTAGGTAATCACTCACAGGAGTTACCGACCATGAACGTACACGCGGTGCACCAGGGAACCGGGCCTCTCGGGCACAGGCTCCTGCCTGCCGTGCTGTTGGCCGGGGCCATGTCCCTGGTGCCGACGGCGGCATCGCCCGTCTTGGCGGCGACGGCCTTCCCCTATGTGGAGCCCGGCGTCCAGCCCCGGCCGGATGATGCCGGGGTCTACCATGGGGGCGAGGTGATAGCCGCTGCCGAGCTCGATACCCTGCGCGGCGGCTTCAACCTGGCGGGAATGGAACTGAACTTCGGCGCCAAGTTGACCACCCTGATCAACAACACCATCCGCTACGAGACCGAGGTGGCCTTCCGCAACAGCGGCGGGATCGAGGTGCTCTCCCAGACCCTGAGCAATGCTGGCGGTAGCCCCGTGACCCTGGTGGGGCCGGGCTCGACCGGTGCGGCTACCATTGCCGGGACTGGCGGAGGGGGCGGGCTGGATCTGTCCGGTCTCACCGACTTCTCCGGCATCGTGGTCGAGGGCCCGGGCGGCATCGGCAGCACCGCGGCCCTGCACCGCATCACGCGGCAGGCCGTCGTCAGCACCCTGGCCACCACCGCCTCCGGCCAGACCATCCACAACGACATCGATATCAGCGTTCAGCTCAACAATATCGGTGAGCTGAGGTCGGCGCAGCAGAAGGCCAGGATCCTCAATGCCCTGCAGGGAATCGTTCGCTAACGGCGTGGGCATCGATCCAGCGGAGCCGAGTGGGCAAGTTGGAACGTCGTCGAGCGGGAAGGTGAAGAGGCTGCCGGCAGGCAGCCTCTGTCTTCGAGGCGGGGTGTCCCGAATGGGCCTTGCCTTAGAAGACATTCATGCCGAAGGGCGCCCTCAACGTCAGCATGGCATCCGGCGCATCGTCGGTGACGCCGAGCTCCAGGTTCAAGTTGAGCGCGGCGTCCTGGTTGAACTGGTAGGACCAGCCCAGCAGCAGCGAGCCCACGTTCAGGGTTCCGGAATCCTCCGTCGTCGAGACCCCGGTATCGGGGTCGACGAAGGTCGTCTCGGTCTCGACGATGAAGTCGTTCTTGTAGCCCAGGGTGAAGGAGGTCTTGGGGTTGATGGAGTAGGCCATGCCGAAGCTCAGCCGCGCGGCATCGCCCGGGTCGACCTTCTCGACCACGAAATCGCCGACCGGCTCGTTGACGTCGTCCTCGAGATGGAACTGATAGCCCAGGTTGGCGAAGTAGACCGCCGGCGCCGAGGGGAAGAGCACCGTCAGGCTCGGCTCGATGGCATGGAAGCCGGAGCCCGTGGCCAGCTCTTCCTCGAGGCCGTTGGCATCGCGGTCGACATCGAAGGGCCCCTGCCCGGTGGTGGACTTGTAGCGCAGGTTGCCCACGAAGAAGGGCATGCCGTCCAGCCCGCGGTTCAGTTGGTAGTGAGCCGCGACCTCGATATCGCCCAGATCATTGCCGGTCTCTTCTCTCTCGAGCCTGAAAGGAGGCTCTTCGACATCATTTGCAATCTTGTCCTGACGGTAGAGATAGGGGAGACGCAGCTCCAGCTCGAGGCGATCGGTGACCCCCAGGCGACCGGTCAGGGCGGCGCCGAGGGTATCCCGGTCGATATCATCGGCGGTCAGCACACCGATCTGCAGGGTGCTGAGAATCTCCACACCGCGGAACGTCAGGCGATTGACGCTGGTGTGGGAGTATTGGAACTCCGGCTCCAGCACCAGTTGCCCCCGGGGCGTCAGCACGCCGCCGATCTCCGGGATGGATTGGACCTCGGGGGGGGCCGCTTCCTGGGGGGGCGGGCGCTGGCCGACGGGCTGTACCGGTGTGCCACCCTGATCCTGGGGTGCTGGCTGGGCCCATGCCAGGCTACATCCCAGTAGCGATACGAGACCGGTGGCGGAGACGACTTGCTTTGCTGTGCATGCCATGCGGTGGTTCCCTTGTTGCTTGGTGTTGTCATGACCTGGGACAGACGGCATTGGGGTCAGAGTGACGGCAGTGGTGTGACCCTGGGCGGCTGGTCTGCCTCCTCATCATCGACGGATACGCTGTGTCGATCAATGCCGTGCTTCTCGATAAGACGATAGAGAGTGACCCGGGAGACGCCCAGCTCACGCGCCGCATGCAGGATCTTGTGCTTGTTGCGTGCCAGTGCTGACCTGATCGCTTCCCGTTCGGCGATGTCGCGCGCCTGCTCGAGCATCACGGCATGCCGGAAGGCACACTGCCGTCGCTCGAGGCCCAGATCCGCGGGGGTAATCAGGCGCTGGTCACACATGACCATGGCGCGCCGCACTCGGTTGACGAGCTCGCGGATGTTGCCGGGCCAACCATACTGTCGCATCACGATCATGCTTTCTCGGCTGAAACCGCGGACACCGGCCGATCTTTCGCGGGAGAACTTCCGGAAGAAGAACCTCGCCAGGGGATCGATGTCCTCCGGGCGCTCCCTCAGCGCCGGCGTGCAGACCTGAAGGACATTGAGCCGGTGGTAGAGGTCTTCCCGGAAATGGCCTTCCCTGACAGCCTTTTCCAGGTCGACGTGCGTCGCGGCGAGTACGCGAACGTCGACCGGGCGTTCCTTCAAGCCGCCCACTCGCATCACCCGATGGTTTTCCAGGAAGCGTAGCAGATTGACCTGCATGTCCAACGGAAGATCGCCGATCTCATCGAAGAAGAGGGTACCACCGCTCGTCGATTCGATGATGCCGGCCTTGCTCTGGCTGGCGCCGGTGAAGGCCCCCTTCTCATGACCGAAGAGTTCCGACTGGATCAGGCCCGCCGGCAGGGCGCCGCAGTTGATGGTGTTGAAAGGGCCGCTGCGACGCGTCGAGTGCTCATGGATGGCACGGGCCGTCAGTTCCTTTCCGGTACCTGACTCCCCGGTGATCAGGACAGGGGCCTCGACGGCGGCGATCTTGTCGATTGCCTGGTAGAGCCGTGTCGTCATGGCGGAATTACCGACCATGCCGTATTCGTTGGCTCGATGGGACGACCAGGATCTCCCGATGGTGACCGTCGGGGAGATATTGGCCATGTCCAGGGCGGATTCGAGCAGGGTATGGGTCTTTTGTGGATCGAAGGGGAGGGTTTGATAGGCGTAGAGGGCCTGGTGGATGAACAGGCGAGTATCGGGATGGGAGAGGAGACTGCTGTCGAGGATGGCAAGCCAGCACACTCTTTCCCGACAGATGAGCTCTTCCATCGATCTCTGGTAGCGAGCGCTGTTGGATTCTATCAGCATGACGCCGACGCGATGGTCATTCTCGGACAAGCGAATCGTCGCCTCTTCGGGCGTTTCCGAATGGGTGATGGACCAGCCATAGGGCGTCATCGCCTGCATGATGTCGCGAGACAGCCACTTGTTTCCCACCAGCAACAGTCGTCGTGATGTATCCGGCATCATCATTGCTTCCTGTATCCTGAAACCGCCAGGTCGGCCACCGAGAAAAGGGTGATATGGATAGTTTCACGTTCTTCATATCCGGGCAGCCTGGTCTGATGCGACATCCTCTGGTCGGCCATGGAAGGGCAAGTGGTGTCGCATAATGCTGACGATGCTGCGTCGGATAAAAGCGACAGTCTACGAGGGACATTCATCCTGGTGTCCGCTTCGTAGTGCCATTACGGCAACGGGAGCCATGGGAAGTATTGTCGTTCCACCTGCCGGTGTAAAGTCTGGTTACATCCCCGACTATTTTGGAAACAGAGATGACAGGTAATAGGGGGACGATATCTTTCTGTATCAACAGGAATTAACAAAGACATGGCCCGCGGGTTCGGCCCATATTCTCCTGAAGTTGGATGAGAAAAATAGTGCGATAGTATGGAGGAAGGTCGGTGAGAGGAGGTAAGAGCATCATGCCCGGGTCGTCGATATCGAGGACGCGAGCGTAGGGCGAAGCCCCGGGCGGGGCCCGGCCTGGCGGACGGTGGGACCGACATCGCCTGGCCGGACCCGGCGGACATCGAGGTGTCCGAGTCGGGAGGATGGCCCGCCAGGTCCCCGCATCGCCCCGCTCAGTCGCCCTTGCCGCCCTGGAAGGCCTCGAACACCTCCTGGCCGGTCAGGTTCTTCGTCGTGTTGGCGAAGGTGTAGAAGGCCGGTTTCTCGTCGATGAAGATCTGGGTATCGAAGGTCCAGGCTTCACCGCCATCGACCAGGCCCACGGGGATCGCGTAGTGGTCACCGCTCTTCAGCCGGTAGAACAGGTGCGTGCCGCAGTGGCGGCAGAAGCCGCGCTCGGCCCAATCCGACGAGGCGTAGACGGTGATATTCTCCTCGCCCTCCATCTCGACCCGCGTGACCGTCTCCAGGGCCAGCAGGGGGCCACCGCCCCAGGTGCGGCACATCTGGCAGTGACAGGCCCCGATGTTCTGTCGGCCGGCCTGCACGGCCAGTTGCACCGCGCCGCACAGGCAGCTGCCACGGGCCGTCATTCCATCCTTCATGTTCTCCTCCTGCTCGGTCCAGGGGAAGGAAAGGGTGGCGGATGCTCCGCCACCGGTGATCCTCTGCAGTCTAGCCCGAATATTGCACCAAGTTGCTCTCGCCCTCGCTTGCCCCTTGATCCCACAGGCTTTTCTCCCTCACTCGACCGTACACCCCGGTACGGCGCTCGATCGGGATAAAGCCTGTGAAACCAATTGGCTGCGCGATCATCGCGGCACCTGATGCAACATCCGGGCTAGCAGCCGGTCGGATTTGACCGATCGTCGCGAGAGACACGGATTTCGAGTCAAGTTTATCGATATGATGGAGCGAATAGCGGGTTATTTAACGAATCAGATCGAATGAAGTCGGCCGAAAGACCGGGTTTCGCAGTAGATCAGCGTTAAGTCCCACAGGTTGCCTGGCGTTGCCGGCGGGATTCTCCGCTTCGATCGCTCCAGGGCCGTGCGTCAATCGCGGCGTTTCTGCAGGATATCGGAGAGGTCGACAATGGATCGCGCCATGGTGGCCATGCTCTTGCACTGGTCCATGGAGGCCTTGCGCAGGAAACGGTAGGCCTCCTCTTCGGTCATCTCCTGGTGGGCCATGATCAGTCCCTTGGCACGCTCGACGAGCTTGCGCTCGCGCAGTGCCTTGCGGGTGTTCTCCAGCTCATCGCCGAGGGCCTGAAGCCGCGAGGCCTGGGCCTGCATCAGGTCGATCAGCGAGCGATTGAGCCGGGAGTCGACGACATTGGCGGTCAGGGTGCCCAACTCGCGGCAGGGTTCGCCGCCGAACAGGTCGACCAGTTGCTGGCACACGGGGGGCGGTGAATCGTTCGACGCCAGGGTGGCACGCAGGGCCTCGAGATCGGCCATCTGCTGGCGTGAAGCGGCGATCTTGCCGCGGCACATCTCCGAGAGCTCGGCGGCCAGGGCATCCTCCACCCGTTTCATGGCGTCGATGCGTCGAGTGGTCAGCTCGTACCAGGTCTCGCCGAGACTGCGGCTGGTAGTGGCAAGGGGGATCTCGTGGCAGGCCATTTCCCGCAACTGCTGGATGCCGGCCTGGGTGCGGGGTGGCAGGCCTTCATGCCAGTGGCGACGCGCCTCCGGTGTGGCGAACTCGGTGAAGGTGTCGAAGCAGCGCTGCTGGGCGTCGACGAGATGGAGCAGCAGTCGGCGGTGGAGCGTGTCGAAGCCACCGGCGGTGAAGCCGATGGCGCCGCAGGCGCGTTCCTGGCCGGCCAGCTCCTTGCCCTGCATGAAGTGGAAGATGGCCACCAGGGCATGGGTGATCTCCGGGTCGCCGGCGGTGTCTGCGGCGTCGAAGACCACCGAGAGCAGGCCGCTGATCAGCCGGTTGAAGGTCAGGGTCGCCTCGTCGGCGGTGATTGCCTGGGTCTCGATGTGGCGGCGCAGAGCGCCGAGGCTGTCCAGGGCATGCCAGACCCGGGCGATGCGCTCGAGTAGCCGTGAACCGGCCGCTGGCCTGCTGCCGTCGCTGGCCAGGGCATCCAGGCGCTGGCGCATGATCCGTTCGGTTTGCAGGCACTCCTCGATGCGCTCCTGGCGATGGTCGGCGAAGCGTTCACCCCGGGAAGCCAGGTAGACGTTGGAGGCACCGCGCTCTTTCTGCAGCGCGTGAATGAAACGACTGATGTCTCCGACGATCTCGCAGGTGGTGGCGAGGTGTTCCAGGTTGTCCATCTCGCAGCGCTTGGCGGCGAGTAACAGGCGTTCGGTGTAGAGCGACAATCAAGTTGAGAGTCACGCGACAATCAAGATGAGAAAGCCGAGACCTTGTGTCGCCGAGGTCGTGAGGGCGTAGCCCGAGCGACCTCGGCGAGTGAAGGACGGCGGGCTCCCCTCAGGGAGCCCGCCGGGTGATCGCGGCCAACCCGGCATAGAGTGGTCTTCTCGCCAAAGAGGATCACCTCGTGCCGGGACGACACATCACCGATCACCAAGTGAGGCTTTACATGACTTTTCGCCGTAGTGATAGTCCCGCCGCCGCCGCTGCCAAGGCCGCGTTCAGCACCGCCACTGCTTACCGCCTCGAGGAAGATCCTCGGTTGCCGTCGCAAACGGCGGCACCACGCACACGGCGTCGACCGGATCCGCTGGCCGGTCTCTTCGAGGAGGAGGTGGTTCCCTTGCTGGAAGCGGCACCAGGGCTGCGGTCGGTCGCCTTGTTCGAGGAATTGCGGCGCCGCCATCCCGAGCTCGAGCACGGTATCCGCCGGACACTGGAGC
The DNA here is from genome assembly GCF_022487945.1 of Halomonas flagellata. Classification (NCBI taxonomy): domain Bacteria; kingdom Pseudomonadati; phylum Pseudomonadota; class Gammaproteobacteria; order Oceanospirillales; family Halomonadaceae; genus Halomonas; species Halomonas flagellata. The sequence continues at coordinate 48,344 of NZ_JAKVPY010000004.1, forward strand.
GCCGGGTGCGTGCCTGGCGCGCGGTGCATGGGCCGGAGCAGGAAGTCATCTTCCGCCAGACCCACGAACCGGGATGCCTGGGCCTCTCCGACTTCACCGACATGGCCGACCTGCAGGTCACGGTGGCCGAGGGACCGTTGGATCATCGCCTGTACCACTTCCGGATGGTGTATGGCGGCTTCCAGCACGCCCATGTGGTGCTGGGCGGCGAGAGCTTCGTCGCACTGGCAGAGGGGCTGCAGAACGCCTTGTGGGCACTCGGCGGCGCCCCGCGCGAGCACCGCACCGACAGCCTGTCAGCGGCCTTTCGCAATCTCGAGCAGGCGGCACAGGATGATCTCACCCAGCGCTATGAGGCGCTGTGCCGGGACTACGGCATGCTGCCGAGCCGCAACAATCCCGGCGTGGCCCACGAGAACGGCAGTATCGAGAGTGCCCATGGGCACCTCAAGCTCGCGATCCGCGATGCCTTGCTGCTGCGCGGCTCACGCCACTTCGATGACCTGACCGCCTACCGGGCCTTCATCGATGAACTGGTCAGTCGGCGCAACGCTCGCCATCAGCCCCGCATCGACGCCGAACGCGCCATGCTGCAGCCGCTGCCCCGGCAACGTAGCCAGGACTACGAGGAGATCCGGGTGCGGGTGACGTCCTCCGGCGGTTTCACGCTGCGCAAGGTGTTCTACTCGGTGCCTTCCCGGCTGATTGGCCATCAGCTGCGGGTGCGCCTGTATGACGATCGCCTGGAGGTGTTCATCGGCGGCAGCGCGCTGATGACCCTGCCCCGCGGGCGCGCCCAGCGCGGCGGCCGGCATGGCCATGTGGTCAACTACCATCACGTCATTCATGCCCTGCGGCGTAAGCCGATGGCGCTGTTGAACCTGGTCTACCGCGACCAGCTGTTCCCGCGGGACGCCTATCGGCGCACCTTCGACGCCTTGCTTGCCGGAGGTGACCCCCGTCCGGCCTGCCGCTGCATGGTCGGTCTGCTGGCCTTGGCCCACGAGCGGGGCTGTGAAGCGGCACTCGCGCAGCACCTGGAGGCGCTACTCGAGGCCGGCGAGTTGCCGCACCTCGACGCGCTGCGGGAACGCTTCGGTCCCGCCCCAAGCGAGTTGCCCCACGTCGAGGTGCGACTGGGATCGTTGGTGGATTATGACGCGCTGATGGATCGTCCGGCGGTGGGAGGCGTGGCATGAGTGCTTCCTCGATGACCGACGCCGCGCGGCTCACCCTGATGCTCAACGACCTGCGCCTGCCCACCATCAAGGCCGTGTGGTCGCGCTTCGCCGACCAAGCCGATCAGGAGGGCTGGCCGGCGGCGAGGCTGCTGGCCACCCTCGCCGAACACGAGCTCGCCGAACGTGCCCGGCGTCGGCTCGAGCGCCACTTGACCGCTGCCCGGCTGCCGCCGGGCAAGACGCTCGACGGCTTCGACTTCACGGCGGTGCCGATGGTCTCCCAGGCCCAGGTGATGGCATTGACCAGCGGCGACCGCTGGCTCGACGAAGGCGCCAACCTGATCCTGTTCGGTCCTCCTGGCGGGGGCAAGAGCCATTTGGCGGCGGCCATCGGCCTGGCCCTGGTGGAGGCGGGCTATCGGGTGCTCTACACCCGCACCACCGACCTGGTGCAGCGGCTCCAGGTGGCCCGTCGGGAGCTCACCCTCGAGGCCGCCATCGCCAAGCTCGACAAGTACCACCTGCTGATCCTCGATGACCTGGCCTACGTCACCAAGGACCAGGCCGAGACCAGTGTGCTGTTCGAGCTGATCAGCGCGCGCTATGAGCAACGCTCGCTGCTGATCACCGCCAACCAGCCGTTCGGCGAGTGGGGCAAGATCTTCCCCGATCCCGCCATGACGTTGGCCGCCGTCGACCGCCTGGTTCACCACGCCACCCTCTTCGAGCTCAACGTCGACAGCTATCGTCGCCGCACCGCGATGGACAACAAGCGCTCACGCGGGCGACCGGCAACGCGCGCGACACTCAAGACCAGCCATCCCGTGTCGCCCAGCGACACGGACTCGAATGACACCCCTTGTGCACCAGGCAAGGAAGGGTGAAAGAGAAGGGGCCGCGACACCCCGGTTCTCATCCAGATTGTCGCTGGCTTCTCATCCAGATTGACGCGCTACAGTTTGGCCCTGCTGCAGCCAGAAAACGTGGTAATCGGGGGCTCTGAAACGTTTGGCGTTCAGGCAACGGGTCAGCTGATGCTCCTGCCGGTCCTGCTCTTGACTTGAGCGTGAGGACGGTAGACCGGGCTGCTGCGCCAGAATGTGCGGTGTGGTCAGCCATCGCGTCTCGGTCTGGAGTCGTAGGCCTACCCGGCAGTCGCCGCAGTGCCAGACCTGGGCTGCCAGTGTCTTCAGGTCGAGGCTGACCATGCAGTAGCTGGCGATATCGCGGAGGAAGCCGTGTCGGAGCTGGGCTTGTTCCTGCTTGAGGCAAGCATGAACCGCCGTCGGTGAGCGAGCAGATGCCTCAGCCAGCGCTTGCAGAACGACTTCGGCCCAGTGCCCGGCCAGCTCGGCGCCTCGGGGGCCTTTCTCTGCGCCGTCGACCAACACCGCCAGGAGATGCTGGTCTAGCTGACCCACGGCTGCGGCATCGCTGTTGCGGGCTCGATCGCGGCCTTGCTGGCTGAACCATCTGGCTCGCATCAGCCTCGCTCCCCGACCAGGCTCTCCAGACGCTCGAAGAGCAGCGCTTCCCGGTCCGGGTCGCCGGCCTGGCTCTGCACGGCATAGCCAAAATCATCCTTGCCGAGGAGTTCGCTGAGCTCAGCGGCGATGTAGGCCTGGAGTGCGCTGTCAGCCGCTCGCACTTCATCGAGTAGCTCGGGACGACCGTCCACGAGATTGAGGATGTCCTCGATGTCGTGGCTCGACAAAGGATCACCCTCGCCGCGTCCCTTGTAGGCCTCCAGCTTGGTGGCGACGAACAACGGCGGCGTGACCACGCGAATGGTGAGATCCCCGCCCAACGAGACGGGCTCTGCCGTTTTCAGCGCCAAGGGGTACCAGTGGTTGCTGAAGCCGAGCACCTCGTCATGGTCCGGCATCAGATCGACTCGCAGCTCCCCCAGCTTCATGGCACAGATGGGCATCTCCTCGTCCATCGAGGAGGGCTCCTTGAACCCCTTGGCCTTCAGCGCATCCTTGAAGCGGTGCAGGTGCGCGTAGGTCATGACGCTGATGATCAGATCCACGTCGTCTGTGCTGCGCACCTGCTCGCGGGTGAACGCATCGGTGAGCAGCAGCCCGGTCGTGCAGCCCCCGACGAAGGCCACTTGATCGCGCAGTTCGGCCCCGAGGGCCTCGGCCACCTGACGCAGCATGGCACGCTGATCGTCGAATAGGCTCATCGCTTACTCCAGATACTCTGCCAGCCGCTCGGCAGCGACCTTGCTCTCGCGGGGGTGGCCCAGTCGAATGGCATCGACCAGGGCCAACATGGCGTACAGCTCGGGGTCTCGCCGAACCGCGTAGGGAACACTCTTGAACAGCGGCTCGATGGCCTGGCCTTTGCTGTTGCCCCGGGCATCCGGCCACACCATCGGCAGCTCACCCGAGCTATACAGCTGGCCCTCCAGCACCGGCGCTGCGAAGGTCGTCGCGATGCCACGGGTAATTTCGCCGGGTTTGGCAGGGAACACATAGCGCACTCCATGCACGATGAAGTTGAACAAGGCGCGGGCATTCGCCCGCGGTACGCCGGTCTTGCGATCCTTGCGAACCAGGCCCACCTCCAGGCAGCGCTGCAGGGCCAGGCTCACCTGGCTCTTGCTGATCCCGGTTGCTTCGGCCAAGGCCCGCACGCTATAGCGGGCGAGCAGAAGATCGTCTTCGAGCCCAGGCAGGCTGTCCTGGTGCAAGTCGATGTCGACGTCATCCAGCGCCCAGTCCCGCCAGTCATCGGGAAGCGCCTTTGATCCCTTGCCGGCGTGACTATCGGGGCCAGGGCCCTCCCTGCTTCTCAGGGCCACCAGCTTCAAAAGCAGGCCGATATCTTGACTTTTCATATTGTCACCAAGTCGTCGTGTCCCGTGTCCTAGGACACGGGACAGGCTTGACGAAGTGGCATTCTATTGTCAAGGAAAATCGCTCAGCGCAGGCGAATGCGCTTGTTGGCCTGGATGGCGTCTTCCAGCTCGCGCTTGAGCGCGTCGAGGAAGGCGTCGACCTCCTGCTGGCTCTCCAGGTAGACCCCTTCATGGGTGCGGCTGAGCACCTGGCTGACGCTGACCTCGGCGACCGGCTTGGGGGCTGCCACTGGAGCGCGTTCGCGCACTTCGCTGGCGGGCGTGTCGGTATCGGGTGAGGGGCGTGTGCCACCCGTGGGCTTGGCGTCGCCATCGCGGCTGCCGGCGTTGTCCACCACCTTGCGGCCAGCACGCTGCCGTTCGGCTTCGGCCTGCTGCTCGCGGTGGAGCTGGTCGAGGCTGTCCTGCTCACGCTCGTTGGCGGTGTCGCCCTGCAGCAGGTAAATCTGGGCGATGCTACTGGCCGCCTCGATGTCCGGCTTGAGCAGTTGCAGCGGGCGCAGCAGTCGGTTGCTGAGCTCGGGTGTGCCGATGCCGCTCTTGACGATCTCGGCGCTGACCCGGGCGATGCGCTTGTCGATCAGGCCGATGGCGTGTTCACGCTTCTGTTCCAGCAGCTTGGTGTTGGTCTCATCGACGGTGTGAATCAGCCCGGCGACCTTCTGCAGCATGCCGTAGGGTGCATCGGAGGCGAAGATGCGGTCTAGCTCGGCCAGGGCTGCCTTCGCCTCGGGCTCCTTCTCCAGCGCCGGGCGGTTGGGCTGGAAGCGGGTCAGCGCCTGGTCGAGCTGCTTCCAGGTGGTCAGCTGCTTGGTAAAGAATTCGTGGAGGTCGCGGTACTCCTCTTCGAGGTCGAGCAGAGCCTCCTGCTGGTCAGCCACCGCCTTGAAGAAGTCGAAGCTGTCGTCGATGCGCAGCAGCCGCTCGACCTCCTTGAGGGTGCTGTCGATGGCGGCACGCCCCGGGAAGCGGCCCACCTCAGTCTTGCTGCGGTAGGCCTCCAGATCCTTTTTCCACGTGCTGAACTGCTCGACGTAGAAGGCGTAGAGCTCAGTTTCGCTGGAGGGCCCGAGCTTGGTGAACAGATCCTTGGTGAGGTTGCGCACCTGGCGCAGCACGGCGTCGTCGGTCTGGCGCTTCTTCTGAATCCGCACCTCACCGCGACGCCGGCTGTTGTTGAGCAGCTCGAAGGCCTCCTTGCCGGGCAGCGCCGGACCGGCGGTGTGGAAGGTGAGCCTTCCTGCGGCATACAGCCGCCCGAGGATCAGCAGGGTCTCTTCCTCTGGCCAGCCGAAGGGGCGGTTGCTGAAGCGCTCCAGCAGCGGGTTGAGCGGCACCGGCTCGCCGCCGTGCAGGCCGATGTACTGCTCCACCTCGCGCACCGCCTGGGGGTTGCCTTCCTCACCGTCGAGCTCGATGGCCTGCTGACCGATGTCGTCGGCGGTCATCACGGCGAGCAGCTCGCGCATGGGGTCGGGGGTGAGCACCTGCAGATATCCAAGCTTGCTGTAGGTGTTCTCCAGCAGATACTGGCAAGCGTCGTCGAGGCGGGCACTGAGCTGGCTGCGGTTGATATCGAGCTTCTGGCCCAGGGCGTAGACGTCGGCGTCGAGCAGCATCTCCTCCAGCCGCACCAGCAGATGCTTGCGCCGCTCCTGGTTCTCGCGGCCGCGGTCGTCGAGGATGCGCTTCACGCTGCTGTCGCCGGAGGCGGCGTTCAGACGGATGAACTTCTCGGTCTTGAGGTAGGTCCGCAGGTCGTCGAAGAAGGCCTTGTTGTCGCCGAGGCGGATCAGCACCTGGCCCTGGTTCTCGTTGCTGCGGTGGATGCAGCCGGCCTCGCCGCTCTGGGCCGCGTAGCTCTGGACGTAGTCGATATCCAGCGGCGAGACCACCTCGACGCGCAGCTGGCTCTGAAAGCGACCGTCGATGGTGTGGCCGTCCAGGTAGCGGCCGATGGTGTAGTCGGTCTTGTTGAGCGGGTAGCGATACTTGTTGCGGTCGCGCAGGCGGTCCTTGTAGATCATCTCGGCCAGCAGCTTGTTCTCGTCGCTGCTGGTGATCTCGGTGGCCTTGATCTTGCGCGTGATGTCGCGCTCCTCGTTGGTGAGGAACAGGTACTCCTCACCGTTGCGGGTGACCAGGCTCTCCTTCTCCAGGCGCGCCAGGGTGCCCTCCAGGCGCTCGCGGATCGCCAGGCGGTCATCGTCGATGCGGGTGATGGAGAGCGTGACCAGGTTGTCGAGTGTGCCCTTGACCAGATCCACGTAGCGGATCATGAACAGGGTGCGCAGGATCTCCACGTCGAAGGCGTCCAGTGCGGCGTTCTCGCTGGCCTGGTCGATGGTGCGCTTGACCGCGGTGTCGAGGAACCCCTCCACGGCGCGGTAGAAGCTGTGCATCGGCACCAGGGCGCCGACCTCCTGGTCGCCCACGGCCTTGGCGGCCATCTGGAAGGCGTCGAGCATGGAGCGCTCGCCGTAGGCCAGGTGCGCCCCGGTGGCGCCGACCTTGCGGATCTCTTCGAACACCTTCTGGACCAGCTGGAAGTGGTACGGCACGAAGGGGTAGTTGGCGACGAAGCTCTCCACGCCATCGACGTTCTTGAGCGTGGGGCCAGAGCGGTCGAAGGTGAGCTGGTTGCGCAGGATCGAGCCCTTGGCCTCGAACACCTGGGCCAGCTCGCCGCTGGCCTCGGGCGTCTTGGCCAACAGGCGCTTGCGGATCACCTCGTCGGAGTTGGAGCTGGACAGCGATAGGCGGGTCTTGAAACGCCCAGCGATCTTGGAGAAGTCGTTGGCCTTGGCGGCGGTCATCTCGCCGAGCACGGCGTCCATGTCGGCCTGGGAGGTGACTACGATCCAGGCGCGGCCGCCGCAGATGGTGCCGAGGTTCTCGGTGAGGGTCTGCAGGGTCAGCATCAGCCGGGTGTTGCTGCCGATGAACTGGCCCACCTCATCGACCATGAAGACGATGCGCTGGGTCGGAGACTTGGCGTCCAGGTACTCCTTCACCCAGCGGCAGAAGTTCTCCACGGAGACGCTGAAGGTCTCCTCGGAGTCCTCGAACCACTTGTGGGCGGCCTCGGGCGAGAGATCCAACGCCTGGCTGATCGCCTGCTCGATATCGTCCTGATAGAACTGGAAGCCGTCGCGTTCCTCCTCCCAGACCATGCCGCTAGCCTCCTGGAAGGCCGCCTTGAAGCGCTCCAGCACGCCGCGCTGGGCCAGGTGGCGTTCCATGTGGGCGATATGCGGGTGGTCGCCGCTGAAGCCCTGGTACTCGTTGAACACCCGCAGGAAGACGTTGAGGATCGGGTTGCCGCCGTCGTTGGAGCTCGCCTTGCTGTCGATATTGAACAGGATGACGTCCGCCGGCTGCTGTACCGCCTTGGTAACGTCGGCGCGGATCATCGGGTCGTGGAGCTTATGCTCGTCGAAGAAGTCGGCAGCGAGGCGGTGGTTGCCGGCCTCGTCCTCGGCCTCGATGTTGGCCAGCAGGTACGACAGCGCCTTGAGGAAGTGCGACTTGCCCGAGCCGAAGAACCCCGAGATCCAGACCCCCACACGGTTGGCGATGGAGGGGTCGCTGAGCGGCGTGGCGTAGGACTCGAAGAAGGCGCGGAAGTGCTTCTCCAGCTCGTTGGTCACGACGTACTCGTCGAGCTCCTGGTAGACCGTTTCGCGGTCCTTCTGGTCGGCCTTCACTACCCCGTTGATGGGGCGGTGCAGCGGTTTCTGGAAGAGGTCCTGGATACGCATGTCCAATCGATTCCTTAACGGGCAACGCCTCGCTCCCGTGGCGGGCCAAGGCGATCAACAAAGCGGCTGCCAGGGCAGCAAGGCTGCCGGCTGGCCAACAGATCGCGGGCCCCTCAGGGCACCAGTGAGAAAGCGCGGTAGTAGTGGTTGCTGGTGATCTGGTTGAACAGGGTCAGGCTCTGGCCGTCGTAGCTGCCGGGATAGAAGAGCACCAGCGGCTTGTGGCCGAGCCTGCCGTGCAGCGCATTGAGTAAGCTGTGGGCACGCATCACCGGCCAGACGCTACCCACGCCTGACAGCAGAACGATATCGGGGTCGTCCGACAGGGCGTGTCGGATCAGGAAGGGCGCGAACTTGTCCATGTGCAACGGGCCGCGCAGCGCCTTGAGCAACGCCGCATCACCTTTGGCCTGCTGCATGGCGATGGCCTTATCGAGAAAGCCACGTTCCTGAAGGTAGTCGCGCAGCACGCGCAGCAGGTTGACGTGGTCGACCGTCAGGTCACTGTGCTGACGGGCCAGCACCCCTTCCAGGAAGGTGAGGTACTCGCGAACCTGCAGTTCGTGCTCGGGGGGATAGTCGAAGATCCAGAAGCCGATCTCGTTGCCCAGGCCCTGGCCGGAGAGGAAAGCCGGGCTGGTGATCTTCTCGGCGATCTGGTTGAGGCGATCCTTCAACTGAGGATCTTCTCGGTGGGCCGGCCCCTGCGAAGGTGGTGACATACGTCTCTCATCCCTGCGTCTGGCATCCTTTTTATGATGCCTATGATTCTACGTGCTGCGGCCTTTGCTGGCGATGCCGGACGCTCAGGCACGCTACCGCCCCCCCCCCGTTCCCATAGCGGCTTAGCGCGGGCGCAGGGCGGATAGGCAATTCTGTAGCCTCACCAGATGATGCTGCTCCAGCAGGTCCACCACCTCGGGCCGCAACATGAGCGGTCGTAGCCGACGGCTACGCGCACTCTCCATCAAGCCTACTTCGGAGAGCATGCGAAAGGCTACCTGCCCCATCTTTTTGCATGAGGAAGGCGCCCAGTCCGCAATAGACGGGTCACGATGAGCACGGTCGGCAAGGAAGTCATCCCATTGATAGGGCTCCAACGTTTCAGCATGGGTGACGAAGGCATCGGCCACTACCGTCTCCAGGAACTCCACCAGCAGCAGGTTGCGGGCCAGCGCCGCACAGAACGCCACCTGATTAGCCAGTTGGTCATCCCCATCGTGGAGTGCCTGCCAGAACGCCGGGGGAAGCCGCTCCAGGCGTTTGCGGATCGCCTGGGCCATGCGCCTAGCTGTCGCCGGCCGCGCCTTCTGTAGGCGATTCTCGTCGAGGATAGCCGCCCTCCAGGCAGCATCATCGACACCGGCCAGCAGCAGCTCCGCCACGATGCGGCACTCGCGGACCATCAGTGAGCCGCCGATGAGGTCTGAGTCGTAGTGGAAGTCATGGGTGTTAGTATTCACAAAGCTTTAGCTCGTAGAAAAATTGCTTGGACTTATGGAGATTTATCTTCCCCACCCAGTGGCGGAAAACTCGTTAAGCTCATGCATAGAATGAGATTATCACATGGCAAGTTAGTCAACGCCAATGAAGAGCCAGAAAGCCCGCACCCGATACTCCTAGGCTTACAAGTAAGCAAGTCGCTAAAGCGTCTTGCAAGCTACTTCCTGAACTGAACCAGCGGTCGATCCAACTTCGCTTGAGATACGCCATGCATATCCGCATTGGCCTGCCATATAATGAAGCGCTCAAGAAGTTTCTTATTAACCATTTTGAGCTGCTGATTAGCTTCAGTCAGCTTTTCAATACGCTCATTTGCTTGCTGAATATCCTTAACCCAGCCCGGCTTCGAAGTTGATGCTTTAAGCGCAGCCTTGCGATCCTTCATTGCCATATCTACTGCTGGCAGCTTCATCAAAGACTGGCGAGCACGACTAATATTGAGCTTGGCTTTGCAGGCCTCAACCAGGAGAGGCCAAGTCAGCTTGGGCCCAGACCACTCTTCAATCAGCTTGATGATATTGGCTTCATCTTTCTTAGTTAAATGCCCCACAGTTACACCTCAATATCGTCTAACATTGCTGACAACTCATCCAACGACGGCAGCTGCTCATTTTTCGCTTCGATGACGTTGGCGTCCATCAGCCCTGCCATTGCTGCGGCATTGTTTGTAAGTGTCCAACCATTATCGACGTTCCACACGATGTCGCCGTTTTCGAGTTCGGGATTCTCCAGGGTTCGGATCAGCGCGTTACACTTATAGAGATCCATACCCACTTTTTTGACCCACTCCGAGGCCCCAAAGATATCGCGAGACTTGGCATCAAGCGCTTTGTCATAGCGGCGCTTAAGGTCCGCGCGCTCTTCTTTGAGATTTGCGAGCTTCACATCATCACCCTTCACACAACCGAGCTTCCCGCATGTCAAGCAGGCCCCCATTTTCGGGCAGGGTTCGGAGGCAAAGTTGTGCACACAGATCCCAACGTGGGTCTGATGGATGACTAGATCCTGATCACCCTCATGGAGATCTCTCACATCACTGAGACTCAATGGTTGACTTGTTTTGACCTTTTCCAGCCGCTGAGCAGCGTTACTTCGCTTCGTTTTTGGATGATATTGCGCAACTCTTTGGGTACGTTCTTCGACGGTCTCATGGTTGTAGACCGAGCCCATAGTAGTGCGCCCAGAAAACGCATCGATCAACAGTTGTGAAAGTCCTGCTCGGTGCATCTCAGTATTCAGCTCATGACGGAAAGCATGCGTATTCACCTTAAGCTTACCATATCCATGCCGCTCAAAAATATTTTGATCATTCTTAGCCTCTCCTAGTTGCTTCCTCAATCGGAAAGGTTTGGTAGCGATCTCCACTCCAAAGTCATGGGCCATTTTGGCTCCACTCTTTGTCTCATTAGGCAGGCTACCCGTTCGCACCGTAAATAACGCGTCACGGTACTTTACGCGATTTTTACCGTCTTCGGCAGATGTGGTGTACGGAAAGTCTTTAGGCAGATACTTTTCGCGCATTAGCACATTGAGTTTACGCAACGTAATGACTGCTTTATCGTTAAATACATAGTGGCTCAGTTTTCCATTCACATAAATTTTTTCCCCATTGCTGGTATCCCATCCTGCCCTTATCTCGTCAAGCACTGCCTGCGCGCCTGGACTTAGAGCCTTATTTTTTGCTAAAGAGTCGAGTAATCTATACTTAAAAATGTGTCGCCGTGAAACCAGCCGACCACTCTGCAACTTAAGCGCAGCACAGGCCTCATCATACGATAGCGGTTCATCTTGGCCTTTCAGGGGCACACCTTCATGCGACGGATATTCATCGGGATGATCTTCGAGCCATGCTGCATACTGGCGCGCCTCATCAGTGATCGGAGCCACCAGCTCAATGACACGTTCCACTGAAGGCTCCATGCCGGTCACAACTGGCTTAACCGTCGCTCCAAAACCCTTCTCAGCGTACCATCGTAGGAACATGCGCTGGCCGCCATTAGCACCCTCTTTAAACACCACAAAATCACGCTCAATATCGGCCAACTCACCGACGCGACTAGGCTGGCTGAGCAGGAGGACACATGCTGATGTAGTTATAATGTCCAGCGGACTGGTCAGATCGTTATTAAACAACTCCCCCAAGGCTATAATGGCTTCACGGCTCGGCAATTTTTTGTCGCGATTTGCCCTCTGTTCCTTCAGCGTACCTGAGGACTTCATTCGCAGCGGCGAAGACCATCGAAAGGGGGTGGCAAGCAACCCTTTCTCCCTCATCAACTTGACTATCCGTTCGAGATTTTTGCTAAGCTGGTATGCAATGTAGTCAGGATGTTTTGTTTTGAAATGTTCACAGGCTCTATTGCAGATAGCAGCCGACAGTCTTGTCACGTCCCGAGTTCCAGACAATTCGACCAGGGCAAGCTCAAGAGCCTTGGCAGCGGAGAGGTACCCCTTCACCGACTGCTTTCCTAGAAAAACTCTATAATAAACAACTAGAGCCTTGGCGAAATCTATGAACGGCGGCTGCATATACTTTTTGTCTTTCGCCTTCGCATATCTGGGTGATCCATGGGCAGTGAAGGCGCAATTGGAAACTCCCGACTTATGCCACGAGTCCATATCCCACCGAATCCCCGCATAAACCCGTTCATTAGGAACGCCCTTAGGCAGAGTGGCTGTCGCCCACGCGACAAAGGCATTCAGTTGCGCGGCGGCCTTAAGGTGGTTCTGAGGTTTAAAATCGATGATCTTACTCATGCGTCATTTCCGCCTACCTTGCCTGATTCACGCAGCGCGTTGCAATCGATAATTATCTTGCGACACGCTAAAATGGCACGATCCCAGAGCACACCCGTGGTTTTATCCGTGGCAATGGTCTGCGCCCGACGACGTTCCAGACGCTCAAGTGCTGCTCTGTGATCCGCGTCCAAGAGTGGCTGAAATTTACTGCATCCGTAACAAGTGAATGGGGCGTCCAGGTGGCAAACTGTATCGGCACCGCAGACGGCCAAATCCTCAATCTGGCGGTCTATACGATCTCCATTTTTGGCCGAAACTCGGTCCGTCACGATGGTGCCCGTAAAAGCTCTTACGACAAGCGCGAGATGATCGCTCATCTTCTCGTCAATCAGCTTCATCAACTCAGCCGATACCGCTCGGTATTTACGGACGGTCCGTGTATTAGAATGCATCAATGCGCTGGCAATTGACCACTCATCCAGCCCTGCGTTCGAAAGATCGGTGCCAAGTGTATGCCTGAAGCGATGGCCATTGCTGATTTTCAGAGGCTGATGGGTGCGCGAAGAAATGGGAAAGTCAGGCATACTCTCCATTTGAAACAGCCAAGACCATACAACTCCAGAGGCAGCATGAAACTTCGCCTGAGGTGCCTGCTCCAACGCATTTTGATCGGGCTCGTCAACTATGACGGGGGTCAGCTTTAAATCTCCTCCTCTCTTTTCCAGCTTGCGACAAAAAAGTGGCACATGCTCAATCGCTTTATCCCAATCGGCTCGACCAGGATATTCCTTCTCAAGTCGAGCGAGGACAATCGACCGATAGGCCTGCACGAAATTGTAAAGATCTTCATCTAAGTTAAAGGTCTCGGACTTTGCTCTCCATCCCGCATCATTATCTTTCTGCTTCGCCCAGAAGATTCGAACCTGATAGCCCCGTTCGGTTTTGATAAAGTCGTTAAAGACCATCATCCGTAGTTGCGCACCACGCTGCCCGTAGGTCATCAACAGACGCAAATAGAGGTAGCGCTCAGGATCTAAATTGCCGTGACATAACTGCTCATGCGCCCACTGATGTAGGGCGTCTTGCTCTACTTGCGTGAACGGCCCCTGTTCAGGATCTAAGCGCAAGATGACATCGATTTGGGGCCGCTTCTTCCTGGGTAGTTTGTCATAAGCATCAATCAAGACTTGCGATGGTCGCTGTTCAAGCGATTCACATTCTTGCCAAAATTTCATGAAACTAGCCAGGGTGGAAAAATCGCTCATACAAAAACGCTCGCGCAAATCGATCAGGTGATACTCATTGAGCGGATCTAGCCCTACCTGCACCGCGCGCGAAAGAATTGAAACAGCTGATTTAATAGATGCCTGTGTGACCTCCGCCATGCGGTAAGCCAAGGCGGCGTGTAACCAGCGTTGCCAGTCAGACGGAACACAAGCGAGTGCGGCTTGCCAATTGATAGCTCTTTCTGTCTTATCAGGTCGCCACATCGGTTCAGAAGGAGTGAAAAACTCGCCGCATTTGGAAAGTCGAGGTGTATTCAGCCAAGCATCGAGAGTGTCCTCCGTCGGTGCTTTAAGTGCGGCAGCTGCTATATTCATTCTGCGTATCCCTTGAAAATTTCAGCCTCATCACTCTTCCTGACTGCCTTGAATTTCTCCGAGCGTTTTTTTATTGCTTTATCTGCTTCTTCCTTCCAGAACTTTGCGCCGTAGAGGCCCGGCATGTTCGATTCAGGACTCCACCCAAACATCCAAGTGAGGGTCTTTTGAACTTGAGTTGTGCGATCCTCTGGCGTGAGCTTTTCAAGCTCTTCACGCATGCTTTCAAGCATCGTGTAGACCGAGTCATGCCTCAGAATATGGGGATGAATATGAGCCAGCTCAGGCGCTGCCTTGCCGACTCGGGGGAAAACGCCATCCAGCGCTTTGATGCTTAAAGGTTTACCTTCATTTCGTCTATGAGATACGAGCAAAAAAGGATGCTTTTTCGCTTCAGACGGCCCCTTCGTCATGATACGGTGAGTGTCTACATACTCCTGTAGCGCCCAGATAAGGTCATCACTCATTTGCAGCATGCGTTCGTGGGTTTTGAATTGTGGTGCCAGAGCACGCGGGTCGATTTCCTCATCCTCAAGATTGACAACTGAGAGTTTCCCGCTGTGCCAATGAATGTCGCTCAGCTTAATCAGAAGCATTTCGGAGCGACGCAACCCCGACTCAAGACCCAGGAGAAGGATAATATAATTACGCAGCCTCAGCGATTTATTTGCGAAGGGACTCTTGGCGTTTTCAGGATGCATGACCTCTAATAAGCGATCACGCTCCTGATTACTCAGCCCTTTCATCTCTTCGTTTTTTCTCTTCTTCCAGGCAGGCTTGGCGGCCTTTATTTTTCGATTGAAACGTCGCTCAACATCATCAACGGCCACATCTCGTGTCGTTTCGTCACCTAGCTTGTCATACAAAAACTTGAGATAGTCACGCACAGCTTCAAGACGTTGCTGTGCATGAGTTCTACCTACCGTTTCATAGCCAGCTGGTAGAAGACGCAAATCCGCGTACTTTTTATCCAGAGTTTTTTTATTTAATGCAGCGTCCGCAACGAATCGTGAAATTTCACTATCACTTAAATAGCGTGACTTAGGGCGATCTTCCAAGCGCTTTATCAGATCAATTGACTCATGCTCTAGGAAGTCTTCAAGCAACCCGATATGCTCTAAATATTTTTGCTGTGTGTTTAATGCCCGACTCGACTGCTCAAGAGTCACATAAATATTCGGATAGTAAACAGGCATGTGCTCTTGCACCAGCACCTTTCTCCTAGCACCATTGCACGTTATTTCTACGACCTTGCAACCCATGACCACCCCACCCCAAACTTGACTTTTCTCAGTATAGTAAAGAATAATAGGTCGGCCAATCATAAAATAACTTTTTTCATTTTGCGCCACGCGCTCAAAAACCTTCTAAAGTCATGAATTCACAAGCCTATAGGTGTTATTAAGATGGCAAAAGGCGACAAGCACGGGCAAACAGGCTCTTACGTCTACACCATGAACCGGGTGGGCAAGGTCGTGCCCCCCAAGCGCGAGATCCTCAAGGACATCTCGCTCTCCTTCTTCCCGGGCGCGAAGATCGGCGTGCTGGGTCTCAACGGTGCCGGCAAGTCCAGCCTGCTGCGGATCATGGCCGGGATCGACACCGAGTACAACGGCGAGGCTCGCCCGATGCCGGGCATCAACGTCGGCTACCTGCCCCAGGAGCCGCAGCTCGACGACGACAAGAACGTCCGCGAGACCGTGGAAGAGGCGCTGGGTGCCATCAAGGAGGCCCAGGAGAAGCTCGACGCCGTCTATGCCGCCTACGCCGAGCCGGATGCCGACTTCGACGCCCTGGCCAGCGAGCAGGCCAGGCTCGAGAACATCATCGAGGCCGCCGACGCCCACAACATCGAGCGCAAGCTCGAGGTGGCCGCCGAGGCCCTGCGCCTGCCGCCCTGGGAGGCCCGGGTCGGCCACCTCTCAGGCGGCGAGCGCCGTCGCGTGGCGCTGTGCCGGCTGCTGCTCTCCAGCCCCGACATGCTGCTGCTCGACGAGCCCACCAACCACCTGGATGCCGAGTCCGTGGCCTGGCTGGAGCGCTTCCTGCACGACTACTCCGGCACCGTGGTGGCGATCACCCACGACCGCTACTTCCTCGATAACGTGGCCGGCTGGATCCTCGAGCTCGACCGCGGCCAGGGCATTCCCTTCGAGGGCAACTACTCCGGCTGGCTGGAGGCCAAGGAGCAGCGTCTCGAGCGGGAGGCCAAGCAGGAGGCCTCGAAGAACAAGGCGATCAAGCAGGAGCTGGAGTGGGTGCGCAGCAACGCCAAGGGCCGCCAGGCCAAGAGCAAGGCGCGCCTAAACCGCTTCGAGGAGATGCAGTCCGGCGACTTCCAGAAGCGCAACGAGACCAACGAGATCTACATTCCGCCCGGCCCGCGCCTGGGCGACAAGGTCATCGAGTTCCACGGTGTCGCCAAGGCCTTCGATGACAAGCTGCTCTACGAGGACCTCTCCTTCACCGTGCCCAAGGGGGCCATCGTCGGCATCGTCGGCGGCAACGGCGCCGGCAAGTCGACCCTGTTCAAGCTGATCAAGGGCGTCGAGCGGCCGGACGCCGGCGAGGTGGTGATCGGCGAGACCGTCGACATCGCCTACGTCGAGCAGCTGCGCGACGCCCTCGACGATAGGCAGACGGTGTGGGAAGCGGTCTCCGACGGCCAGGACATCCTCAACATCAACGGCTACGAGGTGTCGTCACGGGCCTATGTGGGGCGCTTCAACTTCAAGGGCAACGACCAGCAGAAGTTCCTCAAGGACCTCTCGGGCGGCGAGCGCGGCCGGCTGCAGCTGGCCCAGACCCTCAAGCAGGGCGCCAACGTGCTGCTGCTCGACGAACCGTCCAACGACCTGGACATCGAGACCCTGCGTGCCCTCGAGGAGGCCCTGCTGGCCTTCCCCGGTTGCGCCATGATCATCTCCCACGACCGCTGGTTCCTCGACCGCGTCGCCACCCATATCCTCGCCTTCGAGGGCGAATCGAAGGTGGTGTTCTTCGAGGGCAACTACCAGGAGTACGAGGAGGATCACCGCAGGCGCGTGGGCAACGATACCCCGCACCGGATGAAGTACAAGCGCATCGATGCTTGAGAGCTGTAAGCCTTAAGCTGGAAGCTGTAAGAAGCCCCACGATCGCCTGGTCAGTGGGGTTTTCTTTGCCCTCTGGACATAACGGGCGGGCAGCGGAGCGGCGCCGGTGGCAGGCTGAAGCGAAGGTCATTCGCCATGGATGGCGAATGTAGCGCCCAGGGAGGGGTTCACAGCGCCTTCGCGAAAGCCTGCCGCCGGGAAAGCCGCGATTGCGGGCAGGCACATGGGAGCTAGTAGAACCCGGGCTCACCTTCCGGGCGCGTCTTGAAGCGCCGGTGCAGCCACAGGTACTGCTCGGGATGCTTGCGGATCGCGCCCTCGATGAAGGCGTTCACCCGCGCCGCATCGGCCACTTCGTCGCCGCTGGGGAAGTCCTCCAGGGGCGGCAGATACTCCAGCGTATAGGTGCGATCGTCGGGGTTACGATGGAACATCAGCGGCATGACCGGCGCGCCGGTCATGCGGGCAATCTTGGCGGTGAGCTTGATGCTCGCCGTCTCGATGCCGAAGAAGGGGGCGAAGACGCTGGCATGGCGGCCGAAGTCCTGGTCCGGTGAATACCAGACGGCATGGCCCGCCTTGATCCGCCGCACCACCCCGCGCAGATCACGCCGATCGATGGCGGTTCCGAAGATGCGGTTGCGCGCCCGGGTCATGAAGCGCTCGAAGAGCGGGTTGTTGTGGGGCCGGTAGACCGCATCCGCCGGGAAGAACAGCGAGTGCAGGGCGCCGCCCAGGTCGAGGGTCGAGAAGTGCACGCCGATGATCAGCGCCCCCCTGCCCTCGGCCCGCACCCGGGCCATGTGCTCCTGCCCCTTGAAGGTGACCCGGTGGCGTAGGTGCTCGGGGTCGCGACACCAGCCGGTGGCCGTCTCCAGGACGCCGATGCCGTTGGCGATAAAGGTCTCGCGCACCAGTCGGCGATGCTGCTCGTCATCCAGTTCCGGGAAGCACAAGCGCAGATTGGTCTCGACGATATGCCGGCGGCGCGGCACCAGTCGCCAGACCAGCAGCCCGAGCCCCTTGCCGGTCCATAGCTTGAGCCGCCAGGGCAGCCAGGCGGCGACATACATGGCCCCGATGGCCAGCCAGGTGGGCCAGAAGCGGGGGTGGGCGAAGGAGCTGGGGTAGTCTTTCCGTGACATGCGGCGGTCCGTCAATCAAGACCGCCATGATACCGCCTCGGCACCCGCGGCAGCACCCCTGTGAGCAGGGTATAGCTGATGGTGTCGCAGTGCCGCGCCACCTCGTCCGCCGACAGCACCTCGCCATTGGCGGCACGCCCCCAGAGCACCACCTCGCTGCCGATCCCGGCCTCGGGAATGTCGGTGATATCGACCGTCAGCATGTCCATGGAGACCTTGCCAGCGATCGCCGTGCGGCGCCCCTCGACCAGGACCGGGGTGCCGTCGACGGCATGGCGGTCATAGCCGTCGCCGTATCCTGCCGCCACCACGCCGATCCGCGAAGGCCGAGGCGCCTTCCAGCGCCCGGCATAGCCCACCGGCTCGCCGGGGGCGAGCTCACGGACGGCGATGAGCCGCGAGCGCAGCGTCATCACCGGTTTCAGCCGCCGGCTCGCCTCGCTGGAGGCCTCCAGGGGGTCGCCGCCGTAGAGCATAACGCCGGGGCGGTTCCAGGCGCCATGGGCCTCGGGCCAGGCCAGGGTCGCCGGCGAGTTGGCCAGGCAGGTGGGCGCACCCAGCCGCCTGGCCAGTGTCTCCAGCAGCGTCATCTGACGCTGGAAGTAGCGCGGATCCAGGGAATCGGCGGTGGCGAAGTGGCTCATGAGGTGCAGGTCGCAGGCGTGCTCCGGCGCATCCGCCAGACGCCCCCAGGCCGCCTCGACCCGCTCGGGGGGAAAGCCGAGTCGATGCATGCCCGAATCCACCTTGAGCCAGACCGGGATCGGCCGGGCCGGCCGCCGGGCCAGCAGGGCGTCCAGCTGCCAGTCGCTGTGTACCGCCATCCATAGCCCCAGCGCCTCGACCCGCTCGAGTTCGCTGGCCTCGAAGACCCCCTCGAGCAGCATGATCGGCGTAGTGATCCCCGCCTCGCGCAGGGTCACCGCCTCCTCGAGGCAGGCCACGGCGAAGGCCGGGGCCAGGCCCTCCAGGGCACGGGCGCAGGCCACGGCACCATGGCCGTAGGCATCCGCCTTGAGCACCGCCAGGGCCCGGCTGTGGGGGGCCAGGTCGCGGGCGAGACGGTAATTGTGGCGAAGGGCGTCGAGATCGATGTCGGCGATAAGCGGCCGGGTCATGGTCGGGGTCCTGGAGCGTCCACGGGGAATGCCACGATTATCCACCAAAGACCAAGCCATTTCATGGCAAATGCTGCTGACTTGACCATCTAGGGCAGTACAAACGGCATATACAGGCGCACCCGGACAGGTGAATTACCTGCGCGGCATGGGACAGTGGAATGCCGGTGCCGGAGGCCCCTCCGGCACGCGACGTCACTCGAAGATGGCATCCAGCGAGAGCCCCTGCTTGTCGAGCAAGCGGCGCAGCTTCTTGAGCGCTTCCACCTGGATCTGGCGCACCCGCTCCCGGGTCAGGCCGATCTCCTCGCCCACCTGCTCCAGTGTCGCCGCCTCATGGCCGCGCAGGCCGAAGCGGCGCACCACCACCTCCATCTGCTTGTCGGTCAGTTCGGCCAGCCAGTCGTCGACGTGCTGCTTGACGTCGCCATCGACCAGCGAGGACTCGGGCCCCAGGTCGTTGTCGTCGGCCAGGGTCTCGATCAGCGGCTTGTCGCTCTCGCCGCCCATGGGATAGTCCACCGAGGAGACCCGCTCGTTGAGTCCCATCATCTTCTTGACGGTCTCCACCGGCTTGTCGAGGTAATCGGCGATCTCCTCGGCGGTGGCCTCGTGGTCGAGCTTCTGGGTCAGCTCGCGGGCCGCGCGCAGGTAGATGTTGAGTTCCTTGACTACATGGATCGGCAGACGGATGGTGCGGGTCTGGTTCATCAGCGCCCGCTCGATGGTCTGGCGGATCCACCAGGTGGCGTAGGTGGAAAAGCGGAAGCCGCGTTCGGGGTCGAACTTCTCCACCGCGCGGATCAGGCCGAGGTTGCCCTCCTCGATCAGGTCGAGGAGCGACAGGCCGCGATTGAGATAGCGACGCGCGATCTTGACCACCAGGCGCAGGTTCGACTCGATCATCCGCGAGCGTCCCATGGGATCGCCCTTGCGAGCCAGGCGGCCGTAGTGGACCTCCTCCTCGGGCGTCAGCAACGGCGAGAAACCGATCTCGTTGAGATAGATCTGGGTGGCATCGAGGCTGTGGTGGTAGTTGCGGTCCTCGCGGCTCAGCGCCTTCTCGAAGGCCTCGTCGTCGCTGATGGTGTCATCCTCGGTGTCGGCCACCACCTCCCCCACTTCCTCGATGCCCTCGTCGTCCGAGCCCTCGTCCGACTCGAGATTCACATCCTGAAGGTCCCGTTCAAGCATGCTCATCGGTTGCTACCCCATGGTTGCGACTTGTCGCCGTATGGCTCCCGCACAGGAGGATCGGCGCTTGCGGTTATTATTGTGTTACGTCCCGGTGGCAATGAATGCAGCATTTTGCCCGACGAGCCGCCGCGCTCAGCGCGACGGCAGGAATTCCAGGGGATCCTGAGGCTGGCCGTCCTTGCGCACCTCGAAGTGCAGCCGGACGTCCTCGGCGTCGCTGTCACCCATGGTGGCGATCACCTCTCCGGCCTCGACCACATCGTTCTCGCGTACCCGCAGGCTGTCGTTATGGGCATAGGCGCTCAGGAACTGGTCGTTGTGCTTGAGCAGGACCAGGTTGCCGTAGCCCCTCACCCCGTTGCCGGCATAGACCACGATCCCGGGCCCGGCTGCCTTGACAGGTTGCCCCTTTTGCCCGGCGATATCAATGCCGGCGGTGATGGTCGAACCCTCACCGAAGCGCCCGACGATCTCGCCGTCCACCGGCCACCGCCAGGCCACCTCGTCGACGGGCGTGTAACGGCGTCCATCGCGATCCTGGCTCGGCTCGCTGGCCCCGGCCACCGCTGTCCCCGCATCGGGCTGCGGTGCTGCCTCCTCCTGCCGTTGCTCCGCTACCGGCGCCGGCTCGGGGTTGGCTTCGGCCACCTCGCGGCTCGGCTCCACCGCCGGCTCGGCGGCTTCCTGGGGCTCCGCCTGACGCGCGGCCTGCTCTTGTGCGGCGCGTCGCTCGGCCAGGTCCCGCTCGCTCAGCGCGCCATCGGCGCCGGGGCTGTCGTAGTCGTAGACCGGACCGGGTCCCTGGCCCGACCCCGTGACCCCGGCGGCGCTCTCCATGGCCACCTCGCTGGGGCCCTCGACCGCCCGCTCCTGCTCGAGGCGCTGGGCGGTCAGGCGGCGATTGCGCTCGATGGCCTCCTCGTCGGGCAGCAGCCAGTCCATGTCGCTCCCTGGCTCGGCGGGAACCTGCTGGCCGCCGATCCCGGTGGCCACCACGCCGCGATCGCCAGAGGCCTCGCCGGCAGACGCCCGGGCAGAGGCTTCCCCCTCGGGGGTCAGCGCCAGCTGCTGGCCGGGCTGGATCTGGTAGGGAGGACTGATCCGGTTGAGCCGCGCCAGGTCGCGGTAATCCATGTTGTGCCGCCAGGCGATGCCATAGAGGGTGTCGCCGGCCTCCACGGTGTAGCCGCCGGCCGCCGTGTTCTCGCGGCTGGCGGAGAGGTCCTGGACCTGCACCGGCGGGGCCTCGCCCTGCTGGGCGGCACACCCCGCCACGGCCAGGGCCAGGCCGGAAATCAGCAATACCTTACGCATCGGAGCCTTCCTCCTTGTTGTCTGACCGATGAGAAGCGCCTGGCCCATGGAAAGCGCCGGCCTCACGGGAGTCAGGGGATATCGGCCCTGCCGGTGGGGCAGGTCGTCCGGTACGGCCGAGCAGCAGAACCAGGGCCGCCCCGACCAGCGCCAACGCCACGACCGCCGTGAGCTGCGCGGCATCGCCGGTCAACTGGGCATAGTCGCCCGGGGTCAGGTAGCGGTAGTCCAACGGAATCATCTGCCCATCCGGGCCGAGCCGATAGCTTACCAGTTCCCGCCAGGGCCAGAGTACCGGTAGCGAGCCGACGATGAAGCCGACCAGCAACTGCAGGGTGGCGGTGTGATGGTGGCGCAGCAGCCAGGAGAGCAGGCGCGAGAAGAAGAACAGGCCGATCAGGCAGCCCAGCCCGAAGATCGCGATCAGGCCCAGGTCGAAACTGCGGATGCCCTGCATCACGGTGCCGTAGAGCCCCATGGTCAGCAGCAGGAAGCTCCCCGAGACCCCCGGCAGCAGGAGCGCACTGATGGCGATGGCGCCCCCCACCACCAGCATCAGGTTGGCGCTGCCGAGCAGGGTGATCAGCGGCATCAGCGACGGCAGCCAGTGGGCCAGCAGCAACCCGGCCACCAGCGGCAGGAGGTGCCACCACTTCCAGTCGGCGGGATGGCAACTGACCACCACCGCCGACGCCGCCACCAGGCCGAAGAAGAAGCCGTTGAGCAGCAGGGGATGGCCGTCCATCAGCCACACCACCAGGTGCGCCACGCTGACCAGGCTGGCGGCGATCCCGGCCAGCAGTGGCAGCACGAAGGCGAGGTTGAGGTGCGCCGCCAACTGCGGCAGCCCCCCCCGGCGCCAGGCGACGAAGGCGCTGGGGCCGAACTGCTTGATCGAGTGGATCAGCTCCTCGTAGATCCCGGTGACGAAGGCGATGGTCCCGCCGGAGACGCCGGGTACGGCGTCGGCGGCCCCCATGCCGGCGCCCCTGAGAAAGATACCCAGATGTCGCTTCAACGAATGACTCCTTCCAGCAGCGGCACGAAGCGTACCGACTCCAGCCGCTGTTGCTCGAACTGGTTGCCCTGGCGCTGCACCCGGGTCAGCCACTGGCGCCCCCGGGCATCGGCCAGGGGCGTGATCAGCACCCCCTCCTCGCCGAGCTGGGCCAGCAGCGGCTCGGGCAGTTCGGAGGCGCAGGCGGTCAGCAGGATGACGTCGAAGGGGGCCGCCTCCGACCAGCCATGGCCGCCGTCGGCCAGACGCAGCCGCGCCTGGTGGGCGCCCAATCGCCGCAGCCGCTGTCCCGCGCGACGGTGCAGGGCATTGATCCGTTCCACCGACCAGAGTTCCGATACCAGCCGCGACAGCACCAGGGTCTGGTAACCGGAGCCGGTGCCGATCTCCAGTACCCGGACGGGGCTCTCCTGGATCACCAGCTCGGTCATCCGCGCCACCATCCACGGCTGGGAGAGCGTCTGGCCGTGGCCGATGGGCAACGAGGTGTCCTCGTAGGCGCGGTGGGCCAGCGCCTCGTCGAGGAACAGGTGGCGCGGCTCCCGGGCCATCACCTCCAGCACCCTGGGGTCGCGGATGCCCTGGGCGGCCAGTCGAGACACCATGCGGTCACGGGTTCGCTGCGATGTCATGCCGATCCCTTGCAGCAGATCGGGGCGTAGATCAGGTGAGTGCATCCAGCCAGCCCTGCACGTCGTCGAGTGCCGCATGCCGGGTGAGATCGGTCTGCAGCGGGGTGATGGAAACGAAGCCAGCCTCCACGGCGGCGAAGTCGGTGTCCGGTCCGTCGTCGGCGTTCTCGCCGACGGCGGCGATCCAGTAGCGCACGCGGCCACGCGGATCGCGTACCTCCAGCGGGCGCGCCGCCGGCCCGCGATAGCCCATGCGGGTGACCCGGAAGCCCTGGATCTCGTCCCAGGGGAGGTCGGGCACGTTGACGTTGAGCAGGCTGCGCGGCGGCAGCGAGAGCTGGTCGGCCGCCCCCACCAGGCTGGCCGCCACCCGACCGGCGGTATCGAAGTGACGCGAGCCGACCAGCGACATGGCGATCGCCGCCATGCCCAGGTTGCGCCCCTCCATGGCCGCGGCCACGGTCCCCGAATAGAGCACGTCGTCGCCCAGATTGCCACCGTGATTGATGCCGGAGATCACCAGGTCGGGCTTCTCGTCCCAGACCCCGTTGACCCCCAGGTAGACGCAGTCCGCCGGCGTGCCGTCGACGCTGTAGAAGCCGTTGTCCAGGGCGGTGAGCGCCAGCGGCCGGCTCAGGGTCAGGGAGTTGCTCGCCCCGCTCTTGTCGCGATCCGGTGCCACCACGCGCAGCCTGGCGTGGCGGGCGAGGGCATCATGCAGGGCGCGCAACCCCGGCGCATGCACCCCGTCATCGTTGGAGAGCAACAGTCGTCGCATCGTCATTCCTCGCTTGCCTCGCCCCCGGTCACAGGCCGGGGTGCATGATCAATTCCCGCAGTACCGCGGTGGCGAAGGCGCCCCGCGGCAGCGTAAACGACAGCCACAGCTCGCCGTCGCCCCGTTCGAGGGCCGGGTCGGCCAGGCGCAGGCGCAGCGCGCGGCGAGCCAGGCGCACCCTGGCCCGCTCGAGTCCGCGGCACAGCGCCGGATAGCGCTCGGGCAGCGCCGCCTCGAGGGCCCTCGCCGCGTCGCCGGCCACCGAGTCCCCGGTCCCCCAGAGCACGCCGCTGGGGTGCAGGTCGAGGCGCTCGGCGCGGGCCCACAGCTCGGTGTCGGGGGTCGCCACCGAGAACTGGCTGGCGGTGCCGTCGAGCATCACCACCTCGCCGGGCAGCGGCGTCGCCCAGTTGCCCGCGCGAACGCGCGCCGCCAGCAGCTCGTTGAACAGGAAACTGCGCGCCGCCGAGAGCAGCATGCCGTCGCGGTCGTCGCGCTTGCGCCAGCCACGGGCCAGCAGGGCGCGGGCCCGCAGCAGGTTGCGCCCGCCGGGGCCGAAGCGCTGGGGGCCGAAATAGTTTGCCACGCCGTGGCGACAGAGCCAGTCCCAGCGCGCCGGCAACCCCGGGTCCTCGACCGCCGCCCCGGTGAGCCGCAGGCGGAAGCGGTTGGCACGGTGCACGCCGCGCTTGAGCTTGCGTGGATGGCGCCCCCGGTCGAGCACCCGGATGCCGAGGGCGGCGAGACGCTCGACCAGCGCCTCGGGGGCCTCGCGGCCGGGCAGCTGGACCGAGAACCACTGGCGGGTCACGGCGACGCGATCCTTCATCCCGGAATAGCCGACCTCGCGGGGCGCGACCTCGCAGAGCCGCGCCAGTTCGCGGGCCACCATCGCCGTGGTCAGGTCACGCTTCTCGATCCACAGCCAGAGGTGCTCGCCCTCGCCCTCCGGGGCGAAGTCGAGGCACTCCTCGACCGCGAAGTCCTCGGGACAGGCCCGGTAGTCGCCGGCGGCCGGCGGGCCGAACTCGCCATCCAGCACCCGGGGCCAGGCCGGCGGCCAGTCGATGGGGTCGCTCACCGGCTCAGTCACCCGCCGCTCTCCGTCGCAGCAGCAGGACCACCGCCTCGGCGGCGATCCCCTCGCCGCGGCCGGTGAAGCCGAGCCGCTCGCTGGTGGTGGCCTTGACGTTGACGGCGGAGGCCTCGACACCGAG
Source organism: Halomonas flagellata (assembly GCF_022487945.1). Lineage (NCBI taxonomy): Bacteria > Pseudomonadati > Pseudomonadota > Gammaproteobacteria > Oceanospirillales > Halomonadaceae > Halomonas > Halomonas flagellata. The sequence continues at coordinate 73,509 of NZ_JAKVPY010000004.1, forward strand.
GTCCTCGGCGATAGCGGCCACCATGGCGGCGATATGCGGGGCCAGCTTCGGCGCCTGGGCGATCACGGTGGCGTCCAGGTTGCCCACCCGGTAGCCGGCCTCCTGGACCAGCGCCACCACCCGGCGCAGCAGCGCCCGGCTGTCGGTGCCGGCCCAGGCCGGGTCGGTGTCGGGGAAATGGCGGCCGATGTCGCCCAGCCCACAGGCGCCGAGCACGGCATCGCAGACGGCGTGCAGCAGGACGTCGCCATCGGAGTGGGCGACGAAGCCGTGGTCGAAAGGCAGCCGGACGCCGCCGATCATCAGGTGGTCGCCCTCGCCGAAGCGATGGACATCGACGCCGTGGCCGATTCGCAGCATGCTGTTCTCACCCACTCAGGTCGACTCCTCGGTGATGGACGGCGAGGCCGCCTGGGCAGCCAGCACCAGCGCGGCCAGGGCCAGGTCCTCGGGATGCGTGATCTTGAGATTGTCACGACGCCCGGCCACCAGCCGCGGCGCCTGCCCCAGGGCCTCCACCGCCGAGGCCTCGTCGGTCACCGCGAGGCCTCGTGCCAGCGCCTCCCCCAGGGCCCGGCGCAACAGGCCGTAGCGGAACCCCTGGGGCGTCAGGGCGTGCCAGAGCCCCACCCGTGACTCGGTGGCACTGGCCCGCCCGGCGCCATCGTCACGCTTCATGGTGTCGGCCACCGGCGTGGCGAGCAGGCCGCCCACCGGATCATCGGCGAGCACGGCGTGGAGGCGCGCCAGGTCGTCGACGGTGACACAGGGACGGGCCACGTCGTGGACCAGTACCAGGTCGTGCTCGCCGGCGTCGCCGGCGATGGCGTCCAGGGCATTGATCACCGAGTCGACCCGCTCGGCCCCGCCGGGCACCCGGCGCCAGTCGGCGAAGGGCACCCAGGCCGGATCGAAGTGGCGGTCATCGGCCTCCAGGCAGAGGCAGAGACGGGCCGCGGGGAAGGCCTGGTGCAGCCGTGCCAGGGTATGCGCCAGCACGGGCCGGCCATGCAGGCTCAGGTACTGCTTGGGCCGGTCGGCGCCCATGCGCCGGCCCCGCCCCGCGGCGGGTACCACCAGCCAGGGAGCCTCGCTCATCGGCTCGCCTCCGTGGCCGGCGACGCGCCCGCGACTCGACTGGCACTGGCCTCGAGCCGGGTCGCCTCCACGGCGACGCCCGGCACCCAGAAGAACTGCTCGTCGGTGCGCACCATGCCGATGTCGCTGCGCCCGCGCTCCTCGATGGCGTCGAGGCCGGTCTTGAGGTCGACCACCTCGGCGGCGAGCCGGGCATTGCGGTCGCGCAGCGGCTTGTTCTCCGCCTCCAGGGCGGCGACGCGCTCGCGCACCAGGGCGAGGTCGCGGATGCCCCCCTCCCCCAGCCACAGGCGATACTGCAACAGGGCGAGCAGGACGATCAGCACGATGGCCAGCCACTTGAGCATCCGGGGATTCCGTCTCGACACGACAATGGCAGGCATTATGCCACCTTAGTCCGCCGCCCTCACGCCCGAAACGGCAGTGCCTGCTCCGCCGCCCGGCGATAGGCGTCGACATGGACCCGCTCCTCGGCGCAGAAGCGCGCGATGGCCGCGCGCAGCCCGGGATCGGCGATGTGGTGCAGGGAGCGCAGCCGCCGCGGCGCGAAGCCCCGGGCCAGCTTGTGCTCGCCCTGGGTGCCGGGATCGAAGGTGGTCAACCCCTTGGCCAGGCAGTGCTCGATGCCCTGGTAGTAGCAGGCCTCGAAGTGCAGGCAGTCGGCCACCACCTCGCTGCCCCAGTAGCGGCCATAGAGGGTGCGAGCCCCCTGCAGGCAGAGCGCCGCGGCCACCGGCCGGCCGTCGAGGCGTGCCTGGATCAGCACCAGGGCCTCGGGCAGGGTACGACGCAGGCGCTCGAAGAAGTCGAGATTGAGGTAGCCGTGCCGGCCCCGCTCCAGGTAGGTGATCTCGTAGCAGCGGAAGAAGTGGGCCATGGTGCCCGCGTCGATCTCGCCGCCCTCCAGCCGCTGCAGCGTCAGGCCCTGCTCGGCCACCAGGCGGCGTTCGCGACGGATCGCCTTGCGCCGCTTCGAGGTCAGCGCGGCGAGAAAGCCGTCGAAGTCGCCATAGCCGCGATCCCGCCACTGGAACTGCACGCCATGGCGCACCAGCAGCCCGGGGCGGGCCGACCGCCAGGCGTCCACCTCGGGCTCCTCGGCGAACAGCAGGTGCCAGCTGGAGAGCGCACTCGCTTCCCAGGCCGGTGCCAGCAGCGCCCTGGCCTCGCCCGGGTCGACCCCCGGCGCCAGCGCCAGCCGCGGCCCCGGCGCCGGGGTGAAGGGGATGGCGCTGAGCCCCTTGGGATAGTAGCGTCCACCGGCCCGCTCCCAGGCCTCGGCCCAGGCCCAGTCGAAGACGTATTCACCGAAGGAGTGATGCTTGTGGTAGTGGGGCATGACGCCGACCAGCGCCTCGCCCAGCCATAGCGTCAGGTGGCGCGGCACCCAGCCGGTGGCCGGCCCCACCGCACCGCTGGCCTCCAGCGCATGCAGGAACTCGTGGCGCAGGAAGGGGTGGTCGTCGTCCACCAGGGCGTTCCACCGCGAGGGCGACACCGCCTCGATGGCAGGCAACTCCTTGAGGATCAGCTCGGACATGGGGTCTCCCGCGGCGAAGCCATGGAGGAAGCGGCTGACAAGCGGCCGGCCGAAGGCCTACATTGTGCGCAGACCTTGCCGCCCGTTCCACTGCCGGTTTTTCCACATGCCAAGGGAGATGCGCATGGCCAACGCCCGTGACCTGCAGGCACGCCTGGACGCACAGCGCCACGCCTTCGCCGCCGAGCGCTTTCCGTCGCTGGCGACCCGGCGCGACCGCCTCGCCCGCCTGGCGACCATGACCCGCCACCACCGCGACGAGATCGCCCGGGCGATCCGCCAGGACTTCGGCCACCGCGCCGAGGCCGAGACCCGCCTGGCGGAGGTCGCCACCGTGCTGCAGGCCGTGCGCCATGCCCGTCGCCACCTCAGGCGCTGGATGCGCCCCAGGCGTGCCGCGATGCCGCTGCGGCTGTGGCCGGCCCGCGCCCGTGTCCATCGCCAGCCGCTGGGGGTGGTGGGCATCATCGCCCCCGCCAACTACCCCTGGAACCTGGCCCTGCTGCCGGCGGTGGATGCCCTGGCCGCCGGCAACCGGGTGATGATCAAGCCCAGCGAGCAGACCCCCACCACCAGCGGACTGATGGCGAGGCTCGCGGCGCGTTATTTCGCCGCCGACGAGCTCTGCGTGGTGACCGGCGAGGTCGAGATCGGCCGCGCCTTCGCCGCCCTGCCCTTCGACCACCTGCTGTTCACCGGCAGTGCCCGCATCGGCCGCGAGGTGGCCCGGGCCGCCGCCGCCAACCTCACCCCGGTGACCCTGGAACTCGGCGGCAAGACCCCGGCCATCGTCGCCGACGACGCCGACCTGGAGCACGCTGCCCGGCGCATCGCCTTCGGCAAGTGGCTCAACGCCGGCCAGACCTGCATCGCCCCGGACTATGTGTTGATCGACGAGCCGCGCCTCGGCGCCTTCGTGGAGGCCCTGGGCCGAACGGTGAAGCGGTTCCACCCCTGCGGCGCCGCCGGCGACGACTACACCGCCATCCTCGGCGAGCAGCACCGCGAGCGCCTGGATGCCATGCTGGAAGAGGCACGGGATCACGGCTGCCGGGTGATCCCGCTGGGCGAGCCGGTCGAGCTGCGCGAGGGGAGCAAGCTGCCCCCGACCCTGGTGATCGATCCCCACGAAGGGCTTATGCTGATGCATGAGGAGATCTTCGGGCCCTGGCTGCCGATCCTGGGCGTGCGCGACCTGGACGCCGCCCTGGCCTTCATCCAGCAGCGGCCGCATCCGCTGGCGCTGTATGCCTTCACCGATGATCCGGCACGGCGCCAGCGCCTGCTGCGCGAGACCCACTCCGGCGGCGTGGTGTTCAACGACACCCTGTGGCACAACGCCGTGCCCGCGCTACCCTTCGGTGGCGTGGGCGAGAGCGGCATGGGGGCCTACCACGGCGAGGCCGGCTTCCGGCGCTTCAGCCATGAGCGTGGTGTCTTCCTGCAGAGCCGGCGCAGCGCGGCGGGGCTGCTCGACCCGCCCTACCGGAGCTGGCTGCTGCGGCTGCTGGGCCTCTGAACCAGGGAGTACGACGAATATCGCAGTAATAAAACTACAAACATGACCGCCAACCGCGTAACATTGGCAAAAAGCCGGATCAATTTTTGGTAAGTTTACTAAATAGCCAACACTCGATTCCGAGGTGCCCCATGGCCAGCACGACCCCCGCCCTCAACGACACCGTCGCCGACGTCACCCGCCGCATTCGCGAGCGCTCCAGTGAACGCCGCGCCCTCTACGAGAGCCGCATGGCAGACCAGCACGGTCGCGGCGTGCATCGCGGCGAGCTTTCCTGCGGCAACCTCGCCCACGGCTTCGCCGCCTGCGGCACCGAGGACAAGAATTCGCTGAAGATGATGAACAGCGCCAACCTGGGCATCATCTCCTCCTACAACGACATGCTCTCGGCCCACCAGCCGCTGGAGACCTTCCCCGAGACCATCAAGGCCGCCGCCCGCGCCATGGGCTCCACCGCCCAGTTCGCCGGCGGGGTGCCGGCCATGTGCGACGGCGTGACCCAGGGCCAGCCGGGCATGGAGCTGTCGCTGTTCTCCCGCGACGTGATCGCCATGGCCACCGCCGTGGGGCTGTCACACAACATGTTCGATGCCGCCCTCTATCTCGGCGTGTGCGACAAGATCGTCCCGGGGCTGTTCATCGCCGCGGCGCGCTTCGGCCACCTGCCGGCGATGTTCGTGCCCGCCGGGCCCATGCCCAGCGGCCTGCCCAACAAGGAGAAGGCCCGCATCCGCCAGCTGTTCGCCGAGGGCAAGGCGAGCCGCGAGGACCTGCTGGAGGCCGAGTCCGCCTCCTACCACAGCCCCGGAACCTGCACCTTCTACGGCACCGCCAACTCCAACCAGCTGATGATGGAGATGATGGGCCTGCACCTGCCCGGCACCTCCTTCGTCAACCCCGGCACCGAGATGCGCGAGGCGCTGACCCGTTTCGCCACCGAGCAGGCGATCCGCAACACCGAGCCCGGCGGCGACTACCGCCCCTTCTACCGGCAGATCGACGAGCGCGCCATCGTCAACGCCATCGTCGGCCTGCTCGCTTCCGGCGGCTCCACCAACCACACCCTGCACCTGGTGGCCATGGCCGCCGCCGCCGGCCTGACCATCACCTGGGAGGACTTCACCGACCTCTCCGCGGTGACCCCGAGCCTGATGCAGGTCTACCCCAACGGCCAGGCCGACATCAATCACTTCCAGGCCGCCGGCGGCATGAGCCTGCTGATCCGCGAGCTGATCGGGGCCGGCCTGATCCATACCGACATCCCCACGGTGTTCGGTACCGACATGACCGCCTACTCCCAGGAGCCCTTCCTCGAGGACGGCAAGCTGGTCTGGCGCGAGGGGCCCACCGAGAGCCTCGACCCGGAGGTGCTGCGCCCGGTGGCCGAGCCCTTCGCCCCCACCGGCGGGCTCACCGTCTTGAACGGCAACCTCGGCCGCGGGGTGATCAAGGTCTCCGCGGTCAAGCCCGAGCACCGCCTGGTCGAGGCGCCGATCAAGATCTTCGAGGACCAGAACGACCTCAAGGCGGCCTTCGAGGCCGGCGAGCTGGATCGCGACGTGATCGCCGTGGTGCGCTTCCAGGGCCCCAAGGCCAACGGCATGCCGGAACTGCACAAGCTCACCCCCTACCTGGGCGTGCTGCAGGACCGCGGCTACAAGGTCGCCCTGGTCACCGACGGCCGCATGTCCGGCGCCTCGGGCAAGGTGCCGGCGGCCATCCACATCAGCCCCGAAGCGCTGGATGGCGGGCCGCTGGCCAAGCTCAAGGATGGCGACATCGTGCGCCTCGATGCCGACAGGGGCAGCCTCGAGGTCAAGGTCGACGCCCATGAGTGGGCCGAGCGCGAGCTGCGCATCGGCGAGCTGGACCACTACCACGTGGGCCTCGGTCGCGAGCTGTTCGGCGGCTTCCGCCACCTGGCCATGCGCGGCGAGGAAGGGGCCGGCGTGTTCGGCGGCTTCGAGGCCGACGACCTGGCACGCCAGGAGGGCCAGATCCACGAAGACGACGCCTGAGCCACTGCCAGAACAGGGCAACCGCAGTTGCACAGCGAGAAGCGCCGGGGACAGGTCGGAGAGGGGGGCCTACGCCAGGGGTGAGGAGGATTCCTCCGAACGGGCTGGCCAGGGATGGCCAGCACCCGGAGCAGGACGCGAGAGCGCCGCAGGGCGTCGGTAGCCCAGGGAGGGGGTGACAGCGCCCCCTCGTAGGCCTGTCACCGGAACAGCTTCGAGCGATTGCCATCTGCAACAGCCCTGACGGCCAGAAGGGACGAATTGACGATGACAAGACCCGCACTGATCGGCGATATCGGGGGCACCAATGCACGCCTTGCCCTGGTGACCCCGGGCGCCTTCGAGCCCCATGACATCCTGAGCCTGCCCTGCGCCGACTACCCGGGGCTGGTCGAGGCGGTCCGCGACTACCTGGGCCGGGTCGGCGCCACGGGGGAGAGCGCCCCCCGTGAGGCCTGCCTGGCCTTCGCCTGCCCGGTCCGCGGCGACCGGGTGAAGATGACCAATAACCACTGGACCTTCTCCCGGCACGAGGCGCAGCAGGCCCTCGACCTCGAGCTGTTCAAGGTGATCAACGACTTCACCGCCCAGGCACTGGGCGTGCCCCATGTGGCCGACGCCGAGCTGGTGGAGGTGCAGCCCGGCGAGGCGCTCCCCCACACCGCCCGGCTGGTGATCGGCCCCGGCACCGGCCTCGGCGTGGCCGGCCTCTTCCCCGGCCGCCACGCCTGGATCCCGCTGCCCGCCGAGGGGGGGCACGTCACCTTCGCCCCCACCGACGAGCGCGAACAGAACCTGCTCAGGCACTTCCGCAACCGCTACGGCCGGGTCAGCGTCGAGCGCATCCTCTGCGGCCAGGGGCTGCTCGACCTCTACCTGGCCCACTGCTCGCTCAAGGGTGCACCACCGCGCTACGCGACCCCGGCCGAGGTCACCGAAGGGGCCTCCGGCGGCGACCCCGTGGCCCGTGATACCCTGCTGCGGTTCCTGAAGATCCTCGGCGACGTCTGCGGCGATGCCGTCCTGACGCTCGGCGCCCGCGGCGGGGTCTACCTGTGCGGCGGCATCCTGCCACGGCTGCTCGACTGGCTGCCGCAGAGCCGCTTCTGCGAGGCCTTCACCGCCAAGGGACGCATGAGCGCCTATACGGCGGCCGTTCCCGTCCGGGTGGTGACCGCCCCCTGGACCGGCCTGCTGGGCGCCGCCGAGGCCCTGCACAACGAAGAAGTCGAGTGACCCGAGGGGTTGCCTGACCGAGGAGGTCGAATGATTCCCGCAAGCCTGCGAGCGCTGCTCGACGAGACTCGCGGCCAGCGCCGCGCCGAATGGCAAGGCCGCGAGCTGTGGCTGGCCAATGAGCCCTGGGGCGAGCTGGCGGTATCACTGCAGGGCGCCCAAGCCCTGCACTATCTACCGGCGCCCGACCCCGCACCAGCCGAAGGCTCGCTTTCTAACGCGCCCGAAGCCGCGCGAGTCGCTGGCGCTCCGGACGCGCCCGACACCGCACCAGCCACCGCCGAGGCCCCCGAGGGCATGGCGGCCGGCGGCTGGCTGTGGGTGACGCCCACCCCCCAGGCGTTGCCCGGGGCGATCCGCGGTGGCATCCCGCTGTGCTGGCCCTGGTTCGCCGACGAGCACACCGCCGACGAGTCCCCGGATCGCAGCGGCCCGATGCACGGTCCGGCGCGCAAGGCCGACTGGCGGCTCGACGCCGTGGACGAGCACGAGGGCGGCGTGGAGCTGCATCTTTCGCCGCTGGAGCGCCTGCATACCCAGTTGGCTCCCCGTGCGGTGATCCAGGCCAACGGCCAGCGCCTGCACGTGGAGCTGATCACCGAGCACGTCGGCGAGACGCCGGTGAAGATGAGCGGCGCCCTGCACAGCTACCTGGCCGTGGCCGACGCCCATGCCTGCCGCGTCGAGGGGCTGGCCGGCGCCCGCTACCTGGACAAGCTGGCCGGCTTCGCCGAGCGCGAGCAGCAGGGGGAGCTGGGGGTCCGTGGGGCGCTCGACCGCCTCTATCACAGCAACGCCGAGCTCGTGCTCGACGACGGCAGCCGCCGCCTGCGTATCGCCCGCCAGGGCAGCGACTCGGCGGTGGTCTGGCACCCGGGCGACACCCCGCCCGGGGACACCACGGTGGAGGCGGCCCGCCGCTTTCTCTGCGTGGAGTCGGCCAACACCCGCCTCGATCCGGTGTGGCTGGTGCCCGGTGCCCAGCACCTGCTGGGCACCACCCTCTCCCTGGACGCCGGAGAGGGCGCATGAGCGGGCCCGACGCCTTCCCGGTGCCCTTCCTGCTGGGCATGATGCGGCTGCACGAGGAACCGGCGCTGCATGACCCCGCACGGCTGGCCGACTGGATCGAGGCCCGCCTCGACCAGGGGCTCGACTGGTTCGATCACGCCGACATCTATGGCGACCGCCAGGGCGAGGCACTGTTCGGCGCCGCCCTGGGTGCCCGCCCCGGCCTCGCCGGCCGGGTGAAGGTCGTCACCAAGGCCAGCATCATCACGCCGGAACGCGACGCCTCGCCCCTCCGCGTCAAGCACTACGACAGCTCGCCGGGCCATCTCGAGCAGGCCATCGATGCGTCCCTGGCGCGGCTCGGCGTGGAGCGGCTCGACCACTTCCTGCTCCATCGCCCCGACCCGCTGATGGACGCCGAGGCCACCGGCCGTGTGCTGGACGACGCCATCGCCGCGGGCAAGATCGGCGCCGCCGGCGTCTCCAACTACCTGCCCGAGCAGTGGCGCCGCCTGCAGGGTGCCATGCACCAGCGCCTGGTGGCCCACCAGCTGCAGCTCTCGCTGGACCACCCCGCCCCGCTGTTCGACGGCAGCTTCGATGCCCTGCTGGCCGACGGCCTGGCACCGATGATCTGGTCCCCCCTGGGCGGTGGACGAGTGCTCCAGGGCCCGGCGCGCCCGCTGCTGCTGCGGCTGGCCGACGAGCACGGCGTGACCCCCGCCGGCCTGGCCCTGGCCTGGCTGCGCGCCCTGCCCGGCCGCCCGGTGCCGGTGGTAGGCAGCCTCAAGGCCGAGCGCCTCGAGGCCCTGGCCACGGACGCCGGCCTCGCGCTGGAACGCCCAAGCTGGTATGCCCTGCTCGAGGCCGCCCGCGGCCATGAGGTCGCCTGAACCGGCCGCGCCACCCGAACCACGACGCATCCCAACAACGACACCACCAAACAGCGACGCCACGAACCACTATCGAGGACACCCCCATGACCCCAGTGATCGCCTTCGGCGAGGCCCTCGTCGACATGCTCTCCAGCCGCCTCGGCGACGCCGCCGAGGGCCCCGAAACCTTCACCCCCTATGCCGGCGGGGCACCGGCCAACGTGGCCGTGGCCTGCGCGCGCCTGGGCGTGCCCAGCCGCTTCCTCGGCATGCTCGGCGAGGACCACTTCGGCGACTTCCTGGCCAGTGAGCTCGCCACCCACGGCGTCGACGCCAGCGGCGTGGTACGCACCCGGGAGGCGCGCACGGCGCTGGCCTTCGTCTCCCGCGACGCCCAGGGCGAGCGCACCTTCGACTTCTACCGCCCACCGGCGGCGGACCTGCTCTACCGCCTGGAGCACCTGCCGGCCGGGGTCTTCGCCGAGCCCGCCATCGTGCACTTCTGCACCAACAGCCTGACCGAGCAGGAGATCGCCGAGACCACCCTGGCCATGGCCGAGATGGCCCGCCGCGCCGGCTGCCTGGTCAGCGTCGACGCCAACCTTCGCCACAACCTCTGGGACGGCGGCATGGCCGACATCAGCCTGGTCACCCGCCTGCTCGACGCCGCCGACCTGCTCAAGCTCTCCAGCGAGGAGCTCGACTACCTGCGCGCCGACCATCCCCGGGACGGCTGGCTGGCCGAGCGGCTCGCCGCCGGGGTGAAGTTCGCGGTGATCACCGACGGCCCCGGCGAGGTGACGCTGAAGGGCATCGGCCTGGAGGACCGGGTGAGCCCGCCCAGGGTCCAGGCGGTGGACACCACGGCCGGTGGCGACGCCTTCATCGGCGGGCTGCTGGCCGAGCTCGCCGAACACGGTATCGATGGGGACTGGTACCAGGACACGGCCTTCGTGCATCGGGCGGTGGAGATCGCCTGCCGCTGCGGCGCCCATGCCGTGACCCGCCCGGGCGCCTATGCCGCGCTGCCCGACCGCCAGGACCTGGAACGCCTGAGACGCTGAGCCCTAAGCGTAACCGACCGGAGAAACGCCCATGCCCTATCTGGCCGATGCCTCGCGCTACGAGACCATGCACTACCGCCGCTGCGGCCGCAGCGGCCTGAAGCTCCCCGCCCTGTCGCTGGGGCTGTGGCACAACTTCGGCGATGTCGATGCCCTCGACAACCAGCGCCGGTTGCTGCGCCGCGCCTTCGACCTGGGCATCATCCACTTCGACCTGGCCAACAACTACGGGCCACCGCCGGGCAGCGCCGAGCGCAACTTCGGTCGCCTGATGAAGGAAGATTTCGGTCCCTATCGTGACGAACTGATCATCTCGACCAAGGCGGGCTACCCCATGTGGCCCGGCCCTCATGGCCAGGGCGGGTCGCGCAAGTCGCTGCTGGCCAGCCTCGACCAGAGCCTCGCCCGCATGGGGCTCGACTACGTGGATATCTTCTACTCCCACTGCGTCGATCCCGAGACGCCGCCGGCGGAGACCGCGGGCGCCCTGGCCAGCGCCGTGGCCCAGGGCAAGGCGCTCTACGTGGGGATTTCCTCCTACTCGGCCGAGCGTACCCGGGAGATCGCCGGCCTGCTGCGGCAACAGGGAGTGCCCTGCCTGATCCACCAGCCGGCCTACAACCTCTTCAACCGCTGGGTGGAGGAGGAGCTTCTCGACACCCTCGCGGCCGAGGGCATGGGCTGCATCGCCTTCACCCCGCTCGCCCAGGGACTGCTCACCGACAAGTACCTCGCCGGCATTCCCGAGTCGGCACGCATCAACCAGCCCGGCGGTGATTCGCTGCGTCCCGAACACCTGAGCGAGGCGAACCTGGCCCGGGTGCGGGCACTGAACGTCATCGCCGAGCGCCGCGGCCAGCGGCTGGCGCAGATGGCCCTGGCCTGGCTGCTGCGCGACCCGCGAGTCACCTCGGTGCTGATCGGTGCCAGCCGCGTCGCACAGCTCGAGGATAACGTCGCCGCCCTGGATAACCTGGACTTCAGCGACGAGGAGCTCGCCGAGATCGACCGGCATTCCGTCACTGACGCCGGCGTCAATCTCTGGGCGCCCTCCTCTCGGCGCTGAGCATCGCCTCACCGGGTCGGCTGGCCGGGTTCAGGCCGAACAGCACGCCCCGCGCATGGGGGCGTCATGGGGAGTCCGCTCGCCATTGAGATAGGGCAGGAAGAGCAGGTTCACGCGCCCCGGCGGCCACGTCGCCGGCGCCACCGGGGTGGTGCATCCCCCTGCCTTGAGCATTCTCCGGTGCCGGCTCAAACCAGGGAATGGTACGCCATCTCCGCGACCCGGCACTCGCCGGCCGCGACCGCCAGGGCCTGCGGGTGCCCCGCCGGCTGGGCGAAGCTCAGCTGGGTGATGGCCAGGCGCCCATCGTCGAGCAGCAGCTCCAGGGAGCCGTCGTCCACCAGCCACTCCAGTTCGACGCGCCGGCCGGCCAGGCGACCGACCGCCTGGTCGTGGGGGAAATGGGTGTCGAATTCGTCATCCCCGTTCTGGCCCCGGCGCCGATGACGCACCGCGACCCCGGCCTCGTCGGCGACCAGCTCCAGCGCCTGGTGCCCGCCCTGCTGAAGATCCAGCGATACGCTCGCCCCGGCGGTGAGCTCCAGCACCATCCGACCATGGGCGCTCCGGGCCCCGCCTTCGAGCAGCACATGGCGACCGACAGCCAGCGGCCGTTCCGGCGTGGCGACCTTAGCCGCTTCTGCGGCCCGCGCCCGCCACTCGCCGGCGAAGGCCTGGCGCAGCCGCACGCCCTCGGGGGTCGCTGCGAGCGACAGTTCCCGGGGGAAGCTCATGGCGCCCCGCCAGCCCGCCTCGGGGATCCGGTTGGCGTAGAGCCAGTTGTTCATCCAGGCGATGGCCAGGCGCCGGCCGTCCTCGGCGGGCACGTCCGACCAGCTCTGCACGGCGTAGAAGTCGCGCCCCTCGTCCATCAGCAGCACGGTCTCGGCCGGATGGTCGTTGTGGAAGCGCTCGCCGTCGAAGTGGCCGACGAAGTACTGGGTGAAGGAGCCGAAGGCGTCCTGCTCACCGGCCCCCACGCCCACCACCAGCACCCAGCGCGTCGCCGGCTCACCGTCCGCCGCGCCCTCCACGGGCAGCTCGAAGAGATCGGGACACTCCCAGGGACCGTCGGTATGGCGCCCCTGCCCCGCGCCGAACGCGCTGGCCAGGCGCCAGTCGAGCAGGTTGTCGGAGAGATAGAAGCGGATGACCTGGCCGCAGGCCAACGCCATCACCCAGCGCCGGGACGGCGCGTGCCAGACCACCTTGGGGTCGCGGAAGTCCTTGAAGCCCGGCGCCGCGATGATCGGGTTGCCCGCATGCTTGTGCCAGCTGCGCCCGCGGTCGCGGCTGTAGGCCAGGCACTGCTCCTGGACATAGTCGTCGGGGTCCTCGGGCGATGCCCGATGCACGGTATAGAAGGCCAGCAGGCCCGGCTCGCCGTCGAACAGGCCGCTGGTATCGTCCCGGTCGACGATGGCGCTGCCCGAGAAGCACATGCCCTGCTCGTCCGGCACCAGCGCCGGGGGCAAGTGCTCCCAACTCACCAGGTCGCGGCTCACCGCATGGCCCCAGTGCATGGGGCCCCAGACGCGGTCATGGGGATGGTACTGGTAGAAGAGGTGGTACTCGCCGTCGAAGTGGACGAGGCCGTTGGGGTCGTTCATCCAGCCCTGGGGCGGGGTGAAGTGCAAGGCTGGCCGCCGCACGCTCGGCGGGGTGTCGACTACGGTCGTCATGATCGGTCCTTGTCGATGAGGCATCGCACGCGCGATGCGGTATGGGTCGTGTCTCCGCCCGCCAGGAAAGACAACGTTGTCTTTCCTGGCGAGAGCAATAAGGGCTATTGAAGCGGCCGCTCAGGCGGTGGCCGCCTGGCCCGGTTCCTCGTCCTTGAGTTCCCCGGGCACCTTGTGCGGGCTGATGTTGCGCCCGTCACCATCGAACAGCTGGCATATCTGCCGGGAAAAGCTGACCCGACGGTGGTCCTTCGGCTGGATATCGCTCAAGCCACCGACCTGCAGGGTGATGGCGTCCCCTCCGATATGGCGGGCATAGACGAAGGTACTGCCACCGAGATGCTCGACCACCTCAACATCGATGGCCAGGCGGATATCGGCCCTGTCATGTTCGAGGATATGTTCGGGACGGATGCCCAGGGTCACGTGATCGCCGCTGCGCAGCCCCGTGGCATCGGCAGGCATGTCGATGCGTTCATCGCCCGGCAGTTCGAGCCTCAACCGGTCATCGGCCACGTCAAGCACCCGGCACTCGAAGAAGTTCATGCGCGGCGAGCCGATGAAACCCGCCACGAACTCGTTGACCGGGTTGAGATAGAGTTCCAGGGGGCTGCCCACCTGCTCGATACGACCATCGCGCAGCACCACGATCTTGTCGGCCATGGTCATCGCCTCGACCTGGTCGTGGGTGACATAGACCATGGTGTTGCCCAGGGCGGCATGCAGCTTGGCGATCTCCACGCGCATCTGCACGCGCAGTTCCGCATCCAGGTTGGAGAGCGGCTCGTCGAACAGGAAGACCTTGGGATTGCGCACGATGGTACGGCCGATCGCCACCCGCTGGCGCTGGCCGCCGGAGAGCGCCTTGGGCCGACGCTCCAGCAACGGTTCCAGCTTGAGGATGGCGGCGGCCTCCTCGACGCGCCGGTCGATCTCGGCCTTGTCGAACTTGGCCATGCGCAGCCCGAAGCCCATGTTCTCGCGCACCGTCATGTGCGGGTAGAGCGCATAGGACTGGAAGACCATGGCCACGCCGCGCTGGGCCGCGGGCAGGTGAGCGACGCTCTCGCCGCCGATGCGGATGTCGCCCTCGCTGAGTTCTTCCAGCCCGGCGATCAGCCGCAGCAGTGTAGACTTGCCGCACCCCGAGGGGCCGACGAAGACCACGAACTCGCCATGAGTGATATCCAGGTCGACGCCGTGGATGGTCTGCACCTCGCCGAAGCGCTTGACGACGCCTTCGAGTTGTAGATCTGCCATCTCGTTTCTCCTCGTGTCGTGGGCCGTCTCGCCTCACGACAGCTGATGTTCGTATGAATGTTGGCCGGCTCAGCCCTTGATCCCGGCGCCTGCCAGGCTGCGCACGAAACGCTTCTGGAAGATCATGAACACCACCAGCACCGGCAGGGTGATGAAGGAGGCGTAGGCGAGGATCTCGCCCCACTCGGTCTCGCGGCCGAAGAAGATCTGGATGCCCGGCATCACGGGACGTGCCGCCTCGCTCTGGACCGCCATGATCGGCCACAGGTACTGGTTCCACATCACCATGAAGTGGAGGATCGCCACGGTGGCGAAGACCGGCCCCGACATGGGCACGATGATGTGGCGGTAGATCTGGAAGGGGCTGGCCCCATCCAGCTTGGCGGCCTCGTCGAAGTCCTTGGGGATGTCACGGAAGAACTGGTAGAAGAGGAAGATGAAGAAGGCGTTGGCCACGAAGGGCAGCATCTGCACGTGCCGGGTGTTCATCCAGGACCCCTCGAGCACCAGCCTCCCCTCTTCCCAGCCCAGCGAGGGCAGCTTGGAGACCAGCAGCAGCATCGGTACCACCACCGCCTCCAGCGGGATGATCATCAGGGCGATCACCGCCGAGAGGATCAGCTTCTGGCCCCGCCATTCCAGCCGCGACAGCGAGAAGGCCAGCAGGCTGTTGACGAAGAGTCCCATGACGACGGTACCGCCGGTGATCAGCAGGGAGTTGAGGAAGTAGTGGCCGATCCGGCTCTTGTCGAAGACGCCCCGGTAGTTGTCCAGGGTCAGCTCGCCCACCGGCAGGATCGCTCGCAGCGAGTAGAGGTCGGTGAAGATCGCCGACTCCGGCTTGAAGGAAGAGACGATCATGAACAGCAGCGGGAACAGGAAGAGGTAACCCAGCCCCCCCAGCACCAGGTACCATCCCAGGGTCTTGAGTCGCTTGTTGACGGTCATGTCACTTCGCCTCCCGGGCGTCGAAGAATTTCTTCTGCAGCAGGGCGATCAGCAGGATCACCAGGAAGAACACCACGCTGACGGCCGAGCCATAGGCGATGTCCTGCTCGCGGAAGCCCTTGGCGACGGCGTGGAACATCACCGTGGAGGTGGAACCCTGGGGACCGCCACCGGTCATCACGTCCACCTGGGTGAACAGCCCGAAGGCCTGCACCGTGGTGCTGAGGATCACGAATACCATGGTGTTGCGCAGCCCCGGCAGGGTGATGTGCCAGAACTGGCTCCAGCGCCCGGCCCCGTCGAGTTCCGCCGCCTCGTAGAGGTCCTGGGAGATGCCCTGCAGCCCCGCCAGGAAGATCAGCATCTGCACCCCGCAGGCCTGCCAGGCCGACATGATGACGATCGACGGCATCGCCCAGTCGGAATCGCCCAGCCAGTCGATGGGCCCCACCAGGCCGAAGGTCAGCGCCTGCAGGTAGTGGTTGAGCACGCCGACGTCGCGGTGGTAAAGGAAGGTCCAGACGATGGACACCACCACGATGGAGGTCACCACCGGCGAGAAGAAGATCGCCCGGAAGACACTGATGCCGCGCAGTTGCCGGTTGATCAGCAGCGCCAGCCCCAGGGCCAGGCCGCACTGCAAGGGCACCACCAGCATCACGAACAGCAGGGTGTTGAGGAACGACTGGATGAAGCGCGGGTCCTTGGCCAGCAGCACATAGCGCTTCTCCCCCCACTGCCAGCTCGTGAACTCCCGATACTCGCGGTAGGCCGGGTCGCCGCGCAGCACCGTGCGCAGCGACGGGAACTCCGGTTCGCCCCCGGCATCGCGCACCACCTCGCCCAGGTCGCTGCGCTCGGCCTCCTGGACCAGCCAGTCGACGCTCAGCAGGCGCTCGTAGTTCCGCAGGCCCACCCATTCGGCCGCATTGGGCGAGAGCAGCCGCTGGTCGGTGAACGACATGCCCACCGCCATCAGGAAGGGCAGCACCAGGAACATGAACAACCCCAGCAGCGCCGGAAAGCTCAGCAGATAGCCGTAGCGTCGTTCCCGGCGCCTGGCCTGCCGGTAGTCGGTCGCCCTGCCCGCCCCGGCGGCGTCTGCCGACAGCCCGACGGATTTCGTCTCATTGATGCTCGAGTGCATCGCGCATCCTCCTCTCGATGCGGGCCCCGGAGACGCAGCGTCCCCGAGGACCCCCTCTTCATTCGTGGAAGCCATAGTCCCGATTGTCGGCAATATCGCGCTCGATGGTGTCTACCGCCTCATCCAGCGACTCCTGCACGTCACGACCGTCGCGGATGTCGCGGGCCGCCCGATCGAAGGCGCTGGAAATGGTCGGATACCCCGGGGTCGCCGGACGCAGCCGGGCGTCGCGGCGGCAACAGATAACCCAACAGACAACGTTGTCATCGGCGTGCCGGCGAGCCAAACGGGGGCGGGATTCTGCATGAGGTTCACCTTTGTTATTCAGAGAAGGTTGTTATCGCAGTGAGGACATCCATGGGGACAGCGTCACCGACCGCCAGGCGCGGTCGGTGACCGCAAGAACTACTCGTCCATGCCGTAGCCGTGGTTGTCGGCGATATTGCGCTCGATGGCGTCCACCGCCTCGTCCAGGGCGGCCTGCACGTCTCCGCCGTCGCGAATGTCCCGGGCCGCGCGTTCGAAGACGCTGGAGATGATCGGATAGGCCGGCGTCTCGGGACGCAATTGGGCACGGGCCTCGGAGTAGTCATAGAAGAAGCGCCACTGTCCGCCTTCGCGATAGTGCTCGGTCAGCGCCGCCCCCGCCTCGGAGGCCGGGATCATGCCGGCCCCTTCGGACATGGCGGCGATCTCCTCGGGCTGCAGCTGGAATTCGATGAACTCGGCCGCCCCTTCGGGTGACTCGCAGGCGGTGGTGATCCCGGTATGCCAGGAACCGCCGCCGATCACCGAGCCATGACCGAAGTCCGGCACCGGCATCACCACCAGATCATCCCCCCACTCGTCCGGATAGGCCGACGGCTCCAGGAAGCCATAGTTGATGGCCACCCGCCCCTGCACGAAGCCTCGGTCATCGCTGGGGTTGCGATCCACCAGCCCCTCGTCGAACAGGGACTGGAAGAAATCGCCCCAGGCCACAGCCTCTTCCCCGTTGAGCACGCCCTCGGCATAGCGGTAGTTGCTGCGATCGATCTGGTCGCCGCCGAAGCTCACCAACCAGGGGCCGAAGGCGTAGGAGTACCACTCGCCGCTCCATCCCGCCTGCAGATCCAGCGGATAGAGGAAGTCACCGCTCGCCTTGAGGGTCTCCAGCGCATCGAGAAACTCCGCCTTGCTCCAGGGCTCGTCGAGCGTGGCGATACGGATGCCTTGCGCTTCGAGGACCGAGCGCCGCGACAGCAGCGAGAGCGCCACCTCGTACTGGCCGGCCGAATAGATCCGACCGTCGTAGGTTCCCTTGGCGGTATCGATCAGGCCATCCAGGGCCGCCTGGTCCACCAGGCCGTCCAGGGGCTGCAGGAACCCCGCCCAGGCGAAGTTAGGCGCCACCGGCTGGTCGATATAGAGCAGGCAAGGCAGATCTCCCGCCACGGCGGCGGAGGTCACCGTCTCGGTATAGGAGCCTTCGGGAATCATGCTCATCTCCACCCGCCAGCGCTCCTGGGACCGGTTGAAGCGCTCGACCGCCGCCTTGCTGACCTCGATCTCGGCGATGTTGCCGGTCTCGTGGCGCCAGAGCTCAAGGGTCTGGGGGGCCGCCATGGCCATGGGCGCGGCCAGGGCCATGGCGGATGACAACGTTGTCATTCTGATGCTGAACTGCTGGGCGTGCTTCGTAACTTTCATGGTAGTGACTCCTGGTTGAGATCGCTTGTTGTTGTCAGAGGCCGTCGGTGACGGCCGACTCGGAGAGCGGGGGATGGCTCGGCATCCCGGCGACCCGGTGCGACTGCCGTTCGACCCGTACGAAAGGCAACCGCACGATGCCCGGCTCCTGTGGCCCGGCCAGCAGGCAGTGCATGGCCTGCTGGCCCATCTCCAGGTGGGGCAATCGCATGGTGGTCAATCCCGGCGTCAGGAAGGTGGAGATCGGCCGCTGGTCATCGAAGCTGGCCACGGCCAGGTCGCGACCCACGCACAGTCCCCTGCAGGCCAGGGCCAGGTAGAGCTGCATCGCCGTGCTGTCCTGGCCACACAGGATCGCCGTGGGCCGCGGCGAACTCGCCAGCAGAGCATCGATCGCCCCCTCCACCGTGGAGCGTTCATCACCGTCCGGGACTCCCACCAGAGCGGGTTGAATGAGCGCCTCGTCTACCCCGATACCGGCCTCCTCCAGGACCTGCCGGTATCCGGCGAGACGCAGAGAAGCCGCCGCCAGCCTGGGGTTGAGCCCCAGGTAGGCGATGCGTCGATGCCCCTGGTCCAGCAGCAGGCGGGTGATCTCCCGCGCCGCCCGCTGCTCGTCGGGGAGGAAGGTAGGCACCTCGCCCTCCGGCGCGAAACCGTTGGCCAGCACCGAGGGCACCATGCCCATTTCCCTGGGCAGTTCGACTTCCCGGTGGTAGTCGCAGGCGTAGAGCAGCCCTTCCACCCGGCGCTCCAGCAGCATGTCCAGGGCCCGCTGGCGATGGCAGAAGCCGGCATCACGATCGATGTTGACGACCATCAGGACCTTGTCGTGGGCATCGGCCACCTGCTGGGCACCGCGCAGGATGTCACCGGCGTGCGGCTGGGTGGTGACCCGGTCGGAGATGAAGCCGATCACCCCCGAGCGCTGGCTGCGCATGGTGCGCGCCGCACTGTTGGGGCGATAGCCCAGCTCCCCGATGGCCTTCAGCACCTTGCCGCGGGTCTCCTCACGAACGGCGGGGTCGTCATTGATCACCCGCGATACCGTCTTGAAGGAGGTTCCCGCCAGGCGAGCCACGTCCTTGATCGAGACCACATCGATACCCTCTCGGCGCTCTGATGGTGCGCCAAACGACAACGTTGTCGCAACTCTAGTGGATGGATGACAACCTTGTCATTACGACTTTGGTCTAGGGACGGCTTTCAGAGGACGATATTCCAGCGTCCTGACCCGGCACTCGCCGGCCGCGACCGCCAGGGCCAGCGGGCGCCCCGCCGGCTGGGCGAAGCTGAGCTGGGTCAGCGATACCCGGCCGCCGTCGAGCAGCAGCTCCAGGGAACCGTCGTCCACCAGCCACTCCAGTTCGACGCGCCGGCCGGCCAGGCGACCGACCGCCTGGTCGTGGGGGAAATGGGTATCGAATTCGTCATCCCCGTTCTGGCCCCGGCGCCGATGACGCACCGCGACCCCGGCCTCGTCGGCGACCAGCTCCAGCGCCTGGTGCCCACCCTGCTGAAGATCCAGCGATACGCTCGCCCCGGCGGTGAGCTCCAGCACCATCCGCCCATGGGCGCTCCGGGCCCCGCCTTCGAGCAGCACATGGCGACCGACAGCCAGCGGCCGTTCCGGCGTGTCGACCTTAACCGCTTCTGCGGCCCGCGCCCGCCACTCGCCGGCGAAGGCCTGGCGCAGCCGCACGCCCTCGGGGGTCGCTGCGAGCGACAGTTCCCGGGGGAAGCTCATGGCGCCCCGCCAGCCCGCCTCGGGGATCCGGTTGGCGTAGAGCCAGTTGTTCATCCAGGCGATGGCCAGGCGCCGGCCGTCCTCGGCGGGCACGTCCGACCAGCTCTGCACGGCGTAGAAGTCGCGCCCCTCGTCCATCAGCAGCACGGTCTCGGCCGGATGGTCGTTGTGGAAGCGCTCGCCGTCGAAGTGACCGACGAAGTACTGGGTGAAGGAGCCGAAGGCGTCCTGCTCACCGGCGCCCACGCCCACCACCAGCACCCAGCGCGTCGCCGGCTCACCGTCCGCCGCGCCTTCGGATGAGCGCTCGACAGGAAGTTCAAATAGGTCCGGACACTCCCAGGGACCGTCGGTATGGCGCCCCTGCCCGTCGCCGAACTCGCTGGCCAGGCGCCAGTCGAGCAGGTTATCGGAGAGATAGAAGCGGACCGTCTGGCCGCAGGCGAGCGCCATCACCCAGCGCCGAGACGGCGCGTGCCAGACCACCTTGGGGTCGCGGAAGTCCTTGAAGCCGGGGCCGGCGATGATCGGGTTGGCCGAGTACTTGTGCCAGCTGCGCCCGCGGTCGCGACTGTAGGCCAGGCACTGCTCCTGGACATAGTCCGCGGGGTCGCCATCCGCCTCGCGATGCACGGTATAGAAGGCCAGCAGGCCCGGCTCGCCGTCGAACAGGCCGCTGGTATCGTGCCGGTCGACGATAGCGCTGCCCGAGAAGCACATGCCCTGCTCGTCCGGCACCAGCGCCGGGGGCAAGTGCTCCCAACTCACCAGGTCGCGGCTCACCGCATGGCCCCAGTGCATGGGGCCCCAGACGAGATCATCAGGGTAGTACTGGTAGAAGAGGTGGTACTCGCCGTCGAAGTGGACGAGGCCGTTGGGGTCGTTCATCCAGCCCTGGGGCGGGGTGAAGTGCAGGCCGGGGCGTTCGGGGGGCGAGCAGGGGACGGTCGGTCGCCTATCGGCGCGTCGGGACGTGGCTATCATGGCGTCTCGGTTTCATCCTCGATCTGAACTTAATCGTTTCAGATACTCTAGCATGCTTCACATCCTGCTCCGACACTTCGCGGTCGATCCACCCCGCGGCGAGCCCTCACGACAAGGCTATCGCAGATAGCTTCCATCGCTCGGGGTTGATCCGGCGACAAGCCCGCGAGGAGGCGCTGTGAACCCTCCCTGGGCGCTGCCGAGGCCATCCCTGGCAGGACTCCCTTTTCGGCTTGTCCCCGGCGCCCCTCACTGTAGGCAACTGCGACAGCCCTGTCCCTTATGAAGCGTGGCTTGCCAAAATGTCTGACATTTAATAGGCTATCCTCATTGTCATCGTAAGGAGCGCTTCCCCATGACCCTGGATGGCCTGCCCCAGCACCGCGGCGGCGCCGAGGAGCTGGCCCGGCTGCTGGCTCGTGCCCTGCTCGCCGGCCGCTGGCAGCCCGGCGACGCCTTCCCTCGCGAGCTGGATCTCTGCACACACTTCGCGGTGAGCCGCAACCAGGTGCGCAACGCCCTGGCCAGCCTCACCGCCACCGGCCTGATCGAGCGCACCGCCGGCCGCGGCACAGTGGTCCGGACCGTCGCCGACTGGCATCTGCTCGATCCACTGATGAGCGAATGGATGGTGGGGCTCGCCGACCCCCACCCCCAGCTGGTACGCGAGATCTTCGCCTTCCGCTACTCGGCGGAACCGGTGGTGGCCAGGCTCGCCACCGAGGCCGCCGAGGCCGCGGACCTCGAGCGCCTGGAGGCCGCCTTCCAGGGCATGACCCGCACCGCCAGCGAGCCCGAGGCGCGCGGCCTGCATGCCGAGTACGACGTGGCCTTCCACGACGCCATCTACCTGGCCAGCCACAACCTGGTGTGGCGCCAGATGGGCCACCTGCTGCGCCCCTCGATCATCGCCCTGATCCAGAGTTCCCAGGCCCATGTCCATCAGGAACACGAGAGCCTGGACGACAGCCTGGCGCGCCACGGCCGGGTGCTGGAGGCGATCCGCCGCCGCGACCCGGCCGCCGCCGAGCGCGCCGCCCGCGAGGTGCTGCGGCGCACCGCCATCGACCTGGGCATCGTCGACGCGCCGGCCGAATCCACACACTGACCCCCGAGGAATCCCCATGAAGATCACCCGACTCAAGACCTGGCAGGTGCCGCCGCGCTGGCTGTTCCTCAAGATCGAGACCGACGAGGGCTGCTACGGCTGGGGCGAGCCGGTCATCGAGGGCCGCGCCGCCACCGTGGAGGCCGCCGTCCATGAACTGGCCGACTACCTGGTCGGCCAGGACCCGCACCGCATCGAGCACCTGTGGAACACCCTGTACCGCGCCGGCTTCTACCGCGGCGGCCCCATCCTGATGAGCGCCATCGCCGGCATCGACCAGGCGCTGTGGGACCTCAAGGGCCGCGACCTGGGGGTGCCGGTGCACCAGTTGCTGGGCGGTCCGGTGCGCGACAGGATGCGCATGTACGCCTGGACCGGCGGCGACCGCCCCAGCGAGGTGGGCGCCGGCGCCAGGGCCCTGGTCGAGCAGGGCTTCACCGCCTTCAAGATGAACGGCACCGCCGAGCTTGCGATCGTCGACTCGCACCGCAAGATCGACGAGGCGGTGGCCCGGGTGGCCGAGGCCCGCGACGCCGTGGGCCCCGACGTGGGCATCGGCATCGACTTCCACGGCCGGGTGCACCGCCCCATGGCCAAGGCGCTGCTGCGCGAGCTGGAGCCCTTCCACCCGATGTTCGTCGAGGAGCCGGTGGCCCCCGAGCATTTGCCCTGCCTCAAGCAGATCGCCGGCGGACTCGGCTATCCGCTGGCCACCGGCGAGCGGCTGCACACCCGCTTCGAATTCCGCGACCTGCTGGCCGACGGCATGATCGACATCGTCCAGCCCGACCTCTCCCACTGCGGCGGCATCAGCGAGGGGCTGAAGATCGCCGCCCTGGCCTCGGCCCATGACGTGGCGCTGGCCCCCCACTGCCCGCTCGGCCCGCTGACGCTGGCCTCCTCATTGCACCTGGATGCAGTCTCCCACAACGCCTTCATCCAGGAGCAGAGCATGGGCATCCACTACAACCGCGACAACGACGTGCTCGACTACCTGGTGGACAAGTCGGCGCTGGCCATCGAGGACGGCTTCTGCGCCATCCCCCAGGGCCCGGGACTGGGCGTGGAGATCGACGAGGCCTTCGTCGAGGAGCGCGCCAAGGTGGGCCATCGCTGGCGAAATCCGGTATGGACGCATGAAGACGGTTCCATCGCCGAATGGTAAGGGAGGCAGACATGAACGCAACCATCGCCGAGCGCCTGGCCTGGGTCGCCGTGGACTGGGGCTCCAGCAACCTGCGCGCCTGGGCCATGGCGGACGATGGGCAGGTGCTGGCCCACGCCGGCAGCGAGCGCGGCATGCTCTCCCTGGCCCCTGCCGAGTACGAGGCCGAGCTACTGCGGGTGATCGGCAATTGGCTGCCCGCCACGGGGCGCGTGCCGGTGCGGGTGTGCGGCATGGCCGGCGCCCGCCAGGGCTGGCGGGAGGCCGCCTACCTGCCGGTGCCGACCCGGCTGGACGGCCTGGCCCGTGGTGCGGTCACGCCTCCCGTCAGTGATCCTCGCCTGGAGATCTCGCTGCTGCCGGGGCTCTGCCAGCACCCCGACGACTCCGGACGGACCTTCGATGTGATGCGCGGCGAGGAAACCCAGCTGGCCGGCCTGGCGGCCCGCGAGCCCGGCTTCTCCGGGGCGGTCTGTCTGCCCGGCACCCACGCCAAGTGGGCGCGTCTGGAAGGCGGCGAACTGTGCCGCTTCGAGACCTTTCTCACCGGCGAGCTCTATCAGCTGCTGGCCAGTCACTCGGTACTGGCGCACTCGCTTGGCGATGACGACCCGACCCATCCCGCAAGCCGCGAGGCCTTCGTCGACGCCGTGCGCGACGCCGTGGCCGCCCCCCAGGCCTTCAGCGCCCGGCTGTTCGGTATCCGCGCCCAGGACCTGCTCGATGCTCGGTTGCCGGCGGGGGAAGCACGTCGCGCTCGGCTGGCCGCGCGCCTCTCGGGGCTGGTGATCGGCCTGGAACTGTCCGAAGTCTGTCGCGAATTGCCGCGCGACAGCGTCGTGACCCTGATCGGCGCCGAGTCGCTGTGCGCCCGCTACGCTCTGGCCCTGGACGCCCTCGAGATGGCCAGCCAGCGCCTCGACGCCGGGGCGGCGGTGCTGGCCGGCCTGGGGCTGGCCCATGCCGCCCTGTCCGGCTGATGCTTACCAAGGAGATTCCTGCATGACCCTGCCCCTGATCGGTATCCTGCGCGGTGTCACCCCCGAGGAGGCGGTGGCGGTGGGCGAAGCGGTACTCGCCGCCGGCATCACCACCCTCGAGGTGCCGCTCAACTCTCCTGCCCCCCTGGAGAGCATTCGCCGCCTGACCAAGGCCCTGGGCGACCGCGCCCTGGTGGGGGCCGGCACCGTGCTGACCCCGGCCCAGGTGCGCGACGTCCAGGCCGCCGGCGGTCAACTGATCGTCTCGCCCAACTGCCGCCCGGCGGTGATCGAGGAGACCCGCCGCCTGGCGATGGCAAGCTGGCCCGGGGTGGTCACGCCGTCGGAGGCCTTCGATGCCCTGGACGCCGGCGCCACCGGCCTCAAGCTGTTCCCCGCGGTGCAGGTGGGGCTCGAGGGAATGAAGGCGGTGCGCGCCGTGCTGCCCGCGGGGACCCTGCTCTATGCCGTGGGCGGCATCGGCGTGGACAACTTCGCCGCCTGGCGCGCCGCCGGTGTCGATGGCGCCGGCCTGGGCGGCGCCCTCTACCAGCCCGGCCAGTCCCCCGAGCGGGTAGGCGAACAGGCCCGGGAACTCGTTGCGGCCTGGCGGGCCGCGGGAGGCGAGGCATGAGCCTGCCCTCCTGGACGGCCAGCCTGGCCGTGGACAGCCGCTGCGAACTGGGCGAAGGGCCCCAGTGGCACGCCGCCATGGGCCGCCTCTACTGGTGCGATATCATCAATGCCCGGCTGCACTGGCTGGAGGTGGCCTCCGGCGCCACCGGGCACCATGAGCTCGACCATAGGGTCTCGCTGGCCGCCCCACTCGAGGACGGCGGCCTGCTGCTGGTGGGCGAGGACCGATTGAGTCGTCTCGACCCGACGACCGAGCATATCGAGCGCTGCTGCGACTTCGAGGCCGATAACGCCGTCACCCGCAGCAACGACGCCCGCGTCGACCGCCACGGCAGCCTGTGGCTCTCCACCATGGGCAAGGCCGCCGAGCCCAGTGCCGGCAGCCTCTACCGCCTGCATCGCGGCGAGCTGGTCAAGCTGCGCAGCGGCCTGACCATCCCCAACGCCCTCTGCTTCTCCCCCGGCGGTGAGTTCGCCTGGTTCACCGACACCCCGACCGGGGTAGTGATGCGCTGGGCCCTCGATTACCAGGGCTGGCCAGTGGGCGACCCAGCGCCCTGGGCCGACTTCTCGGCCCACGCCGGCAATCCCGACGGCGCCGTGGTGGATAGCGAGGGCCACCTCTGGCTGGCCCTGTGGGGCGCCGGCCGGGTCGTGCGCCTGGACCACGAAGGGCGCATCGTCGCCGAGGTCCACCTACCGGTCACTCAGCCCTCCTGCCCCGCCTTCGCCGGCGCCGACCTCGAACGGCTCTACATCACCACCGCCCGGGAGCACCTCACCGCCATCGAGCTGGCCGGGCAGCCCCTGGCCGGCGGACTGTTCGTGGCCGAGGTGGGCGTCACGGGCCTGGCCGAGCCGCCTCTGCGACTCGCGTAACCTTCTCTCCAGGCTCCGAAAACGCTCACTCCGAGGAAGGCGGGCGTTCCTTCATAGGGCCAGTGCCTCTGCGAGCCGCCCGGTTCTCCCGACCTCTTCACTCATTACACTAGACATTAGTCGTAGACAAAGACCCCCGATTGAGACGAGCGGAAATATCAGATACAAAGATGGAGGTGCAGGTCAGAGCCCGCCGTTAGGCTATTCAAGGCGTCTCGCTTCAGCCCATGCACGGTCGAGAGGTGAGTTCGGCCCTGGGAGAGATGCCACTGACGGGTTGGGAATATGCCGTAAATTTACGTCGGAGGATTTGCAAGACTCGTCGTAAACGATTACTTTTGGCAACGGCATCGAACTGAAAAATCAGAATAACTTTACAAAGTTAGCGTAAAATCATGAACCTGCTAAGTATCACCGAGTTTCCACTTTACTTCCTTCGCAGCCTGCCCTGGCAGCCTGCCATGCATGATTGTTTGTAAAGTTTACTAGATAGCAGACTCACAACTTTCCGGAGTCGCCGCTTCGCATTGCCCCGGCACTGCGAAGCACAGGGAACGGCGTCTCCCAAGAACGGGGCAGGCAACAGTGAGGTTCCTCCTCGTGGCAACGGGGCCCTGGCCCCAACAAAAACCACCTGGATCAAGAGAGAAGAACGAAGATGACTTTTACTTTCAAGAGCAACGCAACCCGACACACCCTCACGCTGGTTCCCGTGGCGGCCGCCCTCGCCCTGGCCGGTCCGGCGCTGGCCCAGACCAACGACACCTCCCTGTCCTTCGACGCCAATGTCGAGATCGATACCGATGTGCTGGGCGGCAAGCAGCGCACAACCAATTACGACATGGGCGGCCGCCTGGAGTTCAACCTCTTCGGCGAGCATCGCGTGGGCGACCACTTCGTGCGGGGCCGTGGCACCGCCCTGCTGCTGGAGGATGGTGATACCGCCACCGACGACATGTGGGGCATGGTGGGCAGTGAGCGGTGGGATGTGCAGATCGGCCGCTTCGAGGGCTTCGACCTCTTCCCCAAGGGCAAGGACACCATCCTCGAGCATGCGGGAGATGTCCAGGTCTTCGAGGCCAACGGCGCCCGCGGCCGCGCCGATGAGGGCGGCCAGTTCGCCGCGCATTTCCACCCCACTGACGCACTCTCCTTCGAGCTGGGCACCATCTTCGCGGAAGGCGACAAAACCAAGGCCTTCACCGGAGTGCGTCCGGCCGTGTTCTATGCCGGCTCCGGCTTCTCCGTCACCGCCGGCCTCGAGCACGTCAAGTTCGACGCAGAAGACGAAGAAACGGGGGTTATCGGGGAAGCTGTCGACCATAACGGCGCTGGCCTGAACCTCGCCCTCGACGTGGCCGAGGCCCGGGTCAACCTCAACGCTGCCTACAAGGACGACAACCTGGACAACGATGTCGACGATGTCCTCACCCTGGGCGCCAACGTCATCTATGGCCCCTTCGGCGTCGGTTATATCCACTCCCGCGAGGACGACTCCAGCGACTCCGATCCGCATGTCAACAGCCTCTATGCTGCCTATACGGTGCCGTTCTTCGCCCTGGAGAATGCCAACGTGACGTTCGCGGCCACCTCCTCATACACCAATAGCGCCGGCGGTAATGACGAGCTGCACGGCGGCCGCGTTCGCTTCTTCTACGCCTTCTGAGCGCCATGACATCGCCCAGGGAAGGGCGGTGGCTTACTGATTCGATCCTTCCCCGCTCCCCCTGGGTCGCGGGGTTTTTGCTTGCCCGCCGTGAGCTCGAGGAGTCAATCGTTGACGATCATGACCCCCGGCGCAGCGGTCAGGCGGAGCTGGTAAAGATTCTCGGTGTATACCCGGTTGAACTCGCCGATCAGCTCGACTTGGCCTCGCCGTCGATCTCGCGCTGGTAATCGCTCGTCGACTTTTCAGACAAGCCGAATACCCATGCCCTTGCAACACTGGAAGCGGACCCCGTCGGCCCTGTCCGCAGGCAAAAAAAACCCGGCCAGAGGACCGGGGGGGAAAGGACAGCGACCGGCTGTCGAGAGAGCACATGAAAACTCGGGATGGACCAGGCGCCTCAGTGGTGGAAGCGGGTGGCCGCCTCGCGGGCGAGTTGGCGGATACCGCTCCAGTCCTCGGCCTCGACCAGCGACTTCGGGGTCAACCAGGACCCCCCCACGCACATCACGCTCTTGAGCGCCAGGTAGTCCTCGGCGTTGTCCAGGTTGATGCCACCGGTGGGACAGAAGCGCGCATCGGGCAGCGGGCCGGCGAAGGCCTTGAGCGCCTTGACGCCGCCGCTGGCCTCGGCGGGGAAGAACTTGAAGCGGCGGTAGCCGTACTGCCAGCCGGTCATCAACTCTGAGACGGTGGCCACGCCGGGCAGCATCGGCACCGGGCTGGTGACCCCGTAGCGGTAGAGCGCCTCGGTGGTGCCGGGGGTGACGATGAAGTCGGCGCCCACCTCCTCGGCCTGGCGGTACTGGGCCGGGGTCAGCACGGTGCCCACGCCGATGCTGGCCTGGGGCAGCGCCTCGTTGATGCGCTTGATCGCCTCCAGGGCACAGTCGGTGCGCAGGGTGATCTCCAGCACGGTCAGGCCGCCGTCGTAGAGGGCACGGGCCAGGGGCACGGCGTCCTCGACGCGCTGGATGGCGATGACCGGGATCACCTCGGCCTTGAGGCAGATGCTGTCCAGTTCGGTGGTGCGGGTCGAGGGCAGCTGCTTGTCGATGCTCATGATGTCACTCCGGAATTCAGGGGGCCCAGTAGGTCGCCAGCGGGCAGGAAAGGAAGGCGCGGATCGGCAGCTCGCGGCTGTCGTCGCCGGCCAGGGCCCGGGCCAGCACGGCGCGCTTGTCGCCGCCGCTGATGTGCAGCACGTGGCGCCGCGCCTGGTGCAGGCGGTCGGCACTCAGGGTGATGCGCGGCTGTGGCTGGCTGGGCGTGCGCACCGCCACCGCCGCGGCGTCGGTGGCCAGCGCCAGGGCGAGTTCCTGGCTGTCGGGAAACAGCGAGGCGGTATGGCCATCGCCGCCCATGCCCAGGATCACCACGCTGGCCGGCCAGGCCAGCCGCTCGATGCGCTCGGCCACCTCGGCCTCGCCCTGCTCCGGTGTCGGAGCCGAAGTGGTCAGCGGAGCGAAATGCGCCTCGGCCGCCGGCCCCTGCAGCAGGTGCTCGCGTACCAGGCGGGCATTGCTGTCGGCAGCCGTCTCGGGTACCCAGCGCTCGTCGGCCAGGGTCACGTCGATGCGCGACCAGGGCAGCTCGCAGGCCGCCAGCGCGCGGAAGAAGGGTACCGGCGTGGAACCGCCGGAGACCACCAGCAGGGCTCGCTCCTGTGTCGCCAGGTCCTGGCGCAGGGCCTCGGCCACCGCCTCGGCGAGTTGGGCGGCGAGTCGTTCGCGGGAAGCGTCACTCATCTCAGTAATCCTCGTACCAGCTGCGGCCATCCTGGGTGATCATGGCGGTCTTGAGAGAGTCGCCACCGGTCCCCGGGGCCGGTCGCTGTTCCTTAGTAGTCTTCATACCAGCTGCGGCCATCCTGGGTGATCATGGCGATGGAGGCCACCGGCCCCCAGGAGCCGGCCGGGTAGCGGCGCGGCAGCTCGTTACGGTCCTCCCAGGCGGCAATCAGGCTATCGCACCAGCGCCAGGCGTGCTCGACCTCGTCACGACGCACGAAGAGGTACTGCTGCCCCTTCATGACCTCGAGCAGCAGGCGCTCGTAGGCATCGGGGATCCGCGTCTTGGGGAAGGCGCTGTTGAAGTCCAGGTGCAGGGGGCCGCGGCGCAGGCGCATGCCCTTGTCCAGGCCGCTGTCCTTGGTCAGCACCTCGAGCGCGATACCCTCCTCCGGCTGCAGACGGATCACCAACTTGTTGGCCGCCAGGCCGCGCTGGTCGGGGTCGAAGATGTAGTGGGGCTGCTGGCGGAAGTGGATGACGATCTGCGACAGCTTCTCGGGCATGCGCTTGCCGGTGCGCAGGTAGAAGGGCACGCCGGCCCAGCGCCAGTTGGCCACGCCGGTCTTCATGGCCACGAAGGACTCGGTGTGGCTCTCGGTGTTGGCGCCCTCCTCTTCGAGGTAGCCGGGCACGGCCTGGCCGTCGATGGTGCCGGCCACGTACTGGCCGCGCACCACGTCGCGACCGAGCATGTCATCGGTGAACGGCTTGAGCGCCTTGAGCACCTTGACCTTCTCGTCGCGGATGGCGTCGGCATCGAGGTTGGCCGGCGGGTCCATGGCGATCAGGCAGACCAGCTGCAGCAGGTGGTTCTGCACCATGTCGCGCAGCTGGCCGGCGTCGTCGAAGTAGCCCCAGCGCCCCTCGATGCCCACCTGCTCGGCCACGGTGATCTCCACGTGGGAGATGTGGTTCTGGTTCCACTGGGTGCCGAACAGCGGGTTGGCGAAGCGCAGGGCGATCAGGTTCTGGACCGTCTCCTTGCCCAGGTAGTGATCGATGCGGTAGATGCGCGACTCGGGGAAGACGGCGCCGATGGCGTCGTTGATCTCGGCCGACGACTCGAGGTCGTGGCCGATGGGCTTCTCCACCACCACCCGACTCGCCTCGTCGAGGCTGCCACTGGCCTCGAGATGGCGGCAGATGTCGCCGTAGATCTTCGCCGCCACCGAGAGGTAGACCACCATGGGGCGGCCGGCGTCCTGGCGCCACTCGCGGATGGCGGCATAGCTTTCGGGCTGGGTGAAGTCGAGCTGGATGAAGTCGAGCCTCGCCAGGAAGCGTTTCAGCGACGCGCGATCGAGCTCCTCGGCCTTGACGCGAGTCCTCAATGACTCCTCCACCCGGGCCTTGAAGCCATCGACATCGAGCTCCTGGCGCGCCAGGCCGAGCAGGCGGGTGCGCTCGTCGAGCAGCCCTTCGCGGTCGAGCTGGTAGAGCGCCGGAAACAGCTTGCGCTGCGACAGGTCGCCGAGCGCGCCGAACAGCGCCAGGTCGATGTCCGTCCTGGCCGCCTGGCCGGACTGGGTGTGATGACTCATGTCAGCCCCCATCTGGTTAACTTAACAAAAAAATAGCGCACCACAGGGCAAAAAGGCAAATTTTTTCTGTAAACTTACAAAATAAATCGCTTCGACGTGCGCCCCGTTGGCCCAACGCGGCCCACCACGCTAGGATAGTCAGCATAATGTAGTTAAATGACTACATCATCCACTCCGGCTTCAATCCTGTCGCGCCAGCGGCGCCCCGCGTCATGGAGACCCTCCCCCATCATGGCCAGTCACGACCTGCTTGATCGCATTCGCCTACGGCTCGAGGAACTCAACCGCTCCGAGCGCAAGGTCGCCGACGTCATCCTCGCCGACCCCGGCTCCGCCACCAGCATGAGTATCGCCACCCTGGCACAGGCCGCCTCGGTAAGCGAGCCCACGGTCAACCGTTTCTGTCGCAGCTTCGATGCCAAGGGCTACCCGGACTTCAAGATCAAGTTAGCCCAGAGCCTGGCCGGCGGCACGCCCTACGTGAGCCGGGCGGTGGAACCCGGCGACGGTGCCGCCGACTACACCCAGAAGATCTTCGGGGCGACCATCGCCGCGCTGGACGAGGCCCGCCGCCAGGCCGACCCGGTCCGCATCGAACGGGTGGTCGACTACCTGATCCAGGCCAAGCAGATCCACTTCTTCGGGCTCGGTGCTTCGGGGGCGGTGGCCCAGGACGCCCAGCACAAGTTCTTCCGCTTCAACCTGCCGGTCACCTCCTACGTGGATGTCCTGATGCAGCGCATGGTGGCCGCCGCCTGCCATACCGGCGACGTGGTGGTGGTGATCTCCTGGACGGGCCGCACCCGGGAGCTGGTCGACATCGCCCGCCTGGCCCGCGAGAGTGGCGCCGTGGTGCTCGGCATCACCGCGCCGGGCTCGCCGCTGGCGCGGGAGTGCACCGAGACCCTGGAGGTCACCACCCCCGAGGATACCGACTATTATATGCCGATGACCTCGCGCATGATCCAGCTGGCACTGGTCGACGTCCTGGCCACCGGCGTCACCCTGCGCCGCGGCGAGGACTTCCTCTCCCACCTGAAGAAGATCAAGGACAGCCTGCAGGAGACGCGCTACCCGGCCCACGACCGGCACTGACCCCGGCCGCCCCCCCCCCCCCCCTGCACGGGAGGGGGCGGCAGTGGCGGCGAAGGCGTCAGCCGGCGAAGGCAGCGTAGATAATGGCCACCAGCACCACCAGGACGACACCGGCGGGCAGTGCCCCCTTCCAGGGCGCCAGGTCGACCTCTCCACTGTCCTCGTGAACCCAGGGCGTGGCGAGCGGACGCAGCCGGCCGATGAGCAGCATCAGCGCCACCAGCAGCACGAAGACCGCCGCCACGAAGTGAAACTCATGCATGACCAGTGGCAGCTTGTCGAACGGCGGTACAAAATATCCGGCGGCGATCAACAGGCAGCCGCCCACCAGCGCGACCTTGGCCGCCATGGGCGGCACGCGGCGGGTCAGCAGGCCGACGATCACCACCGCCAGGATGGGGATGAAGTAGATGGCGTTCATCTTCTGCAGGTAGCCGAAGAGACTCTCCTGGCCGGCCAGCAGCGGCGCGATGGTCATGGTGACGACGGTCATGATCCAGCCGAACACCTTGCCCGACTTCACCACCTGCTCGTCGGTGGCGTCCTTCTTCAACACCCCCTTATAGATGCCGAGGCTGAAGATGGTGGTGGTGCTGTTGAGCGCCGAGTTGAACGACGACAGGATGGCACCGACCATCACCGCGGCGAAGAAGCCGGTGAGATAGGGCGGCAGCACATCGAACACCAGGTGGCCATAGGCCTCATCGGCCCGCACGCCCTGGTCGGCGTAGAGGTGGTAGGCGATGATCCCCGGCAACACCAGGTAGAGCGGCCCCAGCAGCTTGAAGAAGCCGGTCAGCAGCACGCCCTTCTGCCCCTCGGCCAGGGTCCTGGCAGCGAAGGTACGCTGGATGATCTGTTGGTTCGTGGTCCAGTAGAAGAGGTTGATCAGGAAGACGCCGGTGAAGAGGGTGAAGAAGGGCACCTGCTGGTCGGCCCCGCCGATGGAGTTGAGCTTGTCCGGGTCGCTCGCCTTGAGGATGTTCCACCCCTCCAGCACGCCGCCGTCGCTACTCACCGCCTGCAGGCCGAAGTAAACGATCACGAAGCCGCCAATCAGCAGGCCGACGCCGTTCAGGGTATCGGAGACCGCAACGGTGCGCAGACCGCCGAAGAGCGCGTAGATGGCGCCGATGATGCCGACGATCCACACCGTCAGCCACAGCAACACGGTGGGCGATTGGATGCCGGTGAGCCCCTGGAGGTCGAGCATGCCCTGCAGCCCCATGGCGCCGGAATAGAGGATGATCGGCAGCAGGATCACCGCATAGGCGATCAGGAAGATCACGTTGGTGATCAACTGGGTACCGGCATCGAAACGGATCGCCAGCAGCTGCGGAAGGGTCGCGATGCCGCTCTTCAGGAAGCGGGGCAGGAAGAAGAGTGCCAGGGCCACCAGAGCGATCACCGCCACCACCTCCCAGGCCATCACGCTCAGGCCGTCGCTGAAGGCGGCCCCGTTGAGCCCCACCATCTGCTCGGTGGAGAGGTTGGTCATCAGCAGCGAGCCGGCGATCAGCGGGAAGGTCAGGGTCCGGCCGGCGAGGAAATAGCCGCGGGTACTCTCGTGGTCGTCGCGGCGGGTCAGGCGCCAGGTGATGAAGGCGACCAGTCCCGTGAAGAACAGGAAGGACAGCAGGGTAAGAGCATGCATGGAGATCTCGCTCCGGTGATCGACGTGGATGTCACGGCCCGAGCCACGGGCCGCAGGAAATGTCAGATATTAAGAACGTGCGTCATTTTAGATAGATGACTCGATTCCTGCATGCGACTTTAGTCGAACATTTGGCAGTATATTTCGGAATATTACATATATACCCTCGCCGACGGGCAGGCCATGATGTCACTCTGCCACCACTGGATCTGCCGGGGGCTACCAGGCGACTGGCCACAGGGGGGGGCTGAACCGATAAGGTGTCTTTGCCAGCCGACCCTGCCGGTGGCTCGACACCGCGACGATTGGCGCCGCCAGACACCCGAGGCGATACCTGATAGCTCAGGTGCTGCACTTGATCATTGACGGGTCATGCAATGGAAGGAGCCCGGTGGTACCAGCAGTTCGATGCCTTGACATTGGCGCCTCAGACATACGAAATGCATTGCCATGGATTGGGTGGCACCACCATCGCACGACTCTGCTAAGAACAAACAATGGCACAAAAAAATGCCAGGCTATGCCTGGCTAGATCACTCAATGTCTACCACGATATCCTCGCCTCATCTCCCTATATCCTGGCGACACTCCATGCGTGCCGTCAGAGAGCATCCATGCGCGTCGTCAAATAGTAGCGCTGGGACCCTCTTTGCGTTCCACTGAGAAATTTCCCACTCACCTCCAGCATATAGAAGCCGGGATTCAGCGCTTGATCGAGCGTGAAACGTCCGCCCAGACGGCTGCCCCTGGCGATGATGTTGTCGTTTTCATCGTACAGGGTTCCACGCAGAATGACTTTATTGGGACTCGTTGCCAACCAGAGATGCGTACGCACCTGCATCCGCGTCGGCTCCTCGATATCGAAGACATAGCGATCGATACCCATGATACGCTGATGCTGCGATGGGCCCTCTGGGAGTGGAAGCACCCCGTCGCGCTCGGCCACGACGCTGATGGGATCGAGGGTGACAGCCCCATTAGCATTCTCATTGGCCATAACGTTTCCCATTCCGCCCAGCAGCAGTGCCATGACCAGTGCGGCACCTTTTCCTGAAATAGTCATCGTCGCTCTCCTTCCATTAACCCGATTGCCATGCCTTTGACCCGGCGATCAGGCTGAGTGATATATCGTTGCTTCTTGCATTTTTGTAGAAGAGATGCTCGATTACTTACACGGCACACTAGGGCCTATAGACCGATTCACCATGTCCTTATCCATATGCACACTTTGCCGCCCCCCAGGTGAAGGGTCATGGCTTGTCCAATGAGTCAGATGGGGCGGCGCGGTGTCGTGAAGGGTCAACTCGCAGCTTCTGCTGGAACAGCAGGCTGTCGGGCCGGTGGCACTCTCTCGCCCTGATGGGAGCAGTGGCATGCGGCGTGGAGGCGAGCCTGCCATTGAGCTGGCAGGGTGGGACGGCGCCCTGCCAGGCGGGTGGCTGTGTCGATCGGCCGGGGCGCCGAGCACCTGGCAGGATGCGTGCCACCCTCGGCGCCTGCATGGTGTTTGTCAACGGGGGGCTCCGTCAGTGCTGGGCAAGATCAGCCCATCTCGTCGCCTCTCGACGCCGGCAGCCCCGTGGCAGACCACCAGACCTCCCAGGGTAAGACGCGCGCCCCCCCCGTATGCCTGTTGGATTTACGTCATGGTGTGCCATTCCGAGGCACCACCCTCGGGAACAGCGCCAGTCAGGCGCTGCGCGCCATGCCTGGCGCACACCAAGAAAAAGCCAGGCTATGCCTGGCTAAATCACTCAATGTCTACCAAGGCTTCCTCGCCTCATCTCCCTATATCCTGGCGTCACTCCAGGCGAACTGTCAGATAGCATCCATGCGAGTCGTCAGATAGTAGCGCTGGGATCCTCCTTGCGTTCCACTGAGAAACTGCCCTTTCACGTCCAACGCATAGTAGCCTGGCTCCAGCGTTCTATCGAACGCAAACCGTCCGCCCATAGAACGCCCTTCGGCGACGACATTATCATTTTCATCGTACAGGGTTCCGCGCAGAACCACGTTATTGGGACTCGTTGCCGCCCAGAGATGCGAGCGCACCTCCATCCGCGTCGGCTCCTCGATATCGAAGACATAGCGATCGATATCCATGATACGCTGATGCTCCGATGGACCTTCTGGGAGTTGGAGCACCCCGTCGCGCTCGGCCACGACGCTGATGGGATCGAGGGTGACAGCCCCTTTAGCATTCTCATTGGCCACTACGTCTCCCATTCCACCCAGCAGCAGTACTGTGACCAAGGCGGCACCTTTTCCTGAAATAGTCATCGTCGTTCTCCTTCCATTAACCCGATCGTCATGCCTTTGACCCGGCGATCAGGATGAGTGATGTATCGTTGCTTCTTGCATCTTTGTAGAAGAGACGCCCGATTACTTACACGGCATATCAAGGCCTGTAGTCCGATTCTCCATATCCACACTTTGCCGCACCATGTGAAGGGCCACGGTTGTGTCAGCGGTTCGCCGCCTTGACCATGGCGCCGCAGGCGCCCGGAAGCGTTGTCATGGCTTGTCCAATGAGTCAGATGGCGGTGCGGTGTCGTGAGGGGCAACTCGCCGCTTCTGCTAGTAGGCTGTCGGCCGGTTGCACTCTCTCGCCTTGATGGGAGCAGTGGCATTCGGCGTGGAGGGGGGCCTGCCAGTGATCTGGCAGGGTCGGGACGGGGCCCCGCCGAGCAGGTGCTGGTCGATCGACCGGGGGAGCCGAGCACCTTACGCTTTGTCTGAAAAATCGGCGAGCGATGGCCAGACAAAGCTTAACAGCGCCAGTCAGGCGCACCAAAAAAATGCCAGGCTATGCCTGGCTAAATCACTCATTGTCTAGCGAGATTTCCCATACCGCCATATCCTGGCGTCAATTCGCAGGAGTCGTCGGAGTCGTCAGATAGTAGCGCTGGCCTCCTCCTTGCGATCCATCGAGAAACTCCCCTTCCACCTCCAGCGCATAGTGGCCGGGCTGCAGCCTTTCATCGAACGTAAAGCGTCCGCCGACAGGTTCCCCTTCGGCGACGAGCTCATTGTTTTCATCGTACAGAGTTCCACGCAGCTTTACTTTATTGGGACTCGTTGCCGTCCAGAGATGCGTACGCACCTGCATCCGCGTCGGCTCCTCGATCTCGAAGACATAGCGAACGACACCCAAGACACGCTCGTGATCCGACTGACCTTCTTCGATCCGGAGTGGGATTATTCTCATGTCTTCGGCCTCGGCGATAACGCTGATAGGCTCGAGGGTGACAGCCCCATCATCTTGCGCGACAGCAGTGGCCACAAGGCCGCCCATTCCACCCAGCAGCAGCGCTGTGACGAGTACGGCACCTTTTCCTGCAATAGTCATCGTCGTTCTCCTTGCCATTAACCTGATCGCCATGCCTTTGGCCCGGCGTTCAGGATGAGTGATTCAATAAATCCCTTACATAGGTTAGCATCACTCAGCACGGCATGCAGACTTGCTGTGTAGTGCGGACCAGAAGGATTCCAGCCCCCACTGCCAACCGAATCGGCGAGCCGCCCTGAAGAACTGGCAGTATGTCGTCCTCCTCTCACCTGGCGTAAATGCGTATTGCCTGGCTCAAGCGGAACCGAGTCACCTGTCGATACGGCTGAAGCCTGCACTCAAGTCACACATATCGTTATCCTTGCATCTTTGTAGTAGAGATGCCTGAGCCCTTACACTCAAGGCGTGTAGACCGATTTGCTATATCCTTATACAAACTAATCCATTAAAGAAATCAATAACTTGAAAATTATAAGCAGTTACGAAACATCGCCCGCGGCAACACGAAAACGGCAAGCTCCATGCTCTTTGCCGAGATCGGCAGCCGATCCAGGCCACTGCGCCCGACATGGGGCAGCGCCATCCAGGCCTCCCCGTCGCGGCAATGCAGCCCTGTCTCGACAGGCTGAGCTCATGTCGGCGGTAACGCAGGTACTGACTGGGCCACCAGCGACGACGAGAAGCGCTCCAGCACGCCCAATTGCAGCCGCAGCCCGCTACACTCGGGCATTCCCGGATCGGGACTCGAGGATGCCTCCAGGCTTGGATCAGTAGCTGTATTCGCCGATGACCAGGGCCGTGACGGTGATCTCGACCTTCAGCTCGTCGGCGGGCATGGGGGCACAGACACAGGTACGTGCCGGGGCGTGGCCGGTGGGCACCCAGTCGTCCCACACCGCGTTCATGGCGGCGAAGTCGTGGCCATCCTTGAGGTAGATCGTCGCCGTCAGCAGATGCTCGCGGTCGGAGCCGATCTCGGCCAGCAGCGCATCGACGCGCGCCAGCATGCTCGCGGTCTGCTCGGTGATGTCGCCATGGCGCGCCTCGGGGCCGGCCACCTGGCCGCACAGGTAGGCGATACCGTTGTGGATCACGGCGCGGCTCATGCGCGCCTTGGTGTCATGCCGAACGATCGTCATGTTTTTCTCCTGGAAGACGAAAGATACGCAGCGAAGCCACCTGCTTCGATGCGTAACAAGCAGTCGATTCTACCCCATCACTCGGCACAGTCGATGCATTTGAGTACCAGCGGGTCCCACCCGAGCCGTTTCGTGGCGATCCATTCGCCGCACCCGATGCATTCGCCGTACTCGCCCCGGTCGATGCGGGCCAGGGACGTCGTGATGCGCCTCAGCGCCAGTTGCCGCCGCTCCTCCTCGGCCTTGGCCATGGCCTGCCCCTGCAGGGCATCCATGCGTGACAACCGCCCCACCGAGGTCTGGTCGAGTGTCACGGTATCGCGCGCCTCACGGCTCGACTCGCTCTCCTCGAGCAACTCGGCACGCATGGCCAGGAGTCGTTCGCGAACGGCCTCCATGTCCAGTTCAGGATGATTCAAGGTCACCTCCTCGCCACCAGGCGCTCCGATGCGTCCCGGCAAGCTGCTATCATGCGTGACTTTCCATCACACGACGGGCCGTGATTCGGCCGGCCTGACGACATCTTGCCACTCCCACCCGGTCACTGCCTACGGAGGTATCATGGGCTACCGCACCCTGTTGCGGGAACATCGCGGCCTGCTCGGCATCGCCTTCCTGGCGATGTTCACTTCGAGCCTGGGCCAGAGCTTCTTCATCGGCCTGTTCCAGGCACCGATCAGTGCCCGGCTGGGCTTCAGTGCCGGCCAGTTCGGCAGCGCCTACGCCCTGGTGACCCTGGTCGCCGGTTTCGCCATGCTGCGCCTGGGGCCCAGCATCGACTGGGTACCGCCGCGGCGCTTCGCCCTGATAGTGCTCGGCTCGTTGCTGACCGGGGTGCTGCTGCTGACACTGTCGCCCTGGTGGGGGCTGGGGCTGCTCGGCCTGGGCCTGGTGCGCCTGTGCGGCCAGGGGATGATGACGCATCTGGGCAACACCCTGGCGGGGCGAGAATTCGTGGCCATGCGCGGCCGCGCCCTGGGCCTGGTAAGCATGGGCATCATGCTCGGCGAGACAGTACTGCCGCCGCTGATGGCGGCGCTGCTGGTATGGCTCGGTTGGCGGGAACTCTGGTGGCTCTTCGTGCTGGTGCTGGCCGGGCTGTGGGTACCGCTGCTCGCACGCGGCCCCTGGCCCAGGGCACCGCGCCAACGCCCGAAACGCGGCCAACGCCGTGATGGCCCGCGCCCCTTCCGGGAACTGCGTTTCTGGTGCCTGCTACCGCTGCTGATGATCCTGCCGGTGACCATGACCGGGCTCTTCATCTACCAGGCACGCATGACCGAGGACCTCGGCAGCACCCTGGGCGTTTACGCCCTGGCACTGACCGGCATGGGGCTTGCCAAGCTGCCCGGCGCCCTGATCGGTGGGCGCTGGGTCGACAAGCTGGGGCCGGTGCGCCTGGCCCGTCTCTACCTGCTGCCGTTCGCCCTGGCGCTGGTGGTGGCCATCGTCATCGGCGGCCATCTCGGAGTCTGGGCGCTGATGGTGGGTGGCGGGCTGGCCATGGGCGCCCAGGAATCCATCGCCACCAGCCTGCTGGTGCGGCTCTGGGGTGCCGAGCATCTCGGCACGGTACGCGCCACCCTGAGCGCCTGCATGGTCTTCTCCACCGGCGTCGCCCCGGCGGTACTGGGTGTGGCGCTGGACCTGGGCGCCGACTTCACTCTGGTACTGGGCGGCATGCTGGCGTTTCTGGCCATCGGCTGGACGCTGGCCCAGGGGGTGCTGGCCAGCCCGGCAGCGCAGGCCACCGACGCCTGACGCGATACCGCCGGCCCCGGGGCCGGCGGTATCGTGCACTTCAGTCGCTGCCGGGAATCACCGGAGCAGCAGCACCGGCACGTTGACACGGCGCAGCATGGCGGTGGTGGTACTGCCCACCAGCAGGTGGCGGATGCGCGAGTGACCGTAGGCCCCCATCACCAGCAGGTCGATATCGTGCTCGGCCTGGTAGGTGCGCAGGGCCTCCTCCACCTCGCCGGCGCGGATCGCACCCTCGGCCTCATGGCCGGCATCGCGCAGCGTCTTCAGCGCCCAGTCGAGCTGGGAGCGGTTGTCGCCGGTCTCGGCGCCGACGATCACCACATGGCAGGGAATGCCGTTGAACAGCGGGCTCTTTGCCAGCATCTCCACGCCCTTGCGGGTGGTCTTGCTGCCGTCGAAGGCGATCATCACCTGCTCGGGCGTCTTGAAGGTCTCGGGCACCATCAGGATCGGCCGGTGCAGGGTGCGCACCACCCGCTCGAGGTTGGAGCCCAGATGCTCGCTGGCCTGGTGGGCGGTCTCGCCGCGCTTGCCCATGACCAGCAGGCGAATCTCGCTTTCCAGCTCCTCGAGCGTCTCCACGAGAGTGCCGTTGCGCTGGCGGGTGGCGGGCTCCGCCACACCATCCTCGATGGCCCGCTCCCGGGCCGCCTTGAGCATCAGCCGGCCCTGCTCCTGGGCCACCTTGGCGCGCTGCTCGTCCAGGGTGGCCAGTTCCTCGAGCAGATGCTCGCGAGAGCCCAGCCCGATGTTGCCGGAGAGGTCCGCCTCGGCGGTCTGGGGATGGTTGTCCACCACGTGCAGGAAGGTCAGCGGCGCCTCCAGCGCCAGACTGGCCCAGGCGGCGTAGTCGCACACCCCTTCGGAGAATTGCGAGCCGTCGATGGCGGCCATCACCTGATCTGTCATCTTGTCGTTTCCCAAGCTGGCGTGGGTTGGCGGCGGGTCCGCTCGAGGCAACCCGCCATTATACAAGTTCTACACTATCGGGCCGGCGCATCACAGGGGCGCGCCCAACCGATGGCCCCGAGGCTTGCCGCGGGTCAATGACCGCCCATCAGCTTCTCGACGGCCTCCGGGTCGTCGTGCACGGCGTAGCGGTCGACGATGGTGGCGCTGGCCTCGTTGAGGCCGATCAGTTCCACCTCGGTGCCCTCGCGGCGGAACTTGATCACCACCCGGTCCAGGGCCTGGACGGCGGTGATGTCCCAGAAGTGGGCCCGCGACAGGTCGATGGTGACCTTCTCCACGGTCTCCTTGAAGTCGAAGGCATTGCCGAAGCGCTCCGAGGAGGCGAAGAACACCTGGCCCACCACCTTGTAGATGCGATGGCGGCCTTCGTCGGTCTCCTCGCTACCGATATAGAAGATGTTGCCCACCTTGTTGGCGAAGTTCATGGCGGCGATCAGCACCCCGACGAAGACGCCAATGGCCAGATTATGGGTCCCCACGGTGACCGCCACGGTGACCACCATCACCATGTTGGTGCTCATGGGATGCTTCTTGAGGTCGCGGATGGAGCTCCAGCTGAAGGTACCGATGGCCACCATGATCATTACTGCTACCAGGGCCGCCATGGGGATCTGCGACACCCAGTCGGCGAGGAACACCACCATCAGCAGCAGGGCGACACCGGCGATCAGGGTCGACATGCGGCGGCGGCCGCCCGACTTGATGTTGATCACCGACTGGCCGATCATCGCGCAGCCGGCCATGCCGCCCAGCAGGCCGGCGCCGATGTTGGCGATGCCCTGGCCCTTGCACTCGCGGTTCTTGTCGCTCCTGGTGTCGGTCAGGTCGTCGATGATGGTGGCGGTCATCATCGACTCGAGCAGGCCGACCACGGTGAGCATCAGCGAGTAGGGCAGGATGATCATCAGCGTCTCGAGGTTCAGCGGCACCTCGGGCCACAGGAAGACCGGCAGGCTGTCCGGCAGCTCGCCCATGTCACCCACGCTGCGGATCTCCATGCCGGTGATCATGTAGACCGCGGTCAACACCACGATGCAGACCAGCGGTGAGGGAATCGACTTGCCGACCACCGGCACGTAGGGGAAGCCGTAGATGATCGCCAGGCCGGCCAGCGTCATGGCATACACATGCCAGGTCACGCCGGTCAGCTCCGGCAGCTGGGCCATGAAGATCAGGATCGCCAGGGCATTGACGAAGCCGGTGACCACCGAGCGCGAGACGAAGCGCATCAGGTCGGCGAGCTTCAGGTAACCGGCGATGATCTGCAGCACCCCGGTGAGCAGGGTGGCGGCCAGCAGGTACTCGAGGCCATGCTCCTTGACCAGGGTGATCATCAGCAGCGCCATGGCGCCGGTGGCCGCCGAGATCATGCCGGAACGGCCGCCCGTGAAGGCGATGATCACGCAGATGGCGAAGGAGGCGTAGAGGCCGACCTTGGGGTCGACGCCGGCGATGATCGAGAAGGCGATGGCCTCGGGGATAAGCGCCAGTGCCACCACGATACCGGCGAGCGTGTCGCCCTTGAGGTTGGAGAACCAACTCAGTTTCATTTTTTCGTACATGCTGCGGTCCAGTCAGGGGTGATTGGAATGCCGTGAGGCGCCAGGGTATGTCGTCGCATGCCACGCCTTCGGCCTCGCCGGGTCAGGCGCGGCCGTGGCGGGCATGTCGCGAGGGATCATTCACAGGGAGGGCGCAGGGGCCCCGGGACATCAGCGTGATGTCGGGCGATGACGAGCCGATGAAGGCATCATCGCCGGAAAGGAAGGAGGTTGCGCTAGGGCGGCGTGGCCAGCCCTGTCAGAGGGGTCATCACGTGTTGTCGGTCCCTTGCACTTTATCGACGAGGCGTCGTTAGACGAAAGTCTAACGCTCGCTCCCGACAAGAGCGCAAGAGTCTACCAGAGATCATGCTGCAGTGCACCCGGGGGCTCTGGCCGGGTCAGGCGTCGTCGCCGCTGTCCGGTGTCGTCTTGCCGGTGCGCGCCTGGGCCGCGGGGGAGGCCTTCATCTGCCGGAAGGCCTCCATGATGTCCATGGGCAGCGGCACCACGATGGTCGAGGCATTCTTGTTGCTCATATCACTCATGGTCTGCAGATAGCGCAGCTGCAGGGCGGCCGAGTTCTCTGACATCACGTTGGCCGCCTCGACCAGCTTCTTCGAGGCCTGCAACTCGCCCTCGGCATGGATCACCTTGGCCCGCCGTTCGCGTTCGGCCTCGGCCTGGCGGGCAATGGCACGGATCATGCTCTCGTCGAGGTCGACGTGCTTGATCTCGACGTTGGCCACCTTGATGCCCCAGCCCTCGGCGGAGCTGTCGATGATCTCCTGGATATCGTCGTTGAGCTTGTCACGTTCCGAGAGCATCTCGTCCAGGTCGTGCTTGCCGAGCACCGAACGCAGGGTGGTCTGGGCCAGCTGGCTGGTGGCATTGACGAAATGCTCGACCTGGATGATGGCCTTCTCCGGGTCCACCACCCGGAAGTAGAGCACTGCGTTCACCTTGACCGTGACGTTGTCCTGGGAGATCACGTCCTGTTCCGGCACGTCCATGGTGATCACGCGCAGGTCGACCACATCCATCTTCTGGATGCCGGGGATGACGATGATCAGGCCCGGCCCCTTCACCGCCTGGAAACGGCCGAGGAAGAACACCACGCCGCGCTTGTACTCCGGCAGGATACGGATCGAGGCCGCAATCAGCATGAGCAGCAGGACGACCGGAACGAGATAGGAAATCAGCATGACGGGTTCTCCCTGTACGGCTTGAACAGTACGCCTTGAACGATACGACGCGAACGCTT
Source organism: Halomonas flagellata (assembly GCF_022487945.1). Lineage (NCBI taxonomy): Bacteria > Pseudomonadati > Pseudomonadota > Gammaproteobacteria > Oceanospirillales > Halomonadaceae > Halomonas > Halomonas flagellata. The sequence continues at coordinate 116,879 of NZ_JAKVPY010000004.1, forward strand.
CAGTCGTTCCCGCCTAGGTCACTCTCCTCGAGCGGCGCCACATCGACGGTCAGCCCGTCGATGGCCTGCACCCGCACGACCTGCCCCTTGCGCAACGGCCGGGAACTGCGGGCATTCCAGCGCTCCCCGCGCAGCCGGACATGCCCCTGCCCCTCGAAATCCTCCAGCACCGTGGCCACACTGTCGACGAGCTCCTCCTCGCCGGTTCTCACCGGCCGACGCCTGAGCCCCACGAAGCGCGTCATGACCCACAGCATCAGTACGGCGGCCAGCAGGGCGATGCCGCCGATCATCGGCAGCGAGACACTCAGGTTTTCCGCATCCATCAGCATCACCGATCCGATCACGAAGGCGACGATGCCGCCCATTCCCAATATGCCGAAACTGGGCATCAAGGCTTCGCCCACGATCAGCCCCAGGCCCACCAGGATCAGCGCCAGCCCCGCGTAGTTGATCGGCAGCACCTGGAAGGCGAACAGCGCCAACAGCAGCGAAATGATGCCGATGGTGCCCGGCACCAGGCTCCCTGGGTTGGAGAGCTCGAAGATCAGCCCGTAGAAGCCGATGATCATCAGGAAATAGGCGACATTGGGGTTGGTGATCACCGAGAGCAGTTCGGTACGCCAGTCCGGATCGAAGCGCACGATGACCAGGTCGGCCGTCTCCAGCGTCCGTTCGCCATGCTCCATCACCACCGTTCGGCCATCGATCTGTGCCAGCAGGTCGTCGATGTCGCCGGCCACCACGTCGATGACATTCCTTTCCAGCGCTTCGCGCGAGGTGAGGTTGACCGCCTCGCGCACCGCCTCCTCGGCCCAGTCGGCGTTGCGACCATGGCGGTTGGCGAGGCTGCGGATGTAGGAGACGGCATCCTCGAGCACCTTGCGCTCCATGGCCGACTCGCCGCGGCGCGGGCCCTCCGCGGCTTCCTCGCTGGCCTCGTCATCATCGGACACGGCTTCCTCGTCATCGCTGGCAGCGGCATCGTCACCGTTGGCGGCCGCACCGTCATCGCCGGTGGCGCTCTCTCCCTCCGCGCGGACATCGCCGCCATTGCCGTCATCCTCCTCCTCGTCGTCGCCCAGCCCCGGCAGGCCTCCGCCGCCGATCTGCACCGGCGTCGCCGAGCCCAGGTGGGTGGCCGGGGCCATCGCCGCCACATGGCTGCCGTAGAGCAGATAGGTGCCGGCACTGGCCGCACGGGCACCACTCGGCGAGACATAGATGGCGACGGGGACGGGTGAGTTGAGCATGCTGCGGATCATGCTGCGCATGGAGGCATCGAGCCCGCCGGGGGTGTCCATCTGCACCACCACCAGCTCGGCATTGTCCTCCTCCGCCTTGCGCAGCCCGCGCTGGAAGTAGTCGCTGATGGCCGGCCCGATGGCCCCCTCGACGGTCATCACCAGGGCAATCCGCTCCTCCTGCTGGGCCGCGGCCTGCCAGGTCAACAGGCCACCGAGCATCAGGCACAGTAGGCTGAGCAGCAGCGTGCTCCTGGCCATGGCCCCGCGGAGTCCACTCGTCATAATGTGCCCTGCCCTGCGTCTTCTGCCCTTGAGAGTCGCGATGGCGTACCCTGGTTCAGCCGTTGCCGATATCAGCGTAGGCAGAAGAGAGTCACCACCGCAACAGAAGGACGACATGACGCCAGGGCAATGCGACGGTTTGCCCCCTCAACTCACGCCGGCCTGCTCCGACCGGCCCCTTTCGTCATCGATCGTATGACGCTATTCAGTGGGCATGCTCAGAGGTCATGCGGCTCGCCCGCGAAGCGCTTCTGCACCTCCACCATATAGGCCGCCAGGGACGTCAGCTTCTCGCCTCCCCATTCCAGCGGCTCCGCGGCCATGGGCGCCACCATGCAGACCTGCACCATCTCGTCGGCGTGAACCTCGGGCATACCGAACTGGCTGCTGGCCATCGCCACCTGATGGGGGAAGGGTTGCTCGAAGGTGGCCTTGTAGCCCACGTCATCGCCATCGCTACCATGACAGGAAGCGCAGGACAGGCCATTGGTGCTCAATGAGGTGTCGTAATAGAGTTCCTCGCCGCGCGCCAGCAGCTCCTGCGGGTTCTCGTCTGTCTCGCTGTAGTCGGGTGTGTAGCCGTCGGGACGCCGTACCTCGGCACTCGAGCCGGCTTCGGCCTCCCCTTCCGCTTCTCCCTCGGCTACGGCATTACTGCTGGCGAGCAGAAGTGCCGCTTCGGAAACGGGGGCAAAGCCTGCCTCGGTCGAGGTATTGCCCGCCGTGGCCTGCAATGCCGCTCCGCCGGCCACCAGCGCCAGTACCGGGGCCGTGTAGGCGAACTGTCGGCTCAGGCGGCCTAGCAGTCTGCGGCGTTTGTCGTCATGCTGTGACATGATTTCCACCTCCGTGATGAAATTTCAGGTCAATCTATTGTTTATCAGGGCTATTCGCTTGGAGACCCCCTGGGTCATGTCGCACCGCGGCTTGCCAGCGGTCTGGTTTGGTAGGCAATGGACACCATTACTTACAACGCACGGATTCACCTCACCGCAGGCTGCTGGTCCCGTCGTGCCATCACCGGTGTATTGCCGCCAGGGATGTAAGGAAACCAGCACTCGCTCGACCATCCACTGACCGACCATCCCGACCTCGAGGAAGGCCATGCCGGATTACGTTTCCTCTCCCATCTCCCCGGAAACCCGACACGACCTGTGTGATCGCCTGGCCGTGGCGTTGACACGGGCCGGTCGCCACGCGGAGATCCATTCGATGCAGCTGATGGCCGACACCGGTCTGGCCCACCACCATGTCTGGCTGGTGCGCGATGCCATCGACTGGGTCGCACGCCTGCCCAAGCAGAGTCAACTGGGGCTGGAGGCACGGGCCAACCTCGATTACCAGGCGGCCTGCTTCGCCCGGGCGAGCGAAAGCGGGCACACCCCGGCGCTGCACGGTGTGCTCGCCCCTTGCGCCGAACTGCCCCGCGGCGGCCTGCTGGTCAGTGCCATTCGCGGCCGTCCGGCACGCCTGCCGGACGATCTGCCGGCCATCGCCGAGGCATTGGCCGGCCTGCACACCCTCGAGGTGCCGCCGCCCGGGCAGCACCCGCCGCTGCAGGCACCCCGGGATCCCTGGGCCGCCATGTGCGATGAGGTCGAAAAGCAGGCCGATTTTCTGGACCGGGCGAACCTGGCGCCGGAGGTGCGACGTCGCATCGAGGCCGAGCTCACCGCCCTGCCGCAGCGACTGCCCGATGCCGAGCCCCGGCTGATCAGCTTCGATGCCCACCCGGGCAACTTCCTGGTCACCGACTCCGGCCGCGCCGTGCTGGTGGACCTGGAGAAGTGCCGCTACGGCCTGCCCGGCTTTGACCTGGCCCATGCCAGCCTCTATACCTCGACCACCTGGGACCTCGTCAGCCGTGCCGAGCTGTCACCGGCGCAGGTGGCCGATTTCTACCGTCACTGGATCACGGCGACGGGCTTCGACGGCGACCCCTCGGTCCTGCTGGCTTGTCGCCGCGCCATGTGGCTCTGGTCGCTGACCTGGTGCGCCAAGTGGAGAGCCAGCCATCGACATTCCCAGGATGCCCATGCCCGCGGCGAGGACTGGTCCGCCGAGCTCAGCGACGAGGCGCTGATCGCCCATGTGCGCGGCCGGGTCGACCACTATCTTTCCCTGCCAGCCATCACGCATGTGCAGGATGAATTCCGCACCCTCGAGGGCGCGCTGAATACCGCCATGAATTGAAGAAGGATTCCTTCGATGCCGAGTCGTACCCTCGCCACCGCCCCGCTCGCCCTGCTGCTGTCGATGCCGCTGCACGCCGCCCCGGATCCCGCCGACTGGGACGCCGTGCTCGACGAGGCCCGCGGCCAGACCGTCTACTGGAATGCCTGGGCAGGCGACACTCGCACCAATCGCTATATCGAATGGGTCAACCAGCGCATGCAGGACGAGCACGATGTGACGGTGGTGCATGTGAAGCTCGACGACACCAGCGCCGCCGTGTCGCGGGTCCTGGCCGAGAAGTCCGCCGGGAACCGCGAGGACGGCAGCATCGACCTGATCTGGATCAACGGCGAGAACTTCGCCGCCATGAAGGCGGCCGACCTGCTGTTCGGTCCCTTCGCCGAGCGGTTACCGAATTTCGCGCTCACCTACCCCGAGCACAACCCCGAGGTGGTCACCGACTTCACGCTGCCCACCGAAGGCTTCGAGGCGCCCTGGGGCAAGGCACAGATCACCTTCTACCATGACAGTGCAGAGATCGAATCACCGCCCCGTGACATCGAGGCACTGCTCGCCTGGGCCGAGGCCAACCCCGGCCGCTTCACCTACCCCCGCATTCCCGACTTCACCGGCAGCACCTTCCTCAAGCAGGCACTGATCGCCCTGACCGATGCCGACGAGGCGCTCTACGCCCAGGTGGAGGAGAGCGACTTCGCGGCCGTCACCGCCCCGCTGTGGGACTACCTGGAAAGCCTGCATCCCCACCTGTGGCGCGGTGGCCGGCAGTTCCCCGCCAGCGGCCCGGAGATGCGCAACCTGATGAGTGACGGCGAACTGGCGCTGGCCTTCACCTTCAACCCCTCGGAACCGGCGGCCGCGGTGGCCGACTTCGAGCTCCCGGCCACCACCCGCAGCTATGTGCTGGATGGCGGGACCCTGGGCAACGTGCACTTCGTCGCCATTCCCTTCAACTCGCCTCACAAGGCCGGTGCCATGGTGGTCGCCGACTTCCTGCTCTCCCCGGAGGCCCAGGCCCGCAAGCAGGACCTGGCGATGTGGGGCGACCGCACCGTGCTGGACGTGGCGCGCCTCGATGAGCAGGCCCAGGCGCTCTTCGCCCTGGACGAGGAGAATCCGGCCATGCTGCCTGCCGACGCCCTGGCGCAGACGCTTCCCGAGCCGCACCCGAGCTGGATGACTGCCCTGCAGGAGGCCTGGCGCGAGCGCTATGTGCGTAACTGATGACGGTGGTCCCCTGCGCCACGGCCGGTGACGAGGCGCGACCGGGATGATCCTGCGCCTCGCTCCCGCCTTGATCGTCACCCTGCTGGTCGGCCCCATCCTCGCCGGCCTGGCCATGGCCATTCTGCCGGCCTTCGGCTACCTGCCGGCACTCGGTGGCGACGCCTTCAGCCTGGCGCCCTGGCGGCAACTGTTCGCCCAGCCCGGCCTGTGGCGTTCGGTGGCCATCAGCCTGGCCAGCGGCCTGGTCACCACCGCCGTGTCACTCGTCGTGGTCCTGCTGTTCCAGGCCGCCGCCACGGGAAGTCGTCTGGATCACTGGATTCGCCGGCTGGTCTCGCCGCTGCTATCCATTCCCCATGCCGCCGCCGCCTTCGGCCTGGCGTTCCTGATAGCCCCCTCGGGCCTGATGGCTCGGCTGGTCTCGCCGGGGCTGACCGGCTGGGAGCGACCGCCGGATCTGCTGATCGTCCAGGATCCCTGGGGCCTGTCGCTGATGGCGGGGCTGATCATCAAGGAGATCCCCTTCCTGCTGCTGATGAGCCTGGCGGCCCTCCCCCAGCTCGATCCCCAACGGCGAGTGGCCATCGCCCACTCGCTGGGCTACCGGCCGACCATCGCCTGGCTGAAGGTTGTCGCCCCGGTGCTCTACCCGCTGATTCGCCTACCGGTCTACGCCGTGATCGCCTACGCCACCTCGGTGGTGGACGTCGCGCTGATCCTCGGCCCCACCCTGCCACCGACGCTCAGCGTGTCGATCCTCACCTGGTTCAACGACCCCGACCTGAGCCGGCGCTTCATGGCCTCGGCCGGTGCGGTGCTGCAACTCGGCGTCACGGCCTCGGCACTCGCGACCTGGTGGTGCCTGGAGCGACTTGTCGCCCGACTGGGGCGTGGCTGGATCAACCGTGGTGGTCGCCAGGCCGGCGAGCAGCCGCTGCGACTGGTCGGCAAGGGGCTGATCCTGTTCGCTGCGCTCACGGCTTTCGTGGGCATCGGCAGCCTGGCGCTCAACTCCGTCGCCGGCTTCTGGCGTTTTCCCGACGCCCTGCCCCAGGGCTTCACTGCGACTCACTGGCTCCGCGCGGTGCCTGCGTTATCCGGGCCTGTGACGTCGACGGCGATCATCGCCGCCGCCTCGACGCTGATCGCCGTGGTCCTGACCCTGGCGGCACTCGAGAACGAGCAGCGCACCGGGCACCCCCCTGCCCAGGGGCGGCTCCTTTCCGCGCTGGGACTGCTCTACCTGCCACTGATCGTGCCGCAGATCGCCTTCCTGTTCGGCCTGGTGGTGGTCATGGAGTCGCTCGGTACCCGACCGCAGCATGGTCTGGTGATCTTCGGCCACCTGCTGTTCGTGCTGCCCTATGTGTTCCTGTCTCTCTCCGAGGCCTATCGGCGCTTCGACCCGCGTTGGTCGCGGCTGGCACTCACGCTCGGCGCCTCCCGCAACGCCACCTTCTGGCGGGTGCGCCTGCCGATGCTGACGGCCCCGCTGCTCACCGCCATGGCGGTGGGGCTGGCGGTAAGCATCGGCCAGTATCTGCCCACCCAGTTGCTCGGCGCCGGTCGCGTGTCCACCGTGACCACCGAGGCGGTGGCCCTGGCCGCTGGCGGCAACCGGCGGGTGATCGGGGTCTGGGCGCTGGTCCAGGCCTGCCTGCCGCTGGTGGGCTTCACCATCGCCATCGGCCTGCCACGGTTGATCTGGTCGCAACGACGGGGAATGCGGGGAGCGCCATGAACGACAGCCATCGACTCGAACTCGAGAATATCCGGATCACACTGAACGACGCGCCCCTGGTGGAGCTCGACACCCGGATCGGCCCCGGCGAGGTGCTCACCGTGATGGGCCCGTCAGGCTCGGGCAAGTCGACCCTGCTGGCCTTCGTGGCGGGCTTCATGGCCCCGGCGTTCCAGGCCACGGGGCAGGTGCGGCTCGACGGCCACGACATCACCCGGCTGCCGGCCGAGCGGCGCGGCATCGGCCTGCTGTTCCAGGATCCGCTGCTGTTCCCGCATCTCTCGGTGGCCGGCAACCTGCGTTTCGGTATGCCACGAGCCACCAGCAACAGGGCTGGCCGAGTCGAGGCCGCCCTGGGGGAGATCGGCCTTGCCGGGTTCGGCGACCGCGACCCCGCGACACTCTCCGGCGGCCAGAAGGCCAGGGTGGCACTGATGCGTCTGCTGCTGTCCGAGCCCTGCGCCGTGCTGCTCGACGAGCCCTTCGCCGGTCTCGATACCCACCTGCGCCACGAGATGCGCCAGCTGGTGTTCACCCGCCTGCGCGAGGCGGGCCTGCCGAGCCTACTGGTCACCCATGACCGGGAGGACGCCGAGGATGCCGGCGGCACGCTCATCGAGCTATCGGCCTGAAGGCGTCCGTCACACCTCTGGCAACGCATCCTCGGTCTCGCGCCAGGCCAGGCGCCGAGGGTCGAAGCCACCGGCGAGCGCCGGCTTGACGATCTCGAAGTAAGGCGAGAGGTCGAAGTCACGGGGCGTGAACAGGCTGTAGTGTCGACGCTGCAACACCCGGCGCTGGCACCCGACACAGCGCCGTGGGTCGTCCTGCCACTCCTCGAAGGGCAGGATCGGATACCTCACCGACTGGAAGGCCTGGGCGATCAGGGTCGAGCAGATCGCCCGGGTGGGATCACCGCTGCCCAGGGACAGCATGCGTCGGCGCCAGGGGACCGGCACAGGGGGCAACGGCAGCAGGTAGCGGGCCAGGTCGAAGATGTTGTGCAGATCATAACGATGCCCCACTCGTCTGCAGGCGTAGGTGACCAGCCGCTCGATATCCTCCTCACTCAACCCCAACGGACGGCAGATGCGCAATGGGTAGCCGTCGAACTGTTCGAGACCAGCCAGCCGCACGCCCTCGGCGAGATCCGCCTCGACGAGGCACTCTCCTCGCGTCGCACCGAACAGATCCCGACACGCCGCTTCTCCCACATAGAGTGCCGCATGGGACCAGGTGGACTGGGTAAGGTACTTGATCACCGTACTCAACCGTGATGATCCCTCGATCAGCAGGACGTCACCGGGTTCGAGGCAGTCCGGGATGCCCTCCTCGATGGGGATCGAGGTACGGTGCCAGGGCCGCGGGCAGGAGAGCCAGCAGCTCAGCATGTAGCCGACGCGATTCAAGAGTGTCATGGCTGATCCTCCCTCCCTCTCTCCCCATCACCTGAGCGTCATGTCCCCGGGTCCGCCGGACAGGCCTACCCTCCGCCTCACTCGGGCGCGGAGACACTCCAGTCACTGAGGAATGAGGTAATACCATTCAAACTTGTCATGACATTTCTCCCTTGAGCGAGATCGTCGAGATCACGTGATGCCAATCCATATCATTTAGTGGCAGAAAGCGTCCCCCTCCTTACTCACCCGTACCGCGACCAACACCCTGATGGTGCGGTAAGGTTCGAGGCGCCGGCACGACACAACACCGACAAGTCGACCGCCACGACTCCGGACAGACCGCCCGCCATGCCAGCAACGCCGCGACTGAGCATCATCATCCCCGTCCTCGACGAGGCAACCACCATCGAGAGCCTGTTGACGCAGTTGCTGGGATTATGGGTGTGTGGCGCGGAGCTGCTGGTCGTCGATGGCGGCAGTCGCGATGATACCGTTGCCCTGGCCACACCGCTGGCAACGCGTGTGCTGCACAGCCCCCCCGGACGCGCCGCTCAGATGAACGTGGGCGCCCGCGTGGCCCGAGGACAGCAGTTGCTGTTCCTGCACGCCGATACGCACCTGCCACGCCGCGCCGATCGCCTTGTCGACGAGGCCCTGGCGGGAAACCGATGCTGGGGACGCTTCGACATACGGCTCACCGGCCGGCACCCCATGCTGCCGGTGATCGCCGCCGCCATGAACCTGCGTTCACGCCTCAGCGGGATCGCCACCGGCGACCAGGCCCTGTTCATGACCCGCGAGGCCTTCGATGCCGTGGGTGGCTTTCCCGACCAGCCACTGATGGAGGACATCGAGATGTCACGCCGGCTCAAGCGCCTCTCTGCCCCGGCCTGCCTTCACCACAAGGTCGTGAGCAGTGGCCGGCGCTGGGAGACCCATGGCGTCTGGGCGACGATCCGACTGATGTGGCGGCTGCGCTTTCGCTACTGGCGTGGCGTGTCGGCCGACAGCCTGGCCCGGGAGTATCGCCATGTCCGCTGACTTCCCCCTGGCAATTCTCGCCAAGGCACCGATTCCCGGCGAGACGAAGACCCGGTTGATCCCGGTGCTCGGCGCCGAAGGCGCCGCCCGGCTGCATGCCGCCCTGCTGTGTCACACCCTGAAGGTCGCCATCAACGCCACCGCTGCCCACCAGATCACCCTGTGGACGGCGCTGGATCACAGCCACCCGCTGTTCCTCGAGCTGGCCGACCGCTACGACATCGAGCTGCGCGCCCAGCCGGAAGGCGATCTCGGCGACCGGATGCACCGGGCACTGTCGACAATGAAGGGCTCGGGACTGCTGATCGGCAGCGACTGCCCGGCACTCACGCCGACGCTGCTCGCGGAGTGTCATGACGCCCTGGAGGAGGCCGAGGTCGTTCTTCTCCCCGCCGAGGATGGCGGCTACGGCCTGGTGGGCGTCAGACACCCTGACGCCCGGCTCTTCCAGGACATCGCCTGGGGCACCGCAGAGGTAATGACCACCACGCGTCAGCGTATCGATGCCCTCGGCTGGCGACTGTCCTGTCCAGCCAGGGTCTGGGATGTGGACCGGCCGCAGGACCTGCAGCGCCTCGCCCTCGGCTTTCCCCGCCTTGGGCGCTGCCTGAAAGTCGAATAGATGATTTGGGCAGCACCGCTGCTCGAAGGGCGAGCGGCAAAGATGTCGCGAGTGCAAAGACGGGATTTACGGGGCGTAAGTGAATACTTTGAGCTGATTTTTAACGCCGGCACGCCGCCTGGCATTCCCTGAACGCCAGGTCGCTGCGTGTATTGAGGATGAAACGACAAAGACAAGCTGTCTTGCCATAATGGACGGGCTAGCATGACCCCTGACAGCATAACTCGGGAGCGAACACCACATGACGGACGAGACGATCCGCCAGGGGGGCGACGGCATGACCGAATCGGCTACACGCATGGCACGCCTGACGGCCGTGCGGCCTCGACTGCTCTCCTTCGCCCGCCTGCACCTGCGTGACAACGCCCTGGCGGAGGATGCCGTGCAGGAGGCGCTGATGGCAGCCATCGAGAAGGATGCGAGTTTCGCCGGACGTTCCGGCTACGAGACCTGGGTCTTCGGCATTCTCAAGTACAAGATACTCGACACGCTGCGCGTCCAGAAACGACAGGGGCGCTGGCAGCCCCTGGATGATGAAAGTGACGACGACGCCATTGATCGCCAGTTCCAGCAGAATGGCCGCTGGCAGGACGATGCCCGCCCCGGCAACTGGGGAGAGCCTGACGTCACCTTCGAGAACGAGCATTTCTGGCAGGTGTTCGACGCCTGCATGACTGCCCTGCCGGACAATATCGCCCGGGTCTTCTCGCTTCGCGAGCTGATGGGGCTCTCTACGGAAGAGATCTGCCAGGAGATCGGCATCAAGGAGAACAACTGCTGGGTGATCCTGCACCGCGCCCGGCTACGCTTGCGTGCCTGCCTGGAGAAGCGCTGGCTGAAGGAGGAGACCATATGATGATGTGCAAGGAGGCGACCCGCCTGATGTCACTCAAGCTGGATCGCCGCTTGACGTTCCAGGAGCGACTCTCGCTACGCCTGCACCTGATGATGTGCGACGCCTGCCGTCGCTGCGACGAGCAGTTCACGCTGCTGCATGGGATCGGGCAGCGCTTCGAGGCCGCTCTGGATGACAGGACGCCGCCCGAGCGGCGGGACTAGGAGCCGGTCGGAATCAGTCGCCCGCGGCCCGGGCGGCAATGCCCGACAGGACCTCGGCCACCCGCTCCAGAGGCAGGTCACAATCTTCGAGATCGTGACGCCGGCAAGTCAGTGGAGGCTTCCCTCCCCGACCAGCCGTCGCAGGCTGAGCCACAGCCCGGCCACCAGCAGCAACAGCGCAATGGGAATCAGGAACGGCGTCAGACTGGCCAGGACCCCGGCAATCGGCAGCCCCAGCCAGATGAGCACTATGGGAGCGCAGCAGGCCCCACCGGCCAGCAGCGCCGGAATCGCCGCCAGCAGTCCGGTACTCGACCCGCTCAGACCGCACTGCCGCGGGGTTCGCCAGAGCCACCAGCAGGCCACGACATTCAATCCGACCAGCAACCCCATGGAAACAGCGAGCAGGGCATTCAGCGGGCTGAAGGTCCACACCAGCGCTCCCAGGGTGATCAGCCCCACCGGCTCGAACTGAAACAGGCCCCGCGCCTGGAAGACCCGTTCCCAGGCGGGAAAGGTGGCCTGCCAACCACCCGCGCCGCCACCGGCGATGTCGCCGGTCAGCCACAGGTAGAGCAGCGCATAGGCCGCCATGACGGCGCCTGCCGCGCCGGCCGAGGCGGGGCGCGAAAGCATCCTCAGGATGACTCGGGCAAGCGGTTTCATGGTGCCTCCTGCCCCTCATACAGATAGGTGTCGGGGTAGAAGGCGGCCCAGGCGAACCACATGGCCTCGAAGCCATTCACCGCCTCGAGCGAGTCGATGCCCGGCCCGGTGACGCCTTCGGCTGTGAAGTCGAGCTCGGTCGGTCGAATCTCCAGACCCTCGGGATTGTGGAAGGCCCAGCCAGTGTCCAGCCCCGGGTCATGAATGACGGTGTAGCGACGCTCGCCCAGTGTGACATCGACCACTCCCTCCTCGCGTAGCGCCTCACGGGTGATGGCCAGTGCGCCCTCGGGACCACGCACACCGAACACTTCGGTCTTGGGCGGAAAACGATCATCGCGTTGCATCACCGGGAACAACCGGCGGCTGTCGGGCGCATAATAGCCGCTGGTGGGGTTGTAGCTCCCGTAGGGGTCGCGTCGATAGTTGCGCACGAAACCGGTCTGGTCGGTCAGCACCTCGGTCTCGGGATGGCGTGCCTTCCAGGCCCCCCAGGTGGTCCAGAATACTCGGAGCTCCTCGAGCCCCTGGCCGGCCAGGGGCCCATCGATGGCCACTCCCAGGATCTGGGGCCACTCGCTGTCGGTGGCGCGGTCATACATGATCAAGTTGCTGTTGACCAGCTTACCGGAGACGCCGAGCTCGGTCTCGCCACGCTTGAAGCCCAGCGCGGTGCCCGTCAGGGGGCAGTAGGTGATGCTCAGCGCCTCACCGCCCAGTTCGTCATTGACGATCTCGTGCCAGACCAGGATGCGCTGGGGATAAGCCCGGGCCTGGCCGCGATTGTAGACACCGATGACCTTGTCCCCATCCTTCAGCGTCGCCTCTCCTGCTGACTGAAAGCGCGGGCGATCGATGGACGGGATACCGTCCTTGCCGGGCCCTCCGGCACGGACGGCCTCCCGAAAAGACGCCAAGGAGTGCACCACAGGCACCGTGGGTGTCTCCTGGATGGGGGGGGGCCGCTGCCATGGATGACAACGGCACCAGGCTCAGGGCGATGCCCAGCGCTGAATAGCGCAGCATACGCGGTATCATGGCATCCTCCTCTGCCGGTCCATGCCGGCCACGCGCTCGCTCCGGAAGCGGTGACACACATCAACTCAAGGGATGGTTCATCAACACGTGACCGACTTGAATCAGTGGTTCCACATCGGTGAAGCGGGGAATGTCCTCGAAGATGGTGCTGCCCACGGCATCGATCGCGGTCTGGAAGCCTTCAAGAGAGTCGAAACCAAGATGTGTGACGATATAGTAGGGAGACCCGGTATCGCTTCCCTTGGCTACACGCATGAATCTCATCCCGTACCCATCCAGTAAACGCGCCACCAGCGCGGCATGCTCGCCAAGGTAATAGCCATCGTCGAAGCGCATGCCATCCCGGTTCGGGTACATCACCAGTACATCGATCATCTCTAGGCCCTCTGTATCGCCTCATCATCCCTGCAGCACCAGGCAACGGCGCCTGTCCCCAGACCGTCATTGCCCCGCGGCCCTCTCTACCTTGGTGGAAAGATCGCCTTCTTCATTACACGCGGCGCTTCCCGCATGGCCGTAGCCCTGCCCCGCACTTCGCAAGCCGCCGACAGGGGGGTGTAAGGAGGAGCAAGGACTGACGACTGAACCCTCATGGTTCCATGCCCCCATCACGCTGGTTCGCTCTCCTGACGCCAGCCCGGGCAGGAAAGACAACATGAATCCGATCACGGCAGAGGGCATTCAGGTCCATATGCAGTGGCTGGCGACCGATGACCTCTGCCACCAGGCAGGGCTCAAGGAAAGCAACTTCGATTCTTCACCAAATGAGATCAAGCCTAGGCATCGAGAAAGACTGGCTCACGGAGAAATATGATGTTCAAGATGATGATGTGCAAAGAGGCGACTCGCCTGATGTCCAGACAACTTGATGCCCCTCTGACATTCCAGGAAAAACTTTCACTCAAGCTGCATCTTGCCATGTGCGATGCCTGCACACGCTGCAATCAGCAGTTCCGGCTATTGCACCAGGCCGGAAAGCATTTCGAAGTATTCGATTGCTCAGTGGACAGGCACACCACTCCAAGAAACAAATGACAGGACTGGACCCGCTCCTTGGCACTATGATTGCTAATATACTGGCTGCTGCCCCATGACCTCATCACCCAGCTCTCTTCAATCAGAAAATCACCACCTCATGCGCCGGATATCGTGCCACCATCCCGGCTTTACGCCGAGTGATACCCGGCCATGCTGAACATCCACCATCGCGCCTGAGGTCACTCCTTTCCGGAGGCGGCGGGCCGCGAGTGGGGGTGTAGCAGGCGGTGGCTGTAACTGAAGCTGGCACCTGGCGAAAGGGGTCACTCCACAGGATTCGGGGACAGGCATCAAGCTGCTTCTTCCGATTCGCCGGAACTGGAAGAGACGAGACGAGATGATCTTGTGGTCTCCTCGGTGCTCCATAGGGCATTGGCGATGAAGCGAATCTCGGCATTAGCCATCTGCTTTAGCATGGCCTCGGATGGAGACGCGATTTCCACCCGACGACTTGCTATGGTACATGGCACTATCGGCATACTCGAGCAGATGCTCAAACTGATCGCCATGTTCAGGATAGGACGCCACGCCGATGCTGATACGTGGTTCGTCACCCTTCTCGACAGCGATCAGACGCTGCATCATGGTTCTTGCCCCATCCGCATCGGTGTCAGGAAGCAGCATCACGAACTCATCCCCACCATAGCGCGCCAAGAGGTCACTGCTTCGCTTGCAGTCTTGAAGTTGTCGAGCCAAGGACAGAATAGCCTGATCGCCTGCTCCATGACCGAGGCTATCATTGATGACTTTCAGTTCATCCATATCGATGACTATCACGCTGTAGGGGCGGCGAGAACGCTGGGCCATCGCATGAATAGGCTTGACCAGGTCATCAAAGGCTCGGCGATTAAAGAGACCCGTCAAGGAATCCAGACTGGCCATATCCAATAGCATCCGATTGGATACATGAATGGCATTGACCAACGCCGACGTGAGGTAACCGACTATCAAGAACGCGATGATATTGGTGCCAAAAAGTGTCAGATTATCAGGCGTCATGACACTCCCACCGGCAAGATGAAAAAGCAGTAGGGTGCAAGCGGCAATCGCAGCCACCTCTAGCAATGTCGCCAAGACCCCCAGCGTCAAGGCACTAGTCACCACTGCCAGAAGATACAGGCTCATCATCGGTCCGGTCACGCCATTGGTGCGGTAGAGAAACCAGGTGATGAAACCGATCATGACCCAGGTATGAATCGCCAGTAGCCAACGCTGTCTTTCACCGAAGAAGCTCAAGCGACTGGCCATCAGGCTGAAACCGAAATAGGCAGAGGTTGCCACCACGAGCCCCCAGCCGCCCTCATCCGGAGTGCCAATGATCACCAAGTACAGGGCAACCAGCGAAACCAGCAACCACTCGACCTGATGCAAGCCTGTCGTGAACCCCTGAATCTGCACACGCCTAGAATCCCATACCAGTGGTGGCAAAGGGTCTTGATGGGACATTAGGACACCTTCTTATTAGTGAGGCTTTCAAGCTCACGACAACTTATCGTGAACCGGCGGACATCGGAATCACCTTATGATTCTACCATGTCACAAGGCAGGATTCACCATAAACCCTTCCCCCTACCACCCACCTTGTACAATACAGAGGAGGCAAGGCGGGTCCACACGCAAGGAACCCATCCCATATCCAATGGATCGACTCGCCATTTGATCGGACTTTGTATTGAACAATAACATGGAGAGAACCGTTCAAGCAGACACTCATGTCCACCTTGCTACATGGCTGAAATGCTGGCCAGGCTGAGCCCCACATCATGGAAGACGATTGACAAATAGTCACAAAAATCGCCAGCGAGATGGGTCGTAGCGGGGGCGTAAAAGGTTCGGCCGGTTGACGCACCGGTCTGAGCCCGCCGGTCATGCCGAGCGACCCCAGCAGTCACAGAATGTTGCAGGCCAACTGGACAAGATGCGGGGTCAGGTCGTTGGCGGCCAAACTTTCCCTATGGCTGGCGCTCCGGGTCGGGATCAGCCTTGATTTCACCGCCGAACGGCTGAAATGATCTCTCTTATCTTCCGGTAAGCAAGTCGTCGATGATGCGACCAAGACGGGTAGCCTGCATCCTCATGACACAGCGAGACGAAGCCTCGATGATCAAGCCCCTTATCCCGGTTGGCGTGCTGCTACTGGCAAGCAGTCTCTCCCTGGCGGCCGACGAGCTCTCCTTTTCCGCCGAGACGATAATGGCCTGGCCGACACGCTCCTTCGAAGGCGAGACGGAGTACCGGCTCGTCGAGCGAGATGACACTCGAGTGCTCCAGGCCAGAGCCAGACAACAGGCCTCGGCGAAGTATCTGGAAAAGGAGGTGGATCTGGACCGCACGCCCTACCTCCACTGGTGCTGGCAGGTATCGGGGATCCACCAGGGGCTCGATGAAACCACCAAGGCCGGGGACGACTATCCGGCGCGGATCTATGTGGTGCGGAAGACGGGGATCCTGCCCTGGCAGGTCCAGTCGGTGAACTATGTCTGGGCTTCGAATCAGCCAGCGGGCTCGGATTGGCCCAATGCCTTCACGTCACGCGCCCGGCTACTGGCCCTTCAGGGCGGGAAATCGCGCGTGGGTCAATGGGTAGCGGAAGTCAGGGACGTGCGAGAGGACTTCGAGACACTCTTCGGGGAGCGCACCAGGCATATCGATGGGGTGGCAGTGATGAGCGATGGTGACAATGCCGGTGTCGATGCCACCGCCTGGTACACGCACCTGGGATTCTCGGCCAGTGACGATCCGCCCGAGTGTCCATGAGACGTGAGGCCCGGCACCTGGCCGACAGTCGGCCAGGTGCCGGCGTTCAAGAGCCGCAGTTACGGCGCGCCACCCAGGAGGCAGGCCGAGGCAGATGCCTGGCATCCAGGGCAAACCGATCCTCTTCCCGGAATGCCATCACCACGAGGCTGCCGGCGAAGATGATCAAGGAAGGATAGAACAAGACGTTGGTGCCTTCGAGGAACCATCCCCAGGGATCGATCACCGAGGCGCTGACCGCCAGCAGCGACGCCCCGTTGAGCAGAAGTTGCAGCGGATAGACCCAGCGCCTGGCCAGCCCGATGATCACCAGCAGGCCGATCAGTATCTGGCCGGCGCCGGCCAGCGGCAGCAGGGTCCCGCTTGCCAGGACCTCGGAGTAGAAATTTTCGGCAATGGCCCGGCTGTGATCGACATTGAGGATCTTGTTCACGCCCCAGACCAGCAGTAGCCCCCCCAGCGATACCCTCAGCAACAATAGACTCGCGATCTTCGTCATTTGGCCTCCTCGATATTCCGGAGCATTTCTACGGCCCGTTACGCCAGATCGGACGGCAGGCAGGCGCGGACTTGGTCGGTCTGGATGCGGGTTCCTTACAGGCGGGCGGAGGCGATTACCGGCAACTCGGCCATCATAGGCAGCGGCAGCGAGCTACTCTGCCCCCTCCTCTGCTCGACTCGCGATGGCCGCGAATACGGCATCGAGCTCGCGGCCGATCTTCTCCAGCGCCTCGCCGCCCTCCTCGACATAGGGGGCAAGGACATGACTCGGGGTCTTCCAGGACAGGGTGGCGCTTCCATCCTCGTTCTCGGTGACGTAGAAGCGGATGGGCGCCTCGATCATGGCCGGGACACTGAGACGCAGGGTGCGCACGGCGAAATCGTTACGAAAGACGCCGACCACCCGATTACCGGGAATAGACTCGCCACGCCTGGCCGCGGCCTCGGTGGGCCCGGCTTCCGTCACGATGAACATCCCTTCAGCCTCGACAGCGTCGCGCAGGGCTTCCAGCAGCTCGGGATAAGCGAGTGAGGTGGAGACCACCTCCCACCCCTGCTCGGGCCAGCGAGTATCCGCCGTCACGGGCGCGGCCAGCAGGAGCGCCAGGAGCCATGTCGCCAGTAGCGTCCGGGCCATCAGGCACTCCTCGCCGACACGGGGACAGAGGCTTCACGCTGCCAATGCCGCAGCGTGGAAGGGTGGACCCCGAACGCCTCGGGCAAGGCGATGCCGATCTGCTCGGCCAGCAGCCCGAGGATCGCCATGTGATGAATGGTGTGGCTGGTCAGGAAGGCGAGTTCGCGCGCAAGACTGGTCTCCAGCACCAGCTCGCCATCGCCGAGGTGATAGGTCTGGCCCAACCGAACCGACGGACACCGGTCGATCGAAGCCGCCAGCACGGCCTCGATCTCGGCCAGTCGGCGAGCCGCCTGATGCGGCCACTGCTCGAGGAGCTCGTCGCGACGGCGCCGCTCGTAGTCGATGACATCGCCATCGGCCTCCAGACCGTTCAGCAGAGCATCGTAATGGTCGATGATATGGCGAACGTGCTTGCCGAGCGTATGGCGACCGTGGTGACCGAAGGCCTGCCGGTAGTGCTCCGGCGCCAGATCGCCGACGAAATGCCTCAACTGTGACAACGCCAGGAGGTTCTCCTCGAGGAGCCCCTCCCGCGGCGGGAATGACCTGCGTGCTATGGGCGACATGGCGGCTCACCTGTTGATCGCAAGTAGGGAAGCCGCGGCCGGCGCCTGTGGCGTCCGGCCCGGCCACCCGCTCAGGGGCATGAAGAGCGGTTACCCCTCATCTTCGGCTTCGGCTTCTCCTTCTCCCTCGGCCTCTCCTTCTCCCTCGGCCTCTCCTTCTCCCTCGGCCTCTCCTTCTCCCTCGGCCTCTCCTTCTCCCTCGGCCTCTCCTTCTCCTTCGGCTTTTCCTTCGGCTTCACCTTCGGCTTCGCCCTCTGCCTCAGCCTCTGCTTCTTCCTCTTCCTCATGAGCCGCCGCCAGCATCAGGGGCGCTTCCTGGCCACTGGTGAAGGCCGGCTCGGCCGGCGTCTCGCTGGCCACGGCCTGGAAGGCCGCGCCACTAGCCACCAGCACCAGAGCCGGGGCCGAGTAGCCCAACTGGCGGCTGAGTCGACTCAACAGGCTTCGACGCTTCTCGTCTTGCAGTGTCATGATAATGACCTCCATGATGACAAAAGGGCGACATGCGACGGCATGTCATCGTGCAATGAAGGCAGCCCTCGCGGCTGGCTTCATCTCGGCGTCACCGCTTCACGCGGCGCCGCCCTATGCTCGTGCACCTGCCGGTGCCGACAGTTCTCAGCCATTGGCCGTGGCCGTGCCGGACTGGCTGGCACTGGTTCCCGGCTCGCCAAGCGTGGCCAGCCAGGCGCATACCGCCGTCGAGGATGGCCCCTCATCGCCAGGTGACAGCGAGCGACGGTCAAGCCCGGAGAGCCACTCGCCGAGCGCCGTTACCGTGTGCGCGTCCAGTGGCGCGCCGGTGACGGAGACGCAGCACGGCAGCAGCGCACCCAGGACGTCCAGCGAGGAGGCCGGATCCAGTGCAGCGCCCGGACTCCCCTCGGTGTGCATGCACAGCACACCGCGGATCTCGACGCTCTCGGGCACCCCTGCCGGGCTGCCGACGGCCACTTCCGGCATGGGCAGCCCCAGCGGCTCGCCCCTTGGCGCCCCCGCCATGGTCAGCCGCAGCCCCCGGGTCAGGACGCCACCCGACGCCGACACCAGCTGCCGCAAGGCATCGCCGCTCTGCTCCCCGGCGGGGAACAGGCAGAGCACCCCCGAGCCCAGTGGCGTGACCAGCAGCCCGGCATCGATCACCAGGCGATCCGCCGTGGCGGCCTGGCGCACCAGGTGGGCCAGCAGCGCCGAGCCGAGTTGCGCCAGCGTCAGTCGCGACGCCAGCACCTCGCCGTCGGCCGTCAGTGTGTAGCCTGCCGGATCGCGCAGGACCTCCAGCCGCGGCAATCGACTCGCCGCCTCGTCGCTCAGCGGCACGAGCCGCCCCTCGAGCAGGTCCGATAGCCGGGCGCTGGCGGGAGCGCTGTCGACATGCAGGGCCCAACGCCTGCCGTCGAAAGCCAGTTGCATGGCCCGACCCGACGAGGCCACCGTCGTCGGCGTCGAGTGCGACTCCCCTGCGCCGGTCGTCGGCGACGCCGGCACGGCCATGCTCCCCTGCTGGCACAGCAGGCCGGCACGGCACCAGCGGGCCAACGTGGTCCACACGTCACGGCGCAGCGCCTGATGGTCCGGAGGGGGATCGCCTTCGGTAACCGCTGCACGGGCCAGCTCGAGAGCAATGGCGTCGGGATCCAGCCCCTCTGTCGCCAGCAGCCAGATCAGCGCCGCCGAGTCGTTGGGCCGATAGTAGCGACCGGTATGGGTGGCATAGAGGGCGAGTTGGTCGTCATCCAGCAACTCCGCTACATGGCGGCGCTGCAGCACCGGGCGGGCGACGGCGCGGCCCGCCAGGCCATCGGCCAACTGGATGTCGGCCAGCGCCGGCAGTGAGAAGTACGGCAGATAGCGCGACGGTTCCGCCGCCGGGAGCAGGCGCAGGAAGTCTCCGGCGCGGGCCAGCTCCGCCTCGGCCTCGGCGACCAGGCTGGCGCTGATGTCGGCACCAGACGACTCGTCTGCCGGCGGCGCGGCGCCATCGATGTCCAGCAGCGAGATCATGTCCCGGACCAGGCCACCCTTGACGGCCTCCTCGATGCGCCCGCCACTCTCCGGCCCGGCACAGATGCCCAGCGACGGGCTGAGGTTGCACTCGAGAATCCAGGGCTTGAGCGTGTCGTCCACCAGGCAGTCGAGCCCCAGCAGCTCATAGCATCCCCGAGGGTCGGCGCCAGCCCGGGCGGTGCGCTGCCGGATGGCATCCACCGCGGAAATCACGGTCAGGGCAACCAGATCGTGGATCCGTGCAAAGAGCTGGTCGTCGTCATGGCCCTGATCGCGGAGCCACTGGCGATAGCGGTCGAGGTCGATGAACTCCACCGGCACCTCCGCCCGAGCGTTGAGGGCGTTGATGTCCGGGTTGGTCAGCTGGCTGTAGGGATTGTCGGCATCCTCGGGGTCCCAGGGTTCCGAGGCCAGCTTGGCGAACCCCTGACGATAGAGATAGACGCGCAGCGGCTCGATAGCCGAAATCAGTACATAGAGCCGCAGGACATACTTGTGGCCCCGGATCGTATGGGGATTGGCGAGGTACTCCTGGACCATCCAGTCTGGTGCCAGGGGGGCCTCGGCCACATCGCGCAGCACCCTGATACCCTTGCCCTTGGAGGCATTGGTGGGCTTGAGGATCCAGCGCTGCCCCGGGTTCGCCAGGGCCGCCTCCTGAAGGGCATGATAGTCATGGGGCATTACGTAGGCCCGGGGGAAAAACGCCAGCCGCGCTGCCAGTTCACTGTCGGCACCGTGGCTCTCGCGAATGCGCTCACGCAGCACCGCCAGGCTGTCGTGGAGCCGGCTCTTGACGGTGAGCGCCGCATTGCCCGGAAAGTGGTTGAGCCTGCGCTGCGGCGAGACCCGGCGGAACTGCTCGGCATCGGGCATGCCCGTGACCCAGCCGGCGTCCCAGTGGGTCTCGTCTCCTGCCTCCCAGCCCAGTTGCTCCAGGGTCTCACAAAAAAACCGATCCTGCTCGGCGGCCCGCTTGCCACCCAGCCAGAAACGCCGTGTCGGCGAGTGCTGCTCCGTCATTCCCACGCTCTCCTGCTCGACCGTCCACTGTTGTCGTGTAGTGCACCGTATTGGTTATGTCGTCGCTCGCCACCCGTCCTTACAGCGATAGCAACCGAAACGCGATCTGTCGCGGGGTTGATTTATGGACTGATCGGTACTAAATTCCAGATCATGACACGAGGACGCCCCATCGCATTCAGCCCCGACGCGGCCACGAACGCCGCCATGCAGGTCTTCTGGGCCCGTGGTTACGAGAGTGCCTCGACCCGCGACCTGCTGGAGGCCATGAATATCTCGCGCAGTAGCCTCTACCAGGCCTTCGGCAACAAGGAGCAACTGTTCCTCGAGACACTGCGCCGCTACCGCGGCAACCTGATCGGCCAGCTGAACCGCCGGCTCGAGGCCTCACCCTCGGCCATGGCCTTCCTGGAAGGCCTGTTCGGGGAGACGGCCCGGGAGGCCGGCAGCGAGCGTGCCGCCCTGGGCTGTCTGATCTTCAATTCGGCCAGCGAACTCGGCCAGCGGGACGACCTCGCAGCCAGCGAGGCCAGGCGCAGCGTGGAGGCCATCACCGGGCTGTTCCACGAGGCCGTCATACGGGCCCAGGCCGAAGGCGATATCGCCGCGGATCGCGACTCCCTGGCACTCGCGACCTACTTGACGCTGGGCATGGCTGGTCTGCGCACCCTGCTCAAGTCCGGTGCCGATCGCGCACAGGTCGAGGCTGCCGCACAGTTGCTCCTCGACACGCTTCGCTGACGGCGCCTGATTGAAGCCGTAAGGTTTTACGCAACATATGGACCAAGTGTTCCATATATGACCCGACACCCATCGCGGTGTCCCACCATGCGACAGGAGGTACCCCATGGCAGCCGACTATCAGATGCAACTCGCGCCCCAGACCCTCGACAACGCCGACGCCAAGGCCCGGCCGCTGCTCGAGCAGGCCAACGCCAAGCTGGGATTCGTGCCCAAGATGTACGAGGGCATGGCCAAGGCGCCCGGCGTGCTGGACACCTACCTGCACGGCTATACGCTGTTCCGTGAGGATTCCGGGTTCGCCCCGCCCGAGCAGGAGGTGGTCTTCCTGACCATCAGCCGACTCAACGGCTGCGACTACTGCATGTCCGCCCACAGCATGCTGGCGGAGAAGATGTCGCAGGTGCCCGCCGATGTGATAGAGGCCATCCGTAATGACCAACCCATCCCCGATGAGCGCTTGGCGGCCCTGAGCACGTTCACCAAGGTGATGTTCGAGACCCGCGGCATGCCGACCCGGGACGACGTCAAGGCCTTCCTGGACGCCGGCTTCGAGGAGGCGCAGGTGCTGCAGATCGTGCTGGCCCTGGCTGTGAAGACGCTCTCCAACTACTCCAACCACATCAATCATCCCGAGCTCGACGAGGTCTTCGCCGGCCACGCCTGGAAGGGCTGACCGCCCCGGCCCCCGGCATTCACGGCCGGAGCGTTGTGCCGGGAGGCTCGCGGCCGGTGCAGCTGGTGAAACAGGGCCTGGACCGGCTGGTGAACTGATCCCTCGGGAGCATGGCGATGCATCGCCATGCTCCCGCTCGATCATCCCGACCGCGAGGCATGGCGGTTCAACCGAGCCTTTCGGCCAGGCCGTCGAGATCTGCCACCGTCATGTCGGGCTCGATGCCCCAGGGGTCGAAGGGGGCATCCAGGCTGCGGCGCACCCAGGCAGCATGCAGGCCGGCATGCCGGGCGCCGATGACATCGAAGGGGTTGCTGGAGATCAGCCAGGTATCGCCGGGGGTGACCTCGAGCCGGTTGCGCAGGTGCGCATAGACCGCCGGGTCGGGCTTGAAGCGCTTCACCTCGTCGACGCTGATCACCGTCTCGAAGTGCTCGAGCAACCCGGCCTGCTCGAGTAACCCGGTGACCGCCTCACCGGTGCCGTTGGAGAAGGCCACGCAACGCACCCCGGCCGCGGAGAACCGTGCCAGTGCCGTGGCCGCCTCGGGAAAGGCCGGCAGCCGGGCGTAGGTGGCCATCAGGTGGTCCTTGTCGACGTCCGCCAGGTGAGTCTGCAGGGCGCGGTCGGTGAACTCCAGCGCCTCTCGGGTACATTGCGAGAAGGCCACATAGGCCCCCATCAAGCCCCGACGGAAGCTGTATTCGAGTTGCTTGTCGCGCCAGCGCCGCGAGAACTCGGCGGCCAGCGCCGCCTTGCCGGAGGCGTCGAGCCGCTCCTCCAGCTCGGTGACCACGCCATGGGTATCGATCAGGGTCCCGTAGACATCGAAGGCCAGTACCGTTGCCATCCGCTCAGCTCCTTGGATTGACGTGTTGCAATGCCAGCAGCATGGCGCCTGACGGGCGCGGACTCAAGAGGGCGGCGAGAAGGCCACCCGCTTCGATCGGACCTTGATCGGCATAGGCGCCAGCCCTGCCATTCCTGGGGGCCGGGGCTGGCCGCGTCGCCTGGCTGGACCTTGACCCAGGATGTGCAGCAGCTGTCGTGCTGAGCGGCATGAGCGAGATCATGGCCGGTAACGGGTGTGCGCCCCTTGTCCCCGTACCATGGTACGGCCATTAATCTATCCTCATAGACGTGTACGGGTGCCGCCATGAGTGACATGACCATAGGCAAAGTGGCTAAAGCGGTGGGTGTCGGGGTCGAGACGATTCGCTTCTACGAACGACGCGGACTCATCGAACAGCCCACTCGGCCGGAGGGGGGAGGATATCGCGTCTATCCGGATGAGACAGTGCGGCGGGTGCATTTCATTCGACGTGCCCAGGAACTCGGTTTCTCCCTGCGCGAGATCGCCGAGCTGCTCATGCTGCGTACCACCCTCAGCGCCGATGCCAGCGACGTGCGGCGGCGTGCCACCGCCAAGCTTCAGGATGTGGACCAGAAGATCGAGCGGCTCCAGCGTATCCGCCAAGGGCTGACGACGCTTCTCGACAGTTGCCCGGGAGCAGGGCCGCTTCAGAGCTGTTCCATCCTCGACGCCCTGGAACACGACGAGGTGCTGACCGGCGAGCCGACCAGGAGCAAGGAGAAAGGCATGCAGACAGTGAGACTCACCATCGGCGGCATGCACTGCAACGGCTGTGCGGAGATCGTCCGCCAGGTTCTCGAACAGCAGCCGGGGGTCAAGGGGTGCTCGGTCTCCCATGAGAACGGTGAGGCCAAGGTGGCAGTCGACACCAGCCAGACCTCCGGTGAGCAACTCGCAGAGGCGGTGCGCGGTGCGGGGTACTCGGCAAGCATCGCGACAGAGGCAGACTAGCGCCTTGGAGTTTGCTACTGCCTTGTCGCTTGCCTCGCCGGACGCATGCCACGCTGGACGGGTGCCGTACTGGTGACGCCTGGGTGGCTGGACCCTCTGGCTGGCGTTCTCCTGGACTTGATGGGCCGACTGGCGCCTCCTCTCCAGTGTCTTCCCGCATCGACGCCCACCGGCGCTTGACTCCGTAGTCAAGTACGGGCCCTACCCTTGGAGCATGACCTCATCAGATGAGGGGACGACCATGCATACGGCAACCACAGCGACACCGGAAGACTGCCTCCAGCCATGGAGCCTGGAGCCGACCGAAGAGCCGGATATCCGACGGGTACGGGCCCACATCGGCGGGTTGCACTGCTCGCTGTGCACCGGCACCATCGAGCGCGCCCTGGAACAGAAGCCGGGGGTACGCCGAGTGGCGGTCAGCCTCACCCAAGAACAGGCCCTGGTGGAATACAACGCCCGCGAGACCAGTGCCGAGGCGCTCATGGGCACCCTGCAGGGCATTGGCTATCGTCTCAGCGATCCCCGCAAGGTCGAGCCCTACGAGCGCCAGGAGCGCGACCTGGCTCGCGAGCGCAACCGCTTCCTGGTGGCGCTGGCCGCCAGCCTGGCGGCGGTGGGCCTGATCGTCGATCCCACATCGCCCTGGACCCTGGGGCTCTCCACCCTGGTCTACGTCAGCCTGGTGATCTTCGGCTATGCCGTCCTTCGCGGCCAGGGCACCGGAGCCGCCCTGGGCGGTAGCGCCCTGTTGGCCCTGGGTGGCCTGGCCCTGTTCGGGCTGCGCGCCGGGAGCATGCTGGCGGGCCAGGAGGCGATCCTGGTGGCGGTCCTGGCTGTGTCAATGGTGTTCGGTATCGCCCGGCAGATGCTGGTCATGGCCTATCAGGCCCTGCGGCGGGGCATTCTCAACCAGCATGTGCTGGTGGAGATCGGGGCCTTTGCAGGACTGGTCGGCGGCGGCATCGGCCTGGCAGTGCGTCCCGACGGCTACCCCACCGCCGCCTTCTTCGCCGTTTCGGTCATGGTGCTGACCTATCATCTCTTCTCCGAGTGGCTCTCGCTGATCGTCAAGACCCGCAGCTCCCAGTCGGTGCGCCGCCTGCTGGACCTGCAGCCGGAGACCGCCCATGTCATTGAAGAAGGCGGCGAACGGGATCTGCCCGTAGAACAGGTGGAAACCGGCTTGCGGGTGCGTATCCGCCCCGGTGAGCGCATCCCGGTGGACGGCGAGGTCATCGCTGGTGTCTCGGCCGTGGATCAGTCCCTGGTCACCGGCGAACCCCTGCCGATCGAGAAGGGAGTGGGCGACTCGGTGGTCGGCGGCGCCATCAATGGCACCGGCACGCTGGTGGTGAGGGTGACGGCTACCGGCGAGGCGAGCTTCCTGCAGCAGGTGGTACGCAGCCTGGAAGATGCACGGGCGCTCAAGCCTGGCCTGCTGCACCTGGTGGACCGGGTGCTGCGGGTCTATACCCCCACGGTGCTGATCGTCTCTGCACTGGCCTTCGTGTTCTGGATGAGTGCGCCGCTGCTCTGGGGAGCCGCGTCCGACCTGGAACGGGCCGTGTTCGCCGCCCTGACCGTGCTGGTAATGGGCTATCCCTGCGCCGTGGGCATCTCCGCCCCGCTCTCCATCGTGCGGGGCGCCGGCGAAGCGGCCGACCAGGGGGTGCTGATGCGCACCGGCGAGTCCTTTCAGGCCCTGCGGCGCGTCACCACCGTGGTGTTCGACAAGACCGGCACCCTCACCGAGGGACGCCCCGCGGTACGCGATGTCACCAGTGTCGATGGCGACGAAGGCACGCTGCTGTCGCTGGCTGCCGCGGTCGAGTCCGCCTCGGAACATCCCCTGGGGCGTGCCGTGGTCGAAGCGGCCCTGTCACGGGACCTGGCGATACCCGACGTAGCCGAGTTCCAGGCGCACTCCGGCCGCGGCGTCACCGCCCGGGTGGACGACGAACCGGTGTGGGTCGGCAGCCCGACCTTTCTCGTCGAACAGGGCATTGACCTGGCACCGGTGAACGATGGCATCGAGATTGCCGAGCGCCAGGGCCAGACGGTCATCGTCGTCGCTCGTGGCGAACGACTGCTGGGGGCCATCGCCCTGGGCGACGGCCTGCGGGCCGACGCCGCGGAGACCGTGCAACGGCTCCATTCACTGGGCATTGACACCGCGCTGGTGACCGGCGACAACGCGCGCACCGCCCGCCATATTGCCGAACTGGTGGGCATCGAAACCGTCCACGCCGGCGTACTGCCGGAACAGAAGGCCGACCTGCTGCGGGAGCTCCAGCGGCAGGCACGGGTCGCCATGGTCGGTGACGGGATCAATGACGCCCCGGCGCTGATGCAGGCGGACGTGGGCATCGCCATGGGCAGCGGCACCGACATCGCCATCGACGCCGCCGACATCATCATCCTCAACGCCCGGGTGGGCAGCGTGGTGACCGCCTGGCGGATCAGTCGCTGGGGGTATCGCAAGATGCGGCAGAACGTCTCGCTGGCCTTCCTGTTCAACGGCATCGGCATCCCGCTGGCGTCCACCGGCCTGATCTACCCGGTGTGGGCCATGGTGGCCATGGCCGCCAGCGTGACCACCATCTTCATCAATTCGCTATGGCAGCGGCCATCGCTGCTGTTCGATGCCGTGGCCAGCGTGCGCGCGAAGGCGTCGTGAAGCCATGGGCCCAGACATCCGCCCAGGAACCCCTCGTGGGGGTTGGGCAGAACAACGCACCGCTCAACGAGGTAGGCCATCATGACATCCAGGATTCACGCCTTATTGCTGGCACTGGTTGCCGCTGTCATCTCGACAGCGGTCCTTGCTGCCGGACCCAGTTATCAGATCGAGGTCGACGGACTCGCCTGTCCTTTCTGCGCCTATGGCATCGAGAAGCAGCTTGGCAAGATCGAAGGGGTACAGACGATCGAAACGGACATCCAGGCCGGCAGGGTGATCGTCACCATGGACGACGGGCACACGCTCGACGAGTCGCGCGCCGAACAGGCCGTCGATCGGGCCGGGTTCACGCTGGGCAGCTTCGAACCACTCGACGCCCCAGCGACGACCCATGATCAATGACGAGGGGGCATGATTCATGACGCACTGTCGGCGCAAGACAACCGCCGGAGCTCGACTATTGGCCGTGGTGGCGATGGTGGCGTCCGGTATGGCTCAGGCGGCTCCCCAGACCTTCAACACGGCGCTACCCGTCGCGGAAGGCAACCTCGTGTTACGCGAGCAGTTCTTGTACCGCAAGGCCGATGACGACCCCAGCCCTGCCCGCCGGGACCTGAGGGTCGTCGGTGCCATCACGGTGCTCGGTTACGGCCTGACCCGTGATCTCGCCCTGTTCGGCGCCCTTCCCTATCTCGACAAGGAGCTCGATCTCGATGGACCCGGCGGGCAGCGCATCGAGCGAAGCAGCCGTGGGCTCGGCGATGCGCGCCTGTTTGCACGCTACACGGCGTTTAAGGACGACGCGCCGGGCCGCACCTTCCGCGTAGCGCCGTTTCTCGGCGTGGAAACGCCGACCGGCGACGACGATGAGCGCGATCGTTTCGGCCGGCTGCCGCAGCCGCTGCAGTCCGGCTCCGGCTCCTGGGACCCGTTGGGTGGCGTGGTCCTGACCTACCAGACGCTCGCCTATCAGCTCGATGCGCAATTCGCCTTTCAGGCCAACACCGAGGCAAACGGTTTCGAGTTCGGTGATGTGGCGCATCTCGACGGCTCCTTCCAGTACCGGCTCTGGCCACGGAAATTGGGTAGCGGTGTGCCCGGCTTCTTGTACGGGGTGCTGGAAGCGAACCTGCTCCACCGCGGAAAGAATGAGATGAACGGCGTGCGGGATGCAAACTCAGGGGGAACCCAGCTTTTCCTTTCACCGGGCCTGCAGTATGTGACCCGCCGCTGGATCATCGAGGGCATCGTCCAGTTGCCTGCCGCCCAAGACTTGAATGGCACGGCGCTGGAAGATGATTTCACCACCCGGATTGGTTTCCGTATTAACTTTTAGGGAAACGCTGAAGAAATCGACGAGCGGCATCAAGCACAAGGCGCACGGAGCACAGGAACCGGAGCATATGGGGTATATGTGAGGATTCCGCGCACCGCGCAACGCAGTGATTGAGTCGCGCAGGCATTTATTCAGTGTTTCCTGAGGGTTTTCCATGCAAGCAAAGCGATTTCTCAAGGTCGGGGCGATCGTCACAGGCCTGGTGGCGGTTGCTGCCATGGCCTCCTATGCTGCCTTCGTGCCCCGAGAGAAAGGCCCGGGCCATGAGTTCGTCGGCGCCTGGGGGAGCCAGGGCAAGGAGCCGGGGCAATTCGACGACCCGACCGGCGTTGCCGTCACCGCGGATGAAGTGTTTGTCGCCGATGCGCGCAATGGACGGATCCAGGTCTTTGATCACGAAGGGCAATTCAAACGCGAATTCGGCACCCCCGGCGATGCCCCCGGCGAACTCGGGCGACCGATGAACCTGACGATCCATGAGGAAAAGCTCTATGTGCCCGAGTACATGAACGACCGCATTCAGGTCTTCAGCCTGGCTGGCGAGCCCCTGGATATCATTGGTGGCCCCGGGGAGGGACCCGGCGAATTCGATGCCCCGGGAGGCGTCGCCGTTGCCGCGAGCGGCGACCTGTTCGTGGCCGACTTCTACAATCAGCGCGTGCAGCAGCTAGGCGCGAATGGTGAGTTCATTCGCCAATGGGGCACGACCGGCGAGACCGGGCGAGGAGCCGGCGAGTTCACCTACCCTACCGATGTCGCGCTCGCCACCGACGAAACGCTCTACGTGGCGGACGGCTACGGTAACCGCGTGCAGGTGTTCGACGCCGATGGCGAATTCCTGCGCAAGTGGGGTGGCCCCTTCGCCATCGGCCTCTATGGCCCGTTCAACGGCTGGCTCACCACCGTGACGGGCATCGCCACAGGGCCGGAGGGGCGAGTGTTATCCGCTGACTTCTACAATGACCGGGTCCAGGTCTTCACCGCCGAGGGAAGGTTCCTCAACACCTTCGGCGAAACAGGCAACGGCCCGGGACAGCTCCATCACGCCATCGCCCTGGATGTCGCACCGGACGGCACGGTATTCGTCGCCGACTTCCAGAACAATCGCATCGAGAAATGGCGACCGGTCGACGTGAAATGAGCAGAAGGGAAAATAAAACGAGCATCCAGCCCCGCAAGCCATCGATGAATGAAGATCAGGCACCCGATCGCGGCACGTTCGCTGCCGGCAGCCCCGGCCGCGTTGCGAAACAGCCCTTCCACGAAGGCCATCGCCGAGGCCGAGGCCTCGAGTTGCCGGTGAAGCCGGCCGATCAGATTGCCACGGTAGCGGTGCAGGGCCTCAAGGAACACCAGAAGACCTGCCTGACAGAACTCACGGCCTGATCGGTATTGAATGCGATGGGGCGTCCTCGTGTCATGCGGACAATTCAGAACCGATCGTTCCATAAATCAGTGGACGCCGGTCGCGAATGGGCTGTAAGGATGCTTCCCGGAGGCCGACAGAGACACCATGAGAATGATGGTGCAATGGCTGGGTAAGCAGGTGCAGCGTGGTGAGGTGATCGAGATGTCACAAACTGAATCCCTACAAGCTTCGCAGAAACCTGCCCCTCGGGACTATGTCGTCGAAGCGACGCTGATGCTGCTGGCCATCGTCCCGGTGCTGATTTCCGCCTACGCCAGCTTCGTGACCGGGGAAGGTCACTGGTTTCAGCGTTCCGGTGCCCTGATGATCCTGTTCTCGATCGGGGTGGAGTATCACCGCACTCAAGTGATGCACTGTGTCGATCCGGAATGCCTCGATCCGGGAAAGGCAAGGCCTTTGGAAAGATCACAGATGTTGGCTCGTCTGATCACGCGTTTCTGGCGCTCCATCCCTTACGCCTGCTACCTGGCAATCGTCATGGGAACCCTTATCTGGAGCTACGGGGATCTGCTGTTCTCGTGACAACTACGTTGACAGATAGGGGTGGGTAGCTGATAAGCGGGACGCCTTCCCCAAGGGGAGCATCGGCTTCCAAGGATCGCGATGGAGAGGCCTCGCATATCGCCCATCAGCGCCGGGAGAGCCCGTTCGATGACGGCATCACCGCCACCACGCCGCTGATCGACCGGAAGCCACTAT
This sequence comes from Halomonas flagellata, assembly GCF_022487945.1. Taxonomy (NCBI): domain Bacteria; kingdom Pseudomonadati; phylum Pseudomonadota; class Gammaproteobacteria; order Oceanospirillales; family Halomonadaceae; genus Halomonas; species Halomonas flagellata. The sequence goes on from NZ_JAKVPY010000004.1 coordinate 147,316, forward strand.
TGACCCAGCTGCAGGGATGCGTCGACGCACTACGTCATGGCAAGTACGAAGGCATCCGGTGCAGCGGCACCGATTGGCCTTCCCCATGGCGGGTAATGGCAGCGGACAAGGCCGAGGTCACTGCATACGATACTGGTACAGGAGAGAAAAGGCGCCACTCGTTCAAGCGGCGCCTTTTTGACACTGGTTTTTCAGAAATGAAGTTTCAGAAATTGTATTGGGCCGCGAACTGCAGGCGCGTATTGTCCTCGGAGTCACGGTTCTCCAGCTCCTTGTAGGCCCGTGATACCTCGAACATCAGCGTTACCGGATCGGTCAACTGGTAGAAATGGCCGAAGTGGATGCTCTGCAGGGTGCGATTCGCTTCCGGGGACTGGTCCCTAGAGCGATCCCCCCGCACCTGACCAAAGGAGAGGACGGAACTGAACTTGTCGGTCCACTGCTGCGTCGCGGCCACGTTGAAGCCATAGGCCTCGATGGTGTCCAGATCACCATTGGCATCGATAACGGCCGCACCGATACCGCTGTCTTCACTACCGTTAGCGGTGTAGATATAGCGGCCGACACCGTCCCCATAGATGGCCCCGGCCATCAGCCTGGTGCTGTCGGTCACGTCGAGGTTACCCGCCAGCATCACGCCATAGCCGATGGCGGAATCATCGCCGGAGGCAGCAGGATCATCGGTTTTCAGGCGCCGCCCCACCGCGGCGGTTTCGACCGCGGCCCGCTCGCCGATCCAGTGGTAACGCGCGACCAGGTCGGGGGCCGTGTCCCGCGAGCCGTCGAACCCGGTACCCTCGGGGTTTTCCAAGGAGAAAGACAGGTCGCCGGGGCCAGCCGGCAGGGTGTAGCGCAGTTGGGCCTGGCGAATGAAGCTCACCCCCACCGGGCCATCGAAATCGACGGTGGTGGGATAGGCCGAGAAATGCATGAAATTCGACCAGGTCTGGCCGGCCAGGAGGCCCGCCACCTCGCCATAGGCATGGCGCAGCCGGAAGCTGCTGCCGTTGGTAAAGGTTTCGGTTCCGCGAGTGCCGAAGAAGTCACCCTCGAAATGGGTGGTGGCATCCCCCAGCATCGTCGGCGTGGAGCTCTTGATATAGAGCCGCGACTGGCGGGCATGGGCTTTGAACGAGGTGTCGCTGTCGTCATCGGTGGCATCGATAGCATCGACAAACAGGGTATCGCCGAGATCCTGGTCCAGGTCGTAGATGGCATCGAACTTCGCGTATCCGCCTATCTGGAAAGAGGTATTGGTGCCAGGAATCATGAAGCTTCCCGGTGTGTCGCCGCCTGTGACCACATTGTCGGGGACCCTTTCGCGTTCGCGCGCCTCGGCGGTCGCGCGTTGCTGCTCGCTTTCAAGGCGTTCGATCTGGCGCTGCATGGCCTCCATCTGTGTTCTCAAGGCCTCCAACGTAGCGTCCCGGTCTTGCGCCAGGGCGGGTGGCGCCAGCAACAGCGCTCCACTGAGACCCAGCGCACCGCCCCACAGTGGAAAGATTTTTTTCCTATGGTGAGTTCCCATGACGATTTTCCCCTTGTGAGTTCCCATGACGATTTTCCTTCTCCCTACCTTATGGTTGTCAAAGACGCGCTTATGGTTGTTAAAGGCGCACGATCTCTCATCGAGGCATGCCCCCTTTCATCGAGGCATGCGCCTCACCAGACACGTCAGTGAAACGTGCCTGATGAGGCGAGTCGTCATAACATCCTCAGACTTACAGAAAAAACCGTGCTTTATTGTCTCTTTCATTATTCCCCTGGCGTGTGTAGTGATCGGTCCCGCCGACAACAGCATCAACGACGAACTCCCACCAATCTTGAAAAGCCGCGAGCCTGGTCGACAGGCCGGCAAGCATGCCCCCATTGACAGTGATGCGTCGTTTTCTCCTTTGCAGCGTCCGAACAGTGTTCTCGGTACCTTATGCCCTAATGTAGTGAGGCGATGGGTATTGTCAAATTTGGTGCACAACGGTCAGGCCGCGCCCCCTGTCTGACTGACCGGTTACCTGCATCCTTGACAGCGCCGATGCGGCCCACGACCAGATCTGGCAGAAGCCCCAGCAACAGCGGCTAATGGGCTGTAAGGACCCTCGCCGCATCGCGACCAAGGCCTCCACAGGTAACACGATAGCCGCTTGGTCAGGAGGTTTCGGGAATGTCAGACCAGAAGATCCTTTCGCGCCGCTACTGGTTGGGCGGTAAGCGCGCCGCCGAGCAGGATCGGTTCTTTCGGGAAGCGCTCGATCCGCTGGGCTGGCAGCAGGGTGACGCCGATCACTGGGATGCCGGGTGGTTCACCGGCATGCCCGACCCTGCCCAGTTCAAGCGAGCATCGCCAGCGCGATACGTCTCTCGAACAATCGCCGCTTCGTGCCGCCCAGCGTCTGGCCTGGATCGAGAGCAGGCTGCAAGGGCTAAAGCGAGAGCCTGTCCATGACGCCCTCCAGCTGGCATACCCTGCCGGCGGATCCACTCTGGATCTTGGTTCCAGCCTGGGACGTGAACTGGCCTTCCTGACCAGTCACACCATTCATCACATGGCGATCATCGGTCTGTTGGCGGAAAGCCTTGGCATCGGCCTACCCGAGGAGTTTGGCGTCCACCCCTCTACGCTGCGGCACTGGCAGCGTGAATCGGCCGAACATTCCGCAAGGAGTGCCTGAAGAAGCCCCATGACCTGCCAGATTCCGAGCACCGCATGAGCCTGAGCCGTCGTTCAGGCTCCGGGCACCTTCCTTAGTCGCCCACCAGGCGCGACAGGGCAAAGTCGGCAATCGCCGTGTCCTGTACCCCGGTACCGGTCAGGTCGCACACCGTGATGGTGGCGTCCGACAGGCGCAGCCGCTGGCCCTCGGCGATCACACGGCCCAGCTCGTGCACCTTGAAGGGGGCCTCCCTGCCCCCCAGTGCCTTGAGTTCGCCGTTGCTCTCGCTCTGGGCACGGGTGTCGCAGACGAAGGCATCGGCGCGGGTCAGCACCGACTCGTCGAGTTCACGCTTCTCGGGGCTGTCCGAGCCCATGGCGGTGACGTGCACGCCCTCGGGCAGGTCCTGAGCCCACAGGATCGGCTCCCGCGACGGCGTGGTGGTGACGATGATGTCGGCCCGCTCGCAGGCCGCATGAACGCTGTCGTGGATGTTCACCGCGAGCCCCCGGCCTCGCATCGTCTCGGCATAGGCCTCGGCGGCCTCACGACGGCGGGCCCAGACGTCGACGGTGTCGATGTCGCGCACCAGGCGCAGCGCCTCGACCTGGCGCTCGGCCTGCTCGCCGGCCCCCAGCACCGCCACCCGGCGACTGTTCGCCCGGGCAAGATGCCTGGCGGCGATGGCGCCGGCGAGCGCGGTGCGCACCAGGGTGAGATAGCCCGCGTCGAAGAGCACGGCGTCCACCAGGCCGGTCTTCGCCGAGAACACCATCATCAGGCCGTTGAGGCTCGGCAACCCCAGCTTCGGGTTGTCGAAGAAGCCCGGGCTGACCTTGATGGCGAAGCGCTCGGCGCCGCGGATATGGGCGGTCTTGACGTCGACCTCGCCGTTGGACTCCTCGATGGCCATGGAGAGGATCGGCGGCTGGACGACCTCGCCGCGGCCCAGGGCGGCGAACCCCGCCTCCACGGCCGCCAGGGCGTCGCGATCGATATGCACGGCCGCGGCAATGGCATCGTGGTGATAGAGTTGCATGAAAATCTCCAGACGGAAGACGGAAGAAGGAAGAACAAAGCCCGTAGCCCGTAGCCCGCGTAGCCCGTAGCCCGTAGCCCGTAGCCCGTAGCCCGTAGCCCGTAGCCCGTAGCTTATCGTCCCGCCAGCGCGCGGGCCCGGTCGAGTGTCTCGAGCGAGACGCCGTTGCCGGAGAGGATGAGCGCTACGCGCTGGCCGCGCACGTCCAGGCCATGCTCGGCCAGGGCGGCGAGGCCCACCGCCGCGGCGCCCTCCACCAGCAGCTTCTCGTGCTCGAGGATGTCGACCATGGCCTGGGCGATGGCGCCTTCCGAGACCTGCAGGTGGTCGTCCATCACCTCGCGCACCAGGGCGAAGGTACAACGATTGTCGAGCCCGATCCCGCCGCCCAGCGAATCACCGAGACTCTCGACCTCCGCCACCTCGATGGGACGACCGGCCCGGAGACTCTCCCACATGGCCGCTCCCGCCGACAGGCTCACCCCGGTGATGCGTGTCGCCGAGCGGATCGTCTTCACCGCCGCACCGATGCCACCCAGCAGGCCGCCGCCGGAGAGCCCGACGATGACCCGGTCCAGCTCGGGCGCATCCTCCACCAGCTCCAGGCCGATAGTGCCCTGGCCCGCGGCAATCAGCGGATCGTCGAAGGGCGGAATCAGCGTCATGCGCTGCTCGCGCACCAGTCGCTCGACCTCGCCGAAGGCCTCGTCCTGGCTCTGGCCGACACGCCGCACCTCGGCGCCCAGCGCCTCGATGGCCCGAACCTTGTTCTCCGGCACCAGCCGCGAGAGGCAGATCACCGCCGGCACGCCGAGGCGCGCGGCGGCATGGGCCACCGCCCGGCCGTGGTTGCCGGTGGAAGCGGTGGTCACCCCGGCCGAGAGCGACTCCCGACCATGCCGTTCGATCAACGCCATGATCATATTGGTGGCGCCACGCAGCTTGAAGGCGCCGGTCGGTTGGCAGGTCTCCAGCTTGAGCAACACCTCGGCATCGAAGCGCGCCGACAGCGCCGCCGAGCGGACCAGCGGCGTGCGCACCACCTCGCCGGCGATCCGCCGGCGGGCCTGGTAGATCGCCGCCAGCGTCACGCCGTGTCTGGACTCAGCCATCGAAAGGTCTCCCGATCACCATCCGGATACTCTTCACCATACAAGAACGCCGCGGGGAACACCCCGCGGCGACAGGCCCCCACGCCGGTTCAGGCGGCCTTGATATCGCCCGAGCGGAGCAGCTCGTCGGCCACCCTGCCCACGGCGCGACTGGCGCGGGCGACGATCTCGTCGACCTCGGCGCGGCTGGTGGTGAGCGGCGGCGCGAAGCCGAGGATGTCACCCTGCGGCATGGCACGGGCGATCAGGTTTTCCTCCAGCGCCGCGGCAGCGATGCGCGGGCCGACCTTGAGCGCCGGGTCGAAGGCCTGACGCCTGGCGGGGTCGGCGGCGAACTCCAGGGCGGCCAGCATGCCCACGCCACGCACATGGCCGACGATGGGGCTATCGCCGAAGGCGGCCTGCATCTGCTGCTGCAGGTAGGCGCCGGTCTCGGCGGCGTTGGCGGTCAGGCCCTCGCGCTCGATGATCGCCAGGTTGGCCAGGCCGGCGGCACAGCCCAGGGCGTGACCGGAGTAGGTCCAGCCGTGGCCGATGGGGCCGAACTCGCCGGTGCCCTGTTCGAGCACCTTCCACACGCGGTCGCCGACGATCACCCCGGAGAGCGGCTGGTAGGCGCTGGTCAGCCCCTTGGCCACGGTGATCAGGTCGGGCTTGATGCCGTAGAAGTGGCTGCCGAAGTCGGTGCCGATACGCCCGAAGCCGCACACCACCTCGTCGGCGATCAGCAGCACGTCGTACTTGGCGAGCACCGCCTGGATCTCCGCCCAGTAGCCCTCCGGCGGCGGCACGATGCCACCGGTGCCGAGCACCGGCTCGCCGATGAAGGCGGCCACGGTGTCGGGCCCCTCCGTGAGGATCATCTCCTCGAGCTTCGTCGCACAGTGCTTCGAGAACTCGCGCTCGGTCATGCCTTCGAGCTCCGCCGCCCGCTGGTAGTAGAACGGCGCCTCGGTATGACGGATGGTCTCGATGGGCAGGTCGAAGTGGTCGTGGAACGCCTTGAGGCCGGTCAGTGAGCCGGAGGCGATGCCGGAGCCGTGGTAGCCGCGCATGCGCGAGATGACCTTCTTCTTCTGCGGACGACCAAGCACGTTGTTGTAGTAGCGCACGATCTTCAGTTGGGTCTCGTTGGCATCACTGCCGGACATCCCGTAGTAGACCTTGGACATGCCGGGGCCTGCCAGCTCGAGAATCTTCTCGGAGAGCGCGATCTGCGGCTCGTTGGAGTGCCCCACATAGGTGTGATAGTAGGAAAGCTCCAGGGCCTGCCGGTAGATGGCTTCGGCCATCTCGGTGCGGCCATAGCCGATGTTGACGCAGTAGAGGCCGGCGAAGCCGTCGATGAACTCGCGGCCGTCCTTGTCGACGATGGTGATGCCCTGGCCGCCGGTGATCACGCGGCCCGGCGCATCGCCATGGGCGAAGTCGCGCAGGTGGGTGGAAGCGTGGAAGGTCACCTTGCGGTCGCGCTCGATCAATTCCTTGTGCTGCTGGCTCATCACGTTCTCTCTTCTGTCAGGCTCCCCGGCTCCGCCGGGGAGGTGTTCAATTCTTTAGTGCTGCTCTCTGCTGCAGACGCCGGGGCAGTCCATCGAGCGATATCTACCCAAGGGCGCTGGCGCGAGCGTAGCGGCACGCGGCGATCGACAGGGATGTCGATCGAGAGCCGGCAAGAGGGACCTTGTTCCGGCTCGACGCGTAAGCCGCCAGCGCAGCGTCAGGGTTTCGCCCTTGGGCATCGCGAGATGGGCTGCGCTGGCAGCCCATAACGCTAGCTGCCGGAAACAGAACCAAGCCCGCCCAGGCAGTAATACTTGGTTTCCAGATACTCGTCGATGCCGGTGATGCCGCCCTCGCGCCCCAGCCCCGACTGCTTGACGCCGCCGAAGGGCACGGGCGGGCCGGTCATCTTCACCGAGTTGACGCTGACCATGCCGAACTCCAGCGCCCGCAGCAGCTTCCAGATGCGGCGGATGTCGTGGGTATAGACATAGGCGGCCAGCCCATACTCGGTGTCGTTGGCCATCTCGATCACCTGGTCGTCGTCCGAGTAGGCGGTCACCCCGGCCACCGGCGCGAAGTTCTCCTCGCGCCACACCATCATCTGCGGCGTCACACCGGTCAGCAGCACCGGCATGAAGAAGTTCTCGCCCGGGGCCTGGCCCTGGTCGCCGGCCACCAGGGTGGCACCCTGGGAGAGAGCGTCGTCGACGATGGCCGCGGCCTTGTCCACCGCCTGGCGGTGGATCAGCGGGCCCAGGTCGACCTCGCTCTCCAGGCCGTTGCCCACGGTCAGGGCCGCCATGCGCTCGACGAAGTGCTCGACGAAGGCGTCGTGGATCGACTCGTGGACCAGGATCCGGTTGGCCGCCAGGCAGTCCTGACCGGCGGTCTGGAACTTGGCCGCCACCGCCGCAAAGGCGGCTTCCCGGGGATCCATGTCCGGCCCGACGATGAAGGGCGCATTGCCCCCCAGCTCCAGCGACACCCGCTTGACGGTGCCCGCACACTGCTCCAGCAGCAGCCGGCCGACCCGGGTGGAACCGGTGAAGGAGAGTGCCTTGATGCGCTCCTCGGCACACAGGATCTTCGACACCTCGGCCGCCTCGCCCAGCACCACGTTGAACACCCCGGCCGGGATACCGGCGCGCTCGGCCAGCTCGGCCAGCGCCAGGGCCGAGAACGGCGTCTCGCCGGCCGGCTTGACGATCACCGGGCAGCCGGCCGCCATGGCGGCGGCGGCCTTGCGGGTGATCATCGCCAGCGGGAAGTTCCAGGGCGTGATCAGGGCGGCGATGCCCACCGGCTCCTTGAGGGTGCCGAGGGCGGCATTGGGGATATGGCTGGGGATGGTCTCGCCGAAGGTACGCTTGCCCTCCTCGGCGAACCAGCGCACGAAGCTGGCACCGTACTCCACCTCGCCGCGGGCATCCGGCAGCGGCTTGCCCTGCTCCAGGGTCATGATGGTGGCCAGGTCCTCGCGGTGGGCCTGCAGCAAATCGTACCAGGCCAGCAGGCGCTCACAGCGCTCGTCGGCACGCAGCGCCCGCCAGTGCACGAAGGCGGCATCGGCGGCGTCCACGGCCTCGCGGATCTGGTGAGCCTCCAGCCAGGGGATGTGCCCGATGGCCTCGCCGGTGGCCGGATCGAACACGGCCGCCTCGCGGCCACCGTCACCGTGGGTCCACTTGCCGTCGACATAGGCATACTGGCGGAACAGACGCGGATCGACCAGTGCGTTGGACAGGGTCTTGGACAGTTTCATGCGGGACCTCCCCTTGCACACCGGCGACGGGTTCGAACGCCGGTGATGACGAAAACGACCGGCGGCCCGCAGGCCGCGCGATGAAGTCATGGTAAGGGAGGTCGTCGCTCAGGACTTTCCGATAACCCCGCCGGCGTCGACAGGTTTTTTTGTCCTCGACCGGGAAGTGGCGGTTTTTTCTGCAGGGCCGCTGACAAGGGCAGCGGAGCGGGGTCTATCCTCCGCGGAGCCGGCCAGAGCCGCCTCGGTGAACACCAGCAGGCCGAGCTCCGGGCGATAGCCGTGGATCTCGGTGACGTCGAGCGCCTGCAGGAAGGCCAGGATCGCCTCGCTGACCACCTGCCCCGGCACCAGCACCGGGAAGCCCGGCGGGTAGGGAATCACGAAGCTCGCCGAGACGGCATCACGCCCGCCCCGCATCTGCGCCTGCAGCTCGCCGTTGTCGAAGCGCAGGTACTCGGTGTTCTCCTCGTCATAGCTGAGGAAGTAGGCCCGACGGATGTCCCCTTCCGGGGTGTCCCCGGCGGAATCGGGGCGGAAGGCGTCGTGGAAGCGGCTGAAGTCGGGCAGCGGCGGCAGTTCCTGGGTCAGGGAACGCACCCGGTTCTCGATGATCCGGCGTTCGGGACGGCTGCTGTCCTCCCAGCGGCTGTCGAACTCCTTGGCCAGCTTCATCAGCACGTCGAGCAGGTAGGCGATGGCCCCCCGGGAGGTGCCGATGTTGGTCATGAACAACACGGTGTTGCGCGAGGTCTTGTTGATCTGGATGCCGTACTTGTTCATCAGGTACTCGTTCTTGAAGGTGTCGCCGTCGACCCCGGTCGCGCCGATGGCGATGGTCACCCGGGTCGGGTCGACCACGAACTCGTCCCGGGCCCAGGCCTCCTCCATCTGGTTCCAGCCGGTCACCGGGTCGTAGTAGGACTCCACCCCCGACTCGCGGTAGGCCTCGGGCACCATGTCGCTGTTCTTGAGCACCCGGAAGTACTTCTGCAGCAGCGGCTGGGTATAGAGTTGCTCGCGCAGCGACAACGCCGTCTCGACCTGGGCATGCACCAGCTCGAAACCCTCCATCTCCGCCTGCATCCGCCCCACGTCCAGCGACGCCACGATCTGGTAGTTGGGTGAGGTCGACGTATGGGTCATGTAGGCCTCGTGGAACGGCGCCTCGACCTTCTGACGGAAGTCCTGGTCCCAGACGTGGATCATCGAGCCCTGACGCAGCGAGGTCAGGGTCTTGTGGGTGGAGTGGGTGGCATAGGTGCGGATGCGCACCTCGTCGGGGTCCGGCAGCAGGCGACGCTCGAGCCAGGTGGCGTCATCCTCCGGGTCGAGGGCGTCGAACTCGGCCTTCCAGGCCGTATACTCCTTGCGGTAGCTCTCGCTGCGGTAGCGGTCGCGCAGGCTGCGCGCCGTGTGCATGGCGGTACGCGGCCGGTAGGTGGGGTTGAAGGTGGCGAAGGCGAACCAGGCCTCATCCCACAGGAACACCAGGTCGGGCTTGATCGCCAGGCACTCCTCCATCACCCGGCGCACGTTGTAGACCACACCGTCGAAGGTGCAGTTGGTCAGCAGCAGCATCTTCACCTTGTGCAGCTGGCCGGAGCGCTTGTAGCGCAGCAGGGTCTTCTTGATCTCGTGCAGCGGCACGGCGCCGTACATCGAGAAGTCGTCGAGCGGGTAGGAGTCCAGGTAGCTGACGTGGGCCCCGGCCAGCACCATGCCGTAGTGGTGCGACTTGTGGCAGTCGCGGTCGACCAGCACGATGTCGCGCGGCTTGACCAGCGCCTGCACCACGATCTTGTTGGCCGTCGAGGTGCCGTTGGTGACGAAGAAGCTCTGCCGCGCGCCGAAGGCCCGGGCGGCATACTCCTGGGCCTTCTTGATCGGCCCGTAGGGCTGCAGCAGGGAGTCGAGCCCGCCGGAGGTGGCCGAGGTCTCGGCGAGGAAGATGTTGATGCCGTAGAAGTCGATCATCTGCCCGGCCCAGTGGGAGCGGGTCACCGACTTGCCCCGCGAGATGGGCATGGCGTGGAAGACCCCGGTGGGCTTCTTGCTGTACTCGCGCAGGGCATCGAAGAAGGGGGTGCGATAGCGGCTGTCGATGGCCCGCAGGATGGTGTGGTGCTGCTCGATGTAGTCGGTCTCGCGGTAGAAGATGCGGTTGAAGTAGCGGATGTCACGGCTCGCCGTGGCCTCGACGTCGCCGCTGGTGACCAGGAACTGGTCGATCTCGGGACGCAGCTCGTGAATCATGCTGCTCAGCAGGATGCTGCGTTCGGCCTCGGTCTGGGTCTCCAGCTCCTTCTCCGACAGGCCCTCGAGGTAATTGCGCAGGGCGCTGAGGTTGTACTTCGACTTGTACGGAAACTCGTAGCGGATCAGGCAGGCCTGGATGTTGGGGTTGACCAGCACCGCGATCAGGGCGTCCTCGAAGCTGCGTACCGTGACCACGTCATAGACGAACTTGTCCTCGGGACGGCGCATGTTGCGGAAGGCCTCGCGGACCACCTCCTCCTCCTGGGCCGAGAGGTTGTCGACGATCAACAGCTCGAAGTAGGGCTGGGCCGAGCTGTTCGAGGCCGGATGGCCGCGCCTGAGCTGGGCCAGGGCATCGAGGGTCTCCAGGTCCTCGGCATCGGCGTCGGTCTCGCTGAGGTCGACGTGGCGACGGCGGTAGGACTCGCTGATCAGAGCCCGCACCAGGCGCTTGACCACCTTCTCCAGCAGCACGTACTCCTCGCGGTCGAACAGCGCCCAGAGATGGCGGAAGTCCTCCTTGGAGGGGAAGGCGTGGTAGTCCTCGATGATCTCCAGGCGCGTCAGCTTGACGTCGATGGCCTTGATCAGGTTCTTCGCCCGGCCTTCGTCGCTCAGTTTCACCAGGATGCCGAGGTCGCGCTTCAGGGCATTCCAGGTGTCGGCGCGCAGCTGGGAGATCTTGTGGTAGAAGCCCAGCGCCGTGTAGGGAGTTTCCGAATAGCTTTTCTCTTGCATGACGACACCTGCCTCTCGTGTTGATATCGATGGTGCCGGGGTCGACGCCCTGCCAGGGCGTCTCCGCCCTCAGCCGGTGATCAGGTGGCGCGAACCGTAACGGATCGCCAGGCGCTCCTCGTGAAAGTCGTCGAAGGAAAGGTCCAGCCACTTGCCGGGCCAGTGGTACTGGGCGTGACCGGTACGGGGGCGATAGACCGCGGTGTAGACGGTGCCCAGGCCGCGCTGGTAGTCATGGCGGAACAGCGGCGGCGAGAAGAAGGCCGAGACCAGCCGCTCCTCGGTGGTCGCCGCGTCGTCCACCAGGATCGACAGCTGGCGCTCGCGGATCAGGGTCTCCGAGGCCAGGGCATGGGCATACCACTCGATCTTCTTCTGGTGGTTGGTGGCCACCGGCACGCGCCGGATGCTGGCACGGCGGTCCGGGGCGATCATCGCCGTGACGTAGCGCCCGGCGCTGTCGGCCACGGTGATGTTGTAGGCCATGTGGGTGGGCACCCGGGCCAGCACCTCGGCGGCCTGGGGCACGCTGTCGCAGAACTCCAGGATGTAGCGCAGGATGATCGGCGCCCCGAAGCCGTCGCCAACCACCTTGCGGCCGCCGAAGGCGAGCGATACCGCGAGCCCCCGGTCGTTCATGCCGTCGAGCACGCCCCACAGGCAGTCGGACATGGCGATCACCCGGCGCTCGTTCCAGCGGCTGTAGAAGATGCTGCCCTCGCACAGCTCCGGTGGATAGTCGTAGTTGCGCGCCAGCACCGTCGCTCCCGGCCGGGCGAGCACCGCCTGGGAGCAGCCGGTGATGTAGGGGGGCGGCCGGTAGAGGCTCAGCAGTCGCGCGGCCAGATCGCCTCCACCGGCCAGTTCGCAGAGCGCCTTGTAGGTGTCCAGCAGCTCCGGCATGTGGCGGCGCAGGGCGTTGTAGCAGGCGAGATACCCCGGCCGCTCGCGCTCCCCCTCGCTGAGGTACCACTGCTCGTAGGCCGGCCAGTGGTAGTCGAACAGCGACTGCCACTTGGCCCCCGGCGCCTCCTCGTGCACGGTGCGAAAAACCAGCGTCTTGTCCATGGCATTCTCCGCCCCGCCGCCCCCGGGCGGCGGGGCCGCACCCCGCTCAGAGAATCTTGAAGTTACCGCCGCCGACGGCATGACTGACGGCGACCTCCTCCACCACCGGGTCCTGCAGCGACTGGCCGGCGTATTGACCGCGAATACCCTCGATCCAGGCGCGAGCCCGTTCGGTGAGCTGGAAGTCGTCGTCCATCAGTCGCCCGCGGGTGATCAGGATGCCCAGGTCGGCCCCCTCGTAGCGGAAGTCGCCGGTACCGCTGATGCGCAGGAAGAAGGCCTCCTTGTCGTTCTCGGCGGCGTGGGGGTGATAGCTGTAGTGGTCATAGCCGACGCTGCCGTCGTCGTTCATGCGCCAGACCCCCGAACGCGGCGCCGAGGTCACCAGGTCGACGCTCTCGTCGGTGTGCTTGATCACCAGCTGGCTCCAGCTGTCGATGCTGTCGGGATGCGCCCAGCGCTCGTTGATCTCCTCGATGTCGAGATCGAAGTCCAGCTCCGAGAACTCCAGCAGGTGGAAGAGGAACAGCGGGATGTCGGAATGGGCGAAGGCCGCCACGTTGGTCAGCGAGCTGGCCCCGGTGACCCGCGGGTTGAGTTCGCCGAGATAGACGTCGCCCGAGTCCATGTCGATCAGGAAGTCGAGCTCGAAGTAGCCGCGGTAGCCCTCCTCGCGCAGCGCCTCGCCGAACTTGAAGGTGTACTCCCGGGCCTTGTCGCGCACCTCCTGGCTGAAGGCGCCGGCGAACATCTCGTTGCCGCACCAGCCGCCCTTGTAGGGGGTCAGCGACTTGAAGCCCACCAGCTCGGTCATCAACGGGCCGACCACGGTGCCGCAGCGGGTGGCACAGGCCTCGATGGCCGAGCCGCGGCAGTTGATGCGCTTCATGATCTTGACCTCGGGCTCGGCTTCGATCTCCTCGGCATGCTTGTAGTAGTCCTCCTCGCTGGCGATGAAGAAGGTGGTGTGGCCGGAGTCGCCGAAGGCGGTCTGCACCACCAGGTCGCTGCCCAGCTCGCGGCTCACCTCGCGCAGCTCCTGGTAGCTGCCCACCCGGGCCAGCACATTGGGCACGCTGGGCACGCCGGCCTTGTTGCCGATGCGCACCGTCTCGATCTTGTTGTCCATGCGGCTTCGCAAGGCCGCCGGCGGGAAGGCGACCCTGAGCCCCAGTTGCTTGCACACCTCCTCGGTGTGCTCATCGAACATCAGGAAGGTGGCCACACCGGCGTTGTCGCCGGAGGCCCTCGACTGGATGAAGTCGATGACCTCCTTGTGCTCGAGCAGGTAGTTGTTGATGTCCTCGATGCTCTCGAAGTCGCGGGGGAACTTCTCCTTGGGCACGAAGACGTTGCGCTGCTGGCCATCGAAGCAGTCGATGTAGTTGATATGGCGGAAGGTGTTCACCCAATCGCCGATCCCCAGCAGATTGAAGTTGGTGGCCGAGATGAAGTAGATGGGCTCCTGATTGTTGCGGAAGTGGCGGCGGACATCGGCAATGCTTGTTATCTTGCTCATCGTGGTCGCTCCATCGGTGGCGGAAACGGACTCGGCGCGGATGGGTTCCTCGTGGTGGGCTCCGGTCGCGGGTGAACCGATCAGGCGGCGCAGGGCCCGTAACAAGCGTTCCAGCATGGTGATCTCCTTGTTGGCTGCGCCGCCCGCAGGCGGTGGGTCAGTGCTCCTCGATGTCGGCACGCACCGGCTTGGCCAGCGGGCCCAGGGTGTCGAGGAAGGGGGTCGAGCCGGTCTCGCTGCGGTACACCGAGAAGTCGACGCGACGGTCGCGGAAGCTCTTGAGCGGCTGACCGAGGCCACGCAGGCCGGTCTCGCGCTCGCGGCGCACCCGAGTGAGGTCGACCTCGATGGGCATGACCTCCTCGCCGGTACCGGCCTGGTGGATGACGTCGCCGGAGGGGCCGACCACGATGGAGCGGCCATTGCCGATGGCGCCGGCGCCATTGATGTCGAAGAAGTAGCACTGGTTGACCGCGGCGTTGGTGCGGGCGATGGCCAGCTCGATGTCGCGGTCGATGGTGTCGGTCATGGTGGGGTGCAGGATCACCTCGGCGCCCAGGGCGGCGAGGGTGCGGGTGGTCTCGGGGAACCACATGTCATAGCAGATCGACACCCCGAAGCGGCCGACATGGGGTACGTCGAAGGTGACGAACTCGCTACCGCTCTCCACCCCGGCCTCGTAGGGGCGGAAGGGGAACATCTTGCGGTAGCGGGCCACCACCTGGCCGTGGGGGTTGATCACCGAGAGGGTGTTGTAGATCCGGTCATCCACCCGCTCGAACATCGAGCCGGGAATCAGCCAGATGCGGTGCTGCTCGGCGAGCTGGCAGAACAGCGCCTCGGCGTTGCTGGGCATCGGTTCGGCATGGTGCGGCGAGGCGCCCATGGGCATCAGCTCGCTGAAGACGACCATCTGCACCTGGGGGAAGCGACTCATCAGCACATCGACCCGGTGGCGCATGGCCTCGGTATTGTCGCCGTGGTGCAGGGCATACATCTGCACGCCGGCAATGGTGAAGTAGGACATCGTGGTTTCTCTGCGTCAGGCGATCTCGAAAACTTCCAGGGCGCCATCGAACTCGGACCGGCACCGTCGGAAAGCGTGCCGGTGGGATCGCCCGGCATGGGTGAGCACTGGCTCACCCTCCACGGTCAAGCTTAAGCCAGAATCGGGCTCCGTGACATCAACGCTGAACATTCGCTCGGGCGCACCGCCACGACGCGGCCCGCGGGATCGCCGGTGTCAGGCGAAGTCGCGGGGCTCGAAACCGGCGAGGGGACGCTTCACCGTCTTGGTGACGATGTAGGTGAAGTAGCGTTCGATGCCGGCGTCGCCGGTGAGCCAACGGTCGATCAGTCGCTGGTAGGCATCGATGGAGTCGGCTTCCACCTTGATCAGGTAGTCGACGCCCCCGCCGACCGCCACGCACTCGGTGACCTCGGGGGTGGCATGCACCAGCGCCTCGAAGCGGGCGAAGCTCTCGGCGTTGTGCTGTTTCAGCTCGATCTGCACCCACACCGGGGTGCGCTTGACCAGCGCCTCGGGATTGATCCGGGCGCTGTAGCCCTCGATGATGCCGGCCTTCTCCAGCCGCCGTACCCGCTCCCAGCAAGGGCTGACCGAGAGGTTGATCGCCTCGGCCAGCTTCGACTTGGTGATGCGCCCGTCCCGCGACAGGATCTCGAGAATCTTCAGGTCATAGCGATCGAGCTTCATGCGTTTCCTGCTTCTGAATGTGGCGGGCCTGTTCAGCCCAGCGAATCGACGACTTCGGCGATCACGGCGATGGTGTCGCCCATATTGACCTGCGCCGGGAAGCGACGTGCCGCCAGCACGCCACTGCGGCTGGCGCGGTACTCCACCGGCGGCGTGCCGCTGCGGGTCAGATCAAAGACGCGGGCGATCACCTCGCCCTTCTCCACCGCCTCGCCCAGCGCCAGCGTCAGCTCGAGCAGCCCACTGTGCTCGCTCTGCACATAACAGCTGGCATCGGGCATGTCGAGATAGACCTGGGGCGCGTCGGGCATCTCCACCTCGCCGGCCATCAGGCCGAAGTGGATCAGGAAGTTGCGCACGCCGCGCTCGGTGATGGCCAGGCTCTGCGGCGTCGAGGTGCCGCCGCCGCCGAGTTCGGTGGCGACGAACACCTTGCCCTGGCTTTCCACCGCGGTGTCGAACAGCGCCGCGGCGTCGAGCTCGAACATCATCACCGCATAGGGGGCCCCGAAGGCCTTGGCGCCCTCGAGGGCCTGGCGCTGCTGCTCGGCGTCCTCCAGCACGTGGGAGGCGGCGAAGGGGATGATGTCCAGGGTGCGCCCACCGGAGTGCAGGTCGAGCACCACGTCGCTCATCGGCACCATCACCCGGGTAAAGTAGTCGGCGATCTTCTCGGTGACCGTGCCGTCCGGGTCGCCCGGGAAGCTGCGATTGAGGTTGCCGCCGTCGAGCCCGGAGGTGCGCTTGCCGGCCATCACCGCCGGCTGGTTCATGCAGGGCACGATGATCACCCGGCCGGTGACGTCCTCGGCGCGCAGGGTCGAGGCGAGCTTCATCAGGGCGGTGATGCCCTCGTATTCGTCGCCGTGGTTGCCGCCGGTGAGCAGGGCCGTGGGGCCCTGGCCGTTCTTGACCACGGTGAGCGGGATCATCACCGCCCCCCAGGCCGACTCGTCGGTGGAGATGGGCAGCTTGAGGAAGCCGTGCTGCACGCCGTCGGCGTCGAAGTCGACGGTGGCGGAAATGGGGCTGGGTCGCTTGGTCATTGAGTGGTCTCCATATTCTTGCACAGATTGCCGCGATCCAATTCTCGGGGCCAATGCAGATGCGACACGGGGCTTACCCGGCGGCAAACCTGCGAGGAGGCGCTGTGAATACTTCCCTGTACGCTACTTTTGCCCTGCGGCGCTCTCGCATCCTGCTCCGCTTGCAGGGCCGGGGTTGGCCATCCGTGGCCAACCCGCTCGGCGGGAAGAACATTCACTGGATGTTCTTCTAATTTCCGCCTCGCCCCTGGCAAAAGACCTCCTCTTCGGTTTGCCCCCGGCGCCCCTCCGTTGGCTGCGTTTCGGGCTCAGTGCACGAACAGCTGGCGCGGGAAGTCGGCCAGGGTCTCGGCGCCGGTCTCGGTGATCAGGATACTCTCGGTGATCTCGAGCCCCCACTCCTCCTCCCACAGCCCGGGCATGAAGTGGAAGGTCATCCCCGGCTTCAGGATGGTCTCGTCGGAGGGACGCAGGCTCATGGTGCGCTCGCCCCAGTCCGGCGGATAGCTGATGCCGATGGAGTAGCCGCAGCGGGCACCGCCGCGGTCGAAGCCGTACTTGTCCATGGCCGCGCCCAGCGCCATGGCGATGTCGGCGGTGCGATTGCCGGGCCTGGCCACCTCCAGGCCGTTCTCGATGCCCTCCAGCAGCGCCGACTCGGCGCGCACGAACTCCTGGGGCGGCCGGCCGAGGAACACCGTGCGCGACATGGGGGCATGGTAGCGCTTGTAGACCCCGGCGATCTCGAAGAAGGTGCCCTCCCCCTCGCGGAAGGGAGTGTCGTCCCAGGTGAGGTGGGGCGCGGCGGCGTCCTTGCCGGTGGGCAGCATGGGCACGATGGCCGGGTAGTCGCCGCCGTAGACCCGGCCCGCCGGATCCGTCCAGCCCTCGATACCGACCCGGTAGATCTCCGAGACCAGCTTGCTCTTGGGCAGCCCCGGCTCGATCACCTCGAGGATGCGCGAGTGCATGCCCTCGACGATCTTCGCGGCGACGCGCATGTACTCGATCTCCTGGGGCGACTTGATGGCGCGGCACCAGTTGACCAGCCCATTGGCATCCAGGAAGCGCGCATGGGGCAGCTCGCGCAGCAGGCTCTGGTAGGCCTTGGCCGAGAAGTAGTAGTTGTCCATCTCCATGCCCACCACCCCCTGGTGCCAGCCACGGTCGGGCAGGATGGTCTGGGCGAGGTAGTCCATGGGGTGCATGTCCGGATTCTGCACATAGTAATCCGGGTAGTAGGTGATGTTGTCCGGATCGATCCAGCAGGTCCGCAGTGCCCCGTTGGCGTCCATGCGCCGGCCGTACCACACCGGTTCACCCTCCAGGCTGACCAGCACGCACTGGTGGACGTAGAACGACCAGCCGTCGTAGCCGGTGAGCCAGGCCATGTTGGACGGGTCGCTGACGATCAGCACGTCGATGCCCCGACTGGCCATCTCGGCGCGCACCTTCCACAGCCGGCTGGCGTATTCCTCACGAGTGAAGGGCAGGGAAACCTGAATCATGTGGCCACTCGCCATCGCATCACCAAGAACCGGCCATCTTCCACCTGGGAGAGGGCCGGGCCGCAGGGGTAACGGTCACTGGCAAGGAGTGATCCCTCGTCGCGACAATTGTCATGATGCTTTATGATGTGGACCATGACAATTGCCAGTCAATGCCGCTAGGCGGATACTAGCACCCCCCATTGGCCGGCGGTCAAAGGCTTTATTGCATCATGACAATTGATCTGACCCCCTACCTGACCGAGGCAGGCCCCAAGTACCTGGCCATCGCCCGGGCGCTATCGGAAGCGATCCGCCAGGGCGAACTCACGCCGGGCACCCGACTGCCGCCCCATCGCCAGCTGGCCGAGACACTCGGCGTCAGCGTACAGACGGTGTCACGGGCCTACGCCCAGGCCGAGAAGATGGGGCTGGTCCAGGCCCGTGTCGGCAGCGGCACCTGGATCAACGCCCTGGACGATGCCCGGGAGTCGGCCTACCTGCGCGGCCACGAACCGCGCCACGAGCCCCTCTTGATCGACCTCTCCATCGCCCACCCGGTCTGCCCCCCGGGCCACCACCTGCGCTTTCGCCAGGCACTGGCCGAGCTGGCCGAACACGCCAGTCCCGAGGTGATCACGGCCAACCGGCCGATCGCCGGGCTCCTGCACCAGCGCGAGCGCGCCAGCACCTGGCTCGCCACTCGCCTCCGGGTGCCCGGGGATGTCGACGACCTGATCCTCTGCAACGGTGCCGCCCACGGCCTGATGCTGGCGATCTCCACGGTGGTCCAGCACGGCGACCTGGTGCTTACCGAGGCGCTCACCGATCACGGCCTGATCGCCCTGTCGCGCACCCTCGGCTTCCAGCTGCGCGGTGTGTCCATCGACGACGAGGGGGTGATCCCCGAGGCACTCGACGTGGCCTGTCGCCGCTTCAAGCCCCGCGCCGTCTGCCTGACCCCCACCCAGCTCAACCCCACGGGCGCGACCATGAGCGAGGCGCGCCGCGATGCGGTGGCCGAGGTACTCGAGCGACACGGGGTGTGGCTGATCGAGGACGATGTCCATGCCCTGCTGGAAGCACCGGGGCTGACGCCGCTGACCGCCCGGCTTCCCCAGCTCGGCTTCCACGTCACCAGCCTGACCAAGGTCACGGTGCCCGGACTGCGAGCGGGCTACCTGACGGTGCCCCGCGGCCAGTTGCACCACACCCTGCCGCGGATGCGCGCCACCACCTGGATGGCCACCCCGCTGGTCTTCGAGCTCGCCCACCTGTGGCTGGCGGACGGCAGCGTCGAGGCCCTGGCGGCCGAGCAGCGCGAGCTGCTCGGCCAACGTCAGCGGCTCGCGGCCCGCCGGCTGGGCCGCCACCCCTTCGTCTCGCGCCCGAGCAGCCTGCACCTGTGGATCACCCTGCCCGGCGCCTGGCGCGCCGAGGAGCTCCAGCAGCATGCCGAGCAGGAGGGGCTGGCCATCACCACGGCGGTGCCCTTCATGGTGGAGCAGACCCCGCCGCCGCGGCGCATCCGCGTCAGTCTCGGCGCCGAACCCGACATCGCCCGGCTCGACGAGGGCCTGGCTCGCCTGGCCGGCTTGCTCGACGAGGCGCCACCGCCCATGATGCAGATCGTGTACTGAACCACCGCGACTCAGCAGAGGGAGCCGACATGCGCGTATTGCTCCATATCGACGACGCCGAGACCTGGCGCGATGCGCTGGCCCAGCGCCTGCCGAATGCCGAGATCGTCACCAGTGACGCCCCCGCCGAGGAACGCCGCGACATGGACTACCTGGCGGTGTGGAAGCCGCCGACCGAGCTGCTGCGCGAACAGACCCGGCTCAAGGGCATCGTCAACCTGGGGGCCGGGGTCGATGCCCTGCTGGGCAATCCCGGCCTGCCCGAGGGCGTGCCGATCGTCAAGCTGCGCGACGCCGGCATGAGTGATCTGATCGGCGACTATGTGCGCTATGGCGTGCTGCACTTCCAGCGCGACTTCGACCGCTACCGCCGCCAGCAGACGCGCCACCAATGGCGTGAACACGCCGTGGTCGACAAGAACGACTGGCCGGTGGGGGTGCTGGGCCTCGGCGCCATCGGCGCCAAGGTGGCCGGCATGATCGCCGCCGACGGTTTCCCGGTGCACGGCTGGAGCCGCTCGCCCAAGACGCTCGACGGTATCACCTGCCACCATGGCGACGCTGGCCTCGTCGAGCTGCTCGGTCAGGTCCACACCCTGGTGCTGCTGCTGCCCGACACCCGGGAGACCCGTCATGTCATCGACGCCGAGGCCCTGGCCGCGCTGCCCGAGGGGGCCAGCCTGATCAATCCCGGCCGCGGCACCCTGATCGACGAGCGAGCCCTGCTCGAGGCCCTGGGGGAAGGCGAGCAGGAGGGCCGGCTGCGCGGCGCCATCCTCGACGCCTTCCCCGAGGAGCCGCTGCCGGCCGACAGCCCCCTCTGGTCGCATCCCCGGGTCTGGGTCACGCCCCACATGGCCGGGCCGACACCGCTCTCGGCGGCACTGGACCAGGTGGCCGAGGCGCTGCGCGCCTTCGAGGCCGGTGAGTCACTCGACACCGTGGATCCCGACGCCGGCTATTGAACCTCCGGAACCTTGACCTCATCCCTACAAGAAAGGCGACACAGGCGATAGGCTGGAAGTGATACCCATCGACCTCCCTGGAGGTGCACGATGACTAGGCACGTGGACTATGGCCCCCATGACGCCCTGCTGGTCGTGGACATGCAGAACGACTTCTGCGAGGGCGGCGCCCTGGCCGTGAGCGGTGGTGCCGCCCTGGTGCCGGGCATCAACGCCGAGATCGACGCGGCCCGGCGTGGCGGTGCCCTGGTGGTCGCCTCCCGTGACTGGCACCCCGTCGACCACGTCAGCTTCGCGCACCGCGGCGGCCCCTGGCCGATACACTGCGTCCAGGACACCGAGGGCGCGGCCTTCCACCCCGACCTCGCCCTCCCCGAGGGCACCATCCGGGTCAGCAAGGCCACGGCCTTCGACCGCGACGCCTACTCCGCCTTCGACGGCACCGGACTCGCCGACTACCTGAAGGAGAAGGGCGTCGAACGGGTGGTCGTCTGCGGCCTGGCCCTGGACGTCTGCGTCAGGGCGACGGCCCTGGCGGCCCGCCAGGCCGGCTTCGCCACCCTGCTGCTGGAGAACCTGAGCGCGGCGGTGGATGCGCAGGCCGGCGAGGCCTGTCGACGCGAGTTCGAAACCGCCGGCATCGAGGTCCATCCATGAGCGAGCCGATTCCCGTCCAGGTCGTCGACAGCGACCTGGCCCTGCTCACCGACCTCTACCAGCTCACCATGCTCCAGGCCTACTGGAAGGAGCAGATGCACGAGCAGGCCACCTTCAGCCTCTACTTCCGCAAGCTGCCGCCGACCCGGCGCTTCATGCTCGCCTGCGGCCAGCAGCATGCCGCCGCCCTGGCCAGCCGGATCCGCTTCACGCCGTCGGCGCTTGCGCGGCTGGCCGGCACCGGGAAGTTCGACGACGCCTTCCTCGACTGGCTCGCCGGCTGGCGCTTCAGCGGCGATATCTGGACCCTGCCCGAGGGCACCCCGGTGTTCCAGAACGAACCCTTCATGGAGGTGGACGCCCCCATCGCCGAGGCCCAACTGCTCGAGAGCCTGATCATGAACCTGGTCCAGCTCGAGACGGTGCTGGCCTCCAAGGCGGTGCGCATCGTGATGGCGGCCCGCGACCGCCCGGTGGTCGACTTCGGCCTGCGCCGCATGCACGGGGTCGACGCCGCCGTACGCGGCGTGCGCGCCTACCGCACGGCCGGGCTGGCCGGCACCAGCAATGTGCTCGGCGGCCTGCGCCACGACCTGGCACTCAACGGCACCATGGCCCACAGCTACATCCTCGCCCACGACGACGAACACGAGGCCTTTCGCGCCTTCGCTCGCCACTATCCCGGCACCACCCTGCTGGTGGACACCCACGACACCCTGGAAGGGGTACGCAAGGTGATCGAGCTGATGCGTGACGATCCCGGGGTGCGGGTGAGTGCCATCCGGCTCGACTCCGGCGACCTGGGCGAGCTGGCCAAGGGGGCCCGCGCCCTGCTCGACGAGGCCGGTCATCCCGAGGTGAAGATCGTCGCCAGCAGCGGGCTCGACGAGTACAAGATCGACGACCTGCTCGAGGACGACGCCCCCATCGACGCCTTCGGCGTGGGTACCGAGATGGGGGTCTCGGCGGACGCCCCGGTGATCGACCTCTCCTACAAGCTGGTGGAGTTCGCCGGCACCCCCCGGGTCAAGCACTCGCCCGGCAAGATCAACCTGCCGGCGCGCAAGCAGCTCTATCGTCGCCTGGACGCCGACGGGCGCTATGCGGGCGACGTCATCGCCCTGCGTGACGAACCGATCGCGGAGGGCGAGCCGCTGCTGGCGCCGCTGGTGCGGGGGGGCCGGATCGATGAGGCGGCACTGGCCCGGGCGGACCAGGCCCGGGAGCGGGTGCGGGACGCCCTCGAGCACCTGCCCGGCGAAGTGAGGAGCCTGGCATCCGGCAAGAGTGGCTACCCGGTCGAACTCAGCCCGGGGCTGAAGCGCCTCCAGTCGTCGACCTGATCCCTTCCGACCATCGAGGTGGGGGACTCGGTCGTTCCCGACCACGACGATGCCCCAGCCTACAGCAGCGCGTCGAACTGGCTGAGCCAGGCCGGATGCGCCGGCCAGGCGGGCGCCGTGACCAGCTTGCCGCTCGACACGGCCTGGTCGACCTCGATCTCGGCATAGTCGCCGCCGGCCAGGCGGACTTCCGGCGCGCAGGCCGGGTAGGCCGAGACCCGGCGCCCCTCCAGCGACACCGCCGCCGCCAGCAGCTGGGCACCATGGCAGATCGCGGCGACCGGCTTTTCATGCTCGAAGAAGTGACGAACCATCTCCAGTACCCGCTCGTCGAGGCGCAGGTACTCCGGGGCACGCCCACCGGGGACCACCAGGCCATCGTAGTCGGCCACCTCGACCTCGGCGAAGGTGGCGTTCAGGGTGAAGTCGTGCCCCGGCTTCTCGGTGTAGGTCTGGTCGCCCTCGAAGTCGTGGATGGCCGTGCGAATCCGGTCCCCCTCGCGCTTCTCCGGGCAGACGGCATCGACCTCGTGCCCCATGGCCTGCAACGCCTGGAAGGGCACCATGATCTCGTAGTCCTCGACGAAGTCACCGGCAATCAGCAAGAGTCTGGCCATGGGAAGGTCCTCCGTGTGAAGGGTCGTGACGGAACTGTCGCGACCTGCAGGCAGAAGCGTAGCAGCCCGTCGACCACCCCGCCCGAGCGTGCAACAAGGGTGCAGTGGGGAACCGGAACCGTGCTCCGCGGTTCACAGCCCTGTTGCCTCAACCCACTGCCGAGCCACTGCCACGGGGAGACCCGCCATGCCCCACCCTTCGAGTCTTCTGTCCCCCTTGCTGCTCCTGCTGACCCTGACCCCGGCGGACCCCTCCGGAGCGCACGCGGCGGCTCCTGGCAAGCAGGCGGCGGCGCTCGAGCACAGCGCGGAACCCCGGCCCTTCACCGCCAGCTACCGGCTGGAGGTGCGTGGCTGGCCCAGCGCCACCATCGAGCATCGCTTGACCCGCGAAGGTGGCCACTGGCAGAGCCGCATGCGTGCTGCCATCGCCGTGGCCCGGGGCAGCGAACGCAGCCGCTTCATCATCACGCCGGACGGGGTGCGCTCGGTGAACTATGCCAGCGGCTACTCGCTGCTGGGCATCGGTGGCGACTACCGGCTCGGCAGCGACGAACTGGCCGAGCGACCGGACCGCCAGACCGCCCTGTTCGAGCTGTCGCGCCGCGCCCTCACCGGCGACTGCCAGTACGCCTCCTGTCGGCTCGACTACCAGGACCACCGCGGCCGCGGGGAGCGGCTCGACTACCGGGTACTCGACCGCGAGACGCTCGCCCTGCCCGCCGGGGAGTTCGAAGCCGTCAGGGTCGAGGCCAGCGACCCCGAGAAGCCCCAGCGCCGGCTGCTGTTCAGTTTCCACCCCGAGTACCCCGGACTGCTGCTGGCGGTGGAATACCACCGCGACGGCAAGCGCCAGAGCCGCCTGTCGCTGACCGAGCTGGCCCGGGCCGACTGACATTCATGTCGCTGATCCCCCATTCGGGAAAAGCCTTTCCCCTCTCCCGCGGGCTTCTCTAAAGTAACGGGCCTCACGGCCGCCGACGGCGGCCCTATTGCCGGGAAGGGAGTCTCGATGCTGTCCGGTCTGCTGATCGTGCTGTTGCCGCTGGTGCTGGGCTATCTGGTGCCGGTTCACCAAGCCCGGGCCATGGCCCTGATCAATCACGGGGTGAACGCCTCGGTCTACGTGATCCTGCTGCTGATGGGGGTGAGCCTCGCCGGACTCGAGGACCTCACCAGCCAGCTCTCGCGCCTGGGCGGTCAGGCCCTGCAGCTGTTCGCGGTGATCAGCGTCCTGAACCTGGCAGGCCTGTGGTGGCTCTCCCGGCGGCTCGGCCTGCGTGCGGACCCGTCGCAGGTGGTACCCGGCGCGCCCACCAGCAAGCTGGCCGCCATTGCCGGCTCGCTCGCGTTGGTGGGCGTGGTGGTGCTGGGCGTGCTGCTGGGCCTGGCCGGCGGCGGCCTGGCCGGCGCGGCGCTGTTCGCCCAGACCGAGACCCTCGCCGAGTGGGTGCTCTACGCCCTGCTCGCGCTGATCGGCTGCCAGTTGCGCAACTCCGGCATGCCCCTGCGGCAGATCCTGCTCAATCGCTTCGGCCTGGCCATCGCCACGGTGCTGGCCGTGACCTCGCTCGCCGGCGGCCTGCTGGCCGCCCCCCTGCTCGACCTGGCCTGGAACGAGGGGCTGGCCATGGCCGCCGGCTTCGGCTGGTATTCGCTCTCGGGCATCCTGATCGGCGACCGGCTCGGGCCCCTGCTCGGTGGGGTGGCCTTCTTCAACGACCTGACCCGGGAGCTGCTCGCCTTCGTGCTGATCCCGCTGGTGATCCGCCGCCACGCGGCACTCGCCATCGGCTACGGCGGCGCCACCTCCATGGACTTCACCCTACCGGTGATCCAGCAGCACGGCGGCGTGGCCTGCGTGCCCATCGCCGTGGTCAGCGGCTTCATCCTGTCGCTGCTGTCGCCGCCGCTGATTCTGTTCCTGCTCTCCCTATGATGGGCGGCGGCCTCCAACCGCCGGCGCCCTCAGCTCGTAGCTCGTAGCTCGTAGCTCGTAGCTCGTAGCTCGTAGCTCGTAGCTCGTAGCTCGTTAGCCCAAAGTCTAGGTTGAACTTCGCGCCACGAAACGGCTAACTGGGCGCCATTGAACTTAATCGTTTAAGTTCACGCGATGACTGGCACTACCGACAGCCCTATCCATACTCAAAACAACAAGCCGACGAGGAAACCACCATGCTCAAGAAACAACTGATCACCGCCATCGCCCTGGCTGGCGCTACCACTGCCGGTACCAGCCAGGCCCAGGCAGCGGAGCTGACCATCTCCTGCGGCGCCGTGGGGGCCGAGCTCACCCTGTGCGAACAGGGCGTCGCCCAGTGGGAAGAGAAGACCGGCCACGAAGTGGATATCGTCTCCACGCCCAACTCCTCCACCGAACGCCTGTCGCTCTACCAGCAGATCCTCTCCGCCCAGTCCGACGACATCGACGTGATGCAGATCGACGTGGTGTGGCCGGGCCTGCTGGCCAACCACCTGCTCGATCTGAACGAGACCCTCGGTGCGGATGCCGCCGAGGGTCACTTCGAGACCATCGTCACCAACAACACCGTCGACGGCCGCCTGGTGGCCATGCCCTGGTTCACCGATGCCGGGGTGCTCTACTACCGCAAGGACCTGCTCGAGGAGTACGGCTTCGAGCCCCCCGAGACCTGGCAGGAACTGACCGAGATCGCCACCGAGATCCAGGCCGCCGAGCGAGAGGCGGGCAATGACAGGATGTGGGGCTATGTCTTCCAGGGCCGAGCCTACGAGGGCCTGACCTGCAACGCCCTGGAGTGGATCGCCAGCTACGGCGGCGGCAGCGTCGTCGACACCGACGGCGAGATCACCATCGACAACGAGCGCGCCGCCGAGGCCCTCGACCTGGCCGCCACCTGGATCGGCGAGATCTCCCCGGACGGCGCCCTCAACTATACCGAGGAGGAAGCCCGCGGCATCTTCCAGTCCGGCAACGCCGTCTTCATGCGCAACTGGCCCTACGCGTGGTCACTGGCCCAGAGCGAGGACAGCAACGTGCGCGACAAGGTTGGCGTGGTCAAGCTGCCGCACGGTGCCGACGGCGAAAGCGCGGCCACCCTGGGCGGCTGGAACCTGGCGGTGTCGAAGTACAGCGAGCATCCCGAACTCGCCGCCGACCTGGTGGCCTTCCTGACCGGCGAGGCCGAGCAGAAGCGTCGCGCCATCGAGGGCGCCTACAACCCCACCCTGGCCTCCCTCTACCAGGACGAGGAGGTGCTCGAGGCCGTGCCCTTCTTCGGCACCCTCTACGAGACCTTCACCAACGCCGTGGCTCGCCCCTCGGCGCCCACCGGCGACAACTACGGCCGCGTCAGCAACAGCTTCTTCAACGCCGTGCATCAGGTGCTCTCCGGAGACCTCAGCGGTGCCGAAGCCGTCGCCCAGGTGGATAGCGAACTCTCGCGCATCAAGCGTCGTCGCTGGTAACCGGAGGTCATCATGACGATTCAAGCAACCGACAGCGCCCCTGCGAAGGGGCGCGCCCCCCAGGCAAGCCATCATCGTGGTACCAAGGTTCGCCGCCAGCGCGTGCGTGCCGCCTGGACCTTTCTCGCGCCGATGCTGGTGGTGCTGGTCATGGTCGCCGGCTGGCCGCTGCTGCGCACTATCTACTTCAGTTTCACCGATGCCTCGTTGTCCGACACCGCCGGCGCGGCGCTGATCGGTTTCGAGAACTATCTCGTCTATGACGATGGCGCCTGGTACGGCCTGCTCGCCGACCCGGTGTGGTGGCGATCGGTATGGAACACGGTGTTCTTCAGCGTCGTCTCGGTGTCGCTGGAAGTGGTATTCGGCATCATCGTCGCCCTGCTGCTCAACGCCGAGTTCAAGGGCCGCATGCTGGTGCGTGCCGCCGTGCTGATTCCCTGGGCGATTCCCACCATCGTCTCGGCGAAGATGTGGGCCTGGATGCTCAACGACCAGTTCGGGATCATCAACCACATGCTGATGGCGATCGGCATCATCGATTCGCCCATCGCCTGGACCGCCAGCGCCTCCTACTCCATGTGGGCGGTGATCATGGTCGACGTCTGGAAGACCATCCCCTTCGTCGCGCTACTGGTCCTGGCCGCCCTGCAGATGCTGCCCAAGGACTGCTACGAGGCGGCGGAGGTCGACGGCATCCACCCCGTGCGCGTCTTCTTCAGGGTCACCCTGCCGCTGATCACGCCGGCCCTGATGGTCGCGGTGATCTTCCGCATGCTCGATGCCCTGCGGGTGTTCGACGTCATCTACGTACTGACCTCCAACGCCACCAGCACCATGACCATGTCGATCTACGCCCGCCAGCAGCTGGTCGAGTTCCAGGACGTGGGCTACGGCAGTGCCGCCTCGACCCTGCTGTTCCTGATCATCGCCCTGGCCACCGTAATCTACCTGTATCTCGGGCGCCGTCAACTGGGAGTGGAACAATGAACCAGTATCAGCTCATCAAACTCGCCAAGCGCGTGGGGCTCTATGCGCTCATCGCCGTGGTGATGGTTTATGCCGTCTTCCCCTTCTACTACGCCGTGATCACCTCGCTGAAACCCTCCAGCGAGCTGTTCCGCATCGACTTCTGGCTATCATCGCTGGATTTCGGCAACTATGTGCAGATCTTCTCCCAGAAGAGCTTCGTGCGTGCCATCTTCAACTCGATCATCGTCTCGCTCTCGGTGGTCTTCATCGCCCTGCTGCTGGGCATCACCGCCTCCTATGCCCTGGGTCGGGTGCGCTTCCGCGGCCGCACCACGGTGATGCTGGTGATCCTCGGGGTGTCGATGTTCCCCCAGGTGGCCGTGCTCTCCGGGCTCTTCGAGGTCATCCGCACCCTGAACCTCTATAACAACCCCGGTGGCCTGATACTGAGCTACACCATCTTCACCCTGCCCTTCACCGTCTGGGTGCTGACCACCTTCATGCGACAGCTGCCCATGGAGCTGGAAGAGGCGGCGATCATGGACGGCGCCACCCCCTGGGTGATCATCACCAAGGTATTCCTGCCGTTGATGTGGCCGGCCATGGCGACGACCGGCCTGCTGGCCTTCATCGCCGCCTGGAACGAGTTCCTGTTCGCCCTGACCTTCACCCTCACCGACGACCAGCGCACCGTGCCGGTAGCCATCGCCCTGATCTCCGGCGGCAGCCAGCACGAGCTGCCGTGGGGGGCGATCATGGCCGCGTCGGTGACCGTCACCGTCCCCCTGGTCATCCTGGTGATGATCTTCCAGCGGCGCATCGTCTCCGGCCTTACTGCCGGCGCCGTCAAGGGCTGATCCATGCTTTCAAGGACCCCCAACATGCAAGACAACCTGACCTGGTGGCGCGGCGGCGTCATCTACCAGATCTACCCGCGCAGTTTCATGGATGCCAACGGCGACGGCATCGGCGACCTCAAGGGCATCACCGATAAGCTCGACTATGTCGCCTCGCTGGGCGTCGACGGCATCTGGCTGTCGCCCTTCTTCACCTCGCCGATGCTCGACTTCGGTTATGACGTCAGTGATTATCGCGACGTCGACCCGATGTTCGGCACCCTGGGGGATTTCAAGGCCCTGCTCGCCCGAGCCCATGAGCTGGGCCTCAAGGTGATGATCGACCAGGTGATCAGCCACTCGTCCGACCAGCATCCCTGGTTCCAGGAGAGCCGCCAGAACCGCACCAACCCCAAGGCCGACTGGTACGTGTGGGCCGACCCCAAGCCGGACGGCACGCCGCCCAACAACTGGCTGTCGATCTTCGGCGGGCCGGCCTGGACCTTCGATTCGCGTCGGCGTCAGTACTACCTGCACAACTTCCTGACCAGCCAACCGGACCTCAACTTCCACAACCCCGAGGTCCGCCAGGCGAACCTGGACAACATGCGCTTCTGGCTGGAGCTGGGCGTCGACGGCTTCCGCCTGGATACCGTCAACTTCTACTTCCACGACGCCGAGCTGCGCGACAACCCGCCGGTGCCGGCCGGCGAGGCCAAGACCCTGGGGGCACCGGACAGCAATCCCTACACCTGGCAGCGCCACGTCTATGACCTGAGCCGCCCCGAGAACCTCGACTTCCTCAAGGACCTGCGTGCCCTGATGGATGAGTTCCCCGGCACCACCACGGTGGGCGAGATCGGCGACGACAATCCGCTCCAGCGCATGGCCGAGTACACGGCCGGCGGCGACAAGCTGCACATGGCCTATACCTTCGACCTGCTCAATGACCCGCACTCGCCGGCCTATATCCGCGAGGTGATAGAGCGCTTCCAGCGGCTGGCCGGCGACGCCTGGCCGTGCTGGGCGCTGTCCAATCACGACGTGGTGCGCAGTGCCACCCGCTGGGGCCAGGGCGAAGATCCCGTGGCCTACCCCAAGGTGGCGCTGGCCCTGCTCTTCTCGCTACGCGGCAGCGTCTGCCTCTACCAGGGCGAGGAGCTCGGCCTGCCCGAGGCCGAGGTGCCCTTCGAGCGCATCCAGGACCCCTACGGCAAGGTGCTGTGGCCGGAGTTCAAGGGTCGCGATGGCTGCCGCACCCCCATGCCCTGGACCGACAGTGCCCAGGGCGGCTTCACCGCCGGTGATGTGGAACCCTGGCTGCCGGTGGTGCCTCGGCACCTGCCGCTGGCCGTCGAGTGCCAGGAAAAGGCCCAGGAGTCGATCCTCAATGCGACGCGGCAGATGCTGGCCTTCCGGCGCGCCCACCCGGCGCTGGTCGATGGCGCCCTCGAGCTGGTCGACGTCGGCGACGACCTGCTCGGCTTTATCCGCGAGGGGCATGGCGAACGGCTGCTGTGCGTCTTCAACCTCGGCGCGGAGAGCCTGAGCACGACGCTACCGCAGCCCGGCATCCCGCTCCAGGGCCATGGCTTCGCGTCGCGCCTCGATAACGACACCTTGACGCTGGCGCCCTATCAGGCCGCCTATCTCCAGCTCGATACCTGACACACCACACAAGAATGCCGGCCTCGCGGCCGGCAAGGAGTCGCAAGATGGCAAGCGTGACCCTGGAAAAGCTCAACAAGACCTTCGGCCACACCCATATCATCAAGGACGTCGACCTCAAGGTCGCCGACGGCGAATTCGTGGTCTTCGTCGGGCCCTCCGGCTGCGGCAAGTCGACCCTGCTGAGGCTGATCGCCGGCCTGGAATCGATCACCGACGGCGAGCTGAAGATCGCCGACGGCGTGGTCAACGACCTGCCACCGCGCGAGCGCGGCGTGGGCATGGTCTTCCAGTCCTACGCCCTCTATCCGCACATGACGGTCTACGAGAACATGGCCTTCGGCCTCAAGCTGGCCAAGATGGCCAACGAGACGGTGGACGACCGGGTGATGGCCACGGCCCGCATCCTGCAGCTCGAGGAGCTGCTGCACCGCAAGCCCAAGGAGCTCTCCGGCGGCCAGCGCCAGCGGGTGGCCATGGGCCGCGCCATGGCCCGCGAACCGCGCATCCTGCTGTTCGACGAGCCGCTGTCCAACCTGGATGCCTCGCTGCGCGTGCAGATGCGCAACGAGATCGCCCGCCTGCACTACCGCCTGGGTTCGACCATGATCTACGTCACCCACGACCAGGTGGAAGCCATGACCCTGGCCGACAAGATCGTGGTGCTGCGCGACGGCCGCATCGAGCAGGTCGGCAGCCCCCAGACCCTCTACCAGCAGCCGGCAACGAAGTTCGTGGCGGGCTTCATCGGCTCGCCGACCATGAACTTCATGCCGGCCGAGCTGATGCATAAGACCGTCAGCGGCAGCAACGAGGGCTGCCGGGTAACGGCGCCGGGCCTGGGCGAACTCGCCCTGCCCCAGGATGCCAGCGGCGAGAGCAAGGGCGCCAGCCTGTCGCTGGGCGTGCGCCCCGAACACCTGCGCCTCGACGAGGCCCACGGCGACAACAGCTTCGAGATCGTCAACATCGAGTACCTGGGCAACGAGGTCTATGTCTACCTCGAACCCAAGGTCGGCGATACCCTGCTGATCCATCGCAGCGAGGCACCCAGCCGCTGGACACTCGGTCAGCGCGTGGCGCTGGTGCCCGACCTGGAGCACGTTCACCTCTTCAACGGCCAGGACCAGGCATTGACCGTCAAGACCACGCGAGCCGTGGCCTGACGGCCATATCGGCGTCCGCCGGTGACCCCTTTACCGCCGACGCCGCAGCGTTACCCGGCAAGGGGCTTCCCGACCGGGAAGCCCCCTGCCTCGTCAATGGCCCGAGCATCGAGCAGGCGACCTGCCGGGCGGCAACGACAAGACCCAGCCGGAGAACCTGTCGTTGCAGGCCCCTGGCATCGCCATGGCGCTTTGCCATCGATCCACAGGCGCGACGTCGACCGGGATGCCCTGAATCGCTTCAGCCTTCGCGGCGACTTCTCAAACCAAGGTCTAGGTTGCCCCTGTCGAAGATGGGCGACTAGTCTGCAGCAGACTTAAACGTTTAAGTCCTGACTGACATCGACCTCCACAACGACAATCACGGAGAACCTCCCATGACTCACGTTTCGATCCCCCACCAGCGTGCCGGCCATCGCCTGCTCAAGACGGCCACCGGGGCGGCACTGCTGGGGGGCACCTTCCTGGCCGCTCCCCATGTCCTGGCGGAGGAGATCTCCATCGCCTGCGGCACCGGCGATGCCGCCGACTACTGCCCGATCGCCGCCGAGCAGTGGGCCGAGAAGACCGGCAACACCGTTCAGGTCGTCTCCACCCCCAACAGTGCCACCGAGAAGCTGTCGCTCTACCAGCAGCTGCTGGGCAGCGAGTCCAGCGATATCGACGTGCTGATGATCGATATCGTCTGGCCCGGCATGCTCGATGACCACATGGTGGACCTCTCCGAGTACCTGCCCGAGGACGCCACCGACGGCTTCTTCCCGGCGCTGGTCGACAACAACACCGTCGACGGCCGCCTGGTGGCCATGCCCTGGTTCACCGATGCCGGGCTGCTCTATTACCGCAAGGACCTGCTGGAAAAATACGGGCACGAGGTCCCCGAGACCTGGCAGCAGCTGACCGAGATCGCCCGCGAGGTCCAGGCCGCCGAGCGCGCGGCCGGCAACGACGATTTCTGGGGCTTCAGCTTCCAGGGCCGCGCCTACGAGGGCCTGACCACCAACGCCCTGGAGTGGGTGGCGAGCCACGGCGGCGGCACCATCGTCGACGACGAAGGCAACGTCACCATCAACAACCCACGCGCCGCCGCCGCGCTGGACCTGGCCGCCAGCTGGGTCGGCGACATCTCCCCCGAGGGCGCCCTCAACCATACCGAAGAGGAGACCCGCGGGATCTTCCAGTCCGGCAACGCGCTGTTCCTGCGCAACTGGCCCTATGTCTGGTCGCTGGCCAACGGCGAGGACAGCGAGGTGGCCGGCAAGGTCGGCATGGCGCCGCTCCCCCATGGCCCGGAGGGCGAGTCGGTCGCCACCCTGGGCGGCTGGAACTGGGCCGTGTCGCGCTACTCCGAACACCCCGAGCTGGCCGCGGACCTGGTCGCCTTCATCACCTCGAAGGAGCAGCAGAAGGCACACGCCATCCAGATGGGCATGAACCCGACCATCGAGGCGCTCTATCAGGACGAGGAGGTACTGGCCAGCAACCCCTCCATGAGTGAGCTCTACGAGACCCTGGTGGGCGGCGTGTCGCGTCCCGCCACGGTGACCGGCGACGCCTACGCGCGGGTCTCCAACGCCTTCTTCAACCGCGTCCACTCGGTGCTCTCCGGTGACCTCGACGGCGAAGCCGCCGTGCAGCAGCTCGAGGGCGAGCTGCGCCGCCTCAGCCGCCGCTGGTAAGCCGGCTTCCCGCTCACCCACGACCCAGGGAGGGCCACCAGGCCCTCCGCCACTTCGGGAGGTATTCATGACCCTGTCCCAGCAACGCCCGAACGACCGAACCGACTGGTGGCGCGGCGCCACTATCTACCAGATCTACCCGCGCAGCTTCCTGGATGCCAACGGTGACGGCATCGGCGATCTCAAGGGCATCACCGCACGGCTCGACCATGTGGCGAGCCTCAATGTCGATGCCATCTGGCTGTCGCCCTTCTTCACCTCGCCGATGGACGACTTCGGCTACGACGTGGCCGACTATTGCGATGTCGACCCCATGTTCGGCACCCTGGATGACTTCCGTGCGCTGGTCGAGCGCGCCCATGAACTGGGCCTGCGGGTGATCATCGACCAGGTGCTCTCCCACAGCTCCGACCAGCACCCCTGGTTTCAGGAGAGCCGCCAGGACCGCACCAACCCCAAGGCCGACTGGTACGTCTGGGCCGACCCCAGGCCCGACGGCACCCCGCCCAACAACTGGATGGCCGCCTTCAGCGGCCGCGCCTGGACCTTCGACGCCCGGCGCCGCCAGTACTACCTGCACAACTTCCTGCCCAGCCAGCCGGACCTCAACTTCCATAACCCCGAGGTGCAGCAGGCCCAGCTCGACAACCTGCGCTTCTGGCTGGAGCTCGGCGTCGACGGCTTCCGCTTCGACGTGGTCAACTACTATTTCCACGACCCCGCGCTGACCGACAACCCGCCCATGCCCCGCGAACGGGTACAGCCCGGCAACCCCCAGAGCTACCAGTTCCAGCAGCACAACATCGAGCAGCCGGAGAACCTGCCCTACCTGGAGCGCATCCGTGCCCTGCTCGACGAGTACCCGGGCTCCACCACCGTGGGCGAGATCGCCGGCAACGACCAGCTGCCGACCATGGCCGCCTATACTCAGGGTGAGTCGCGATTGCATATGGCCTACACCTTCGACCTGCTGGGCTCCACGGGCGACGCCGCCGAGCTGCACGACGTGCTGGCGCGCTTCCGGGAGCTCGGCGAGGACACCTGGCCGTGCTGGGCACTCTCCAACCACGACGTCGAGCGCAGCGCCACCAGCTGGGGCGAGGAGCGCGCCCTGCTGGCACTGACCGTGCTCTGCTCGCTGCGCGGTAGCCTGTGCCTCTACCAGGGCGAGGAGCTCGGCCTGCCCGAGGCCGAACTGGCCTATGAGGACCTCCAGGACCCCTTCGGCATCAACCTCTGGCCCGAGGTCAAGGGCCGCGATGGCTGCCGGACGCCGATGGTCTGGGAGGATGCACCGAACGGCGGCTTCTGCCCGGAGGGCGTGCCCCCCTGGCTACCGGTCTTCGCGCGCCACCGGCCCCTGGCCGTGGAACGCCAGGACCAGGCGCCCGACAGCCTGCTGAATCGGGTACGCCAGCTGCTGAAGCTGCGCGCCGACAGCGATACCCTGCGCCAGGGCGAGCAGCAATTGATCGCCCCCGAGGCGCTACCCGAAGACGTCTTCGGAGTGGTACGCCAGTCGGGCGAACAACGCCTGCTGTGCCTGGCCCATCTCGGCCAAGAGGGGGCCGTTGCGGCACGGGTGCGGCTCGACGACCTGGTGCCCGGCGCCAATGGCTGGTCGAGCCTGGCGCTGCCGGGCATGGCCACGCCGCAGCTGGAGGGCCGTGAGCTGGGCCTCGAACCCGGCCAGGCGACCTGGCTGGCCATCACCTGAGCCACCAGCGGTCGGCGGCTGCCTCGGCGCCGTCCGACCGACTGGCCCCTCGCCCCTCGATACGCTATGCTAGGCTGCTAACTAAATCGTTAAAGCTAACCACCCGGAGCCGAGTCGTCCTGTGTCCCCCCCACGCCGTACCACCCTCAAGGACCTGGCGCGCGAGCTCGGTGTCTCCACGGCGACCATCTCCAACGCCTTCAATCGCCCCGACCAGCTCTCGCCGGCCCTGCGCGAGCGCATCCTCGGCGAGGCCAAGCGGCTAGGCTACCGGGGTCCCGATGCCAAGGCGCGCAGCCTGCGTACCGGCCGCTCACGGATCATCGCGGTGGTGCTCGCCGAGAGCCTCACCTACAGCATCAACGATCCAGTGGCCAGCGAACTGCTGTCCGGCATCGCCGAAGTGCTGGATGCCCATGGCCATACCCTGCTGCTGCTCTCGGGTCGCCAGCACG
This sequence comes from Halomonas flagellata, assembly GCF_022487945.1. NCBI lineage: Bacteria > Pseudomonadati > Pseudomonadota > Gammaproteobacteria > Oceanospirillales > Halomonadaceae > Halomonas > Halomonas flagellata. The sequence goes on from NZ_JAKVPY010000004.1 coordinate 182,382, forward strand.
TCTCCCAAGTGCCCGGCTCGGCGAGCATTGCCGACGGCTTCATCGCCTACGGTCTGATGCCGCCGAGCCTGATGGTCTCGGCCGACCTGCCCGCCCAGCGCCCCCTGGTGGCCATCGACTTCAGCCCTGCAGGCTACCCCACCGTGCATATCGACAACGAACCGGCCAGCTACATGATCGCCCGGTATGCCCTGCGCACCCCGGCGCGCCGGCCGGCGCTCGTCAGTCTCCGGCTCACCGCCGAGCCCTGCAATGGCCGCATCACCGAGGAGCACACCCTGCTCCCTCCCGAGAGCAGCATCACCCGTTCACGATTGGCAGGTTTCCATCGGGCCCTCGAGGAACGGGGTTTCACACCCTCGGACGCGCCCATGTGGAATATCGAGGAGAATACCTTCGAGGTGTGTGCCCCGGTGCTCGAGGAGATCCTCGACCTGCCCGACGACGAGCGACCCGACCTACTGCTGTGCATGTCGGATCGCATCGCCCTCACCGCCCTCACCCTGGCCGAGCAGCGCGGCCTGCGCATCCCCGAGGACCTGCGCCTCACCGGCTTCGACGGCATTGCCGAGGGCCAGTACCGGGCCCCGCGGTTGACCACGGTGCGCCAGGACAGCGTCGAGAAGGGCCGCATCGCCGCGCGCATGATCCTCGGCCTGGCGCCCTCCGAGTCGACCCTGCTGCCCACCACGCTGATCGTCGGCGACACCGCGCCCTGAGGTTGGCCGGCCCCTGCTTGCCGGCGCTTGCACCTTGCTTGCACAGTACCTGACCAATGGCTGCATCGCCCTCGGCGATGCTGTGGTCTCCGTTCTTCCGTCTCGAGTCGCCCATGAGCCCCCGCCTCCCCCGTCCCGCCGTGTCCCGCCTGGGCATCAAGCTGTTCGTGATCATCCTGGTGGTCAACGTGGTCATCTCGGTGCTGGTCTTCCTGGCGGTGTCACGCAGCCTCGACCGCGGCTTCATCGAATACCTCGACACCACCCAGACCAACCGCGCCGAGACCCTGGCCGAGGGCCTCGGTGAGGAGTGGGCCCGGCGCGGCGACTGGCAGTGGCTGCGCGCATCTCCCTCCGCCTGGCACCGGCTGGTCCGTCAGCAGCTATGGCCGGGCGAAGGGCCGCCGCCCCAGGGCTTCGAGCGCCGCCTGGGCGATGCCAGTAACTTCGTGCTCCACGACGCCCGCGGCCTGCCGGTGATCGGCCTGCCCCCGGCGCCGCCCGACGAGCATGAGCCACCCCCCGAACTACGCTGGCTGCCCATCGAATACGACGGCGAGCGGGTCGGCACCCTGGGCTATCGTCCCCCCGAGCAGCTGATGGCGCGCATGGACCGCATCTTCCTGGCGCGTCAGCAGCGCAACCTGGCGATCATTGTCGGCTCCCTGGGCATCGCCTCGCTGCTGCTGGCCGGTGGTCTCTCCTGGTGGCTCGGCCGGCGCACCCGCAGCATGGCGCTGGCCACCCGGCGCCTCACCGAGGGCGACTACAGCATCCGCCTGCCCGAGCGGGGCCGCGACGAGCTCTCGCGGCTGGCCCACGACTTCAACGTCCTGGCCGGCACCCTGGAGGCCAGCCGCGCGGCGCGCTCCCGCTGGGTCTCCGACATCGCCCACGAGCTGCGCACCCCGCTCGCCGTGCTGCGTGGCGAGATCGAGGCGATGCAGGACGGCATCCGAGCCCTGGACCAGGACAACCTTCACTCCCTCTCCCAGGAGGTGGGCCAGCTCGAGCGCCTGGTGGCCGACCTGCGGCTGCTCTCCCAGAGCGACGCCGGCGCCCTCGAGGTCCAGCTCGCCCCGCTGGATCTGGCCGAGAGCCTCGCAAGCCGGCTGGAGGACGCCCGCGGCTGGCTCGACGACAGCGGGATCACCCTCGAGACCGAGATCTCCGGCAAGGCCTGGATCCGCGGCGACATCCAGCGCCTGCGCCAATTGTGGAACAACCTGCTCGACAACACCTGCGCCTACACGCACGCCCCCGGCCGGCTCCGGGTGAGCGTGCAGCCACTGACGGACAGGGTCCGGGTGACCTGGGAGGACAGCGCACCGGGCGTACCGCCACCGGAACTGCCGCGGCTGACCGAGCGACTCTACCGGGTCGAAGGCTCGCGCAGCCGCGCCAGCGGCGGCAGCGGTCTGGGGCTCTCCATCGCCACCGCGCTGGTCAAGGCCCATGGCGGACGCATGATGGCCTCGCCATCGTCGCTCGGTGGGTTATGCTGGATACTGGAGTTTCCGGCACTCGACGCCCCGGGATTCAGGGAGAAACATGCATGAACCACCACGACACCCCACCGGACACCATCCTGATCGTCGAGGACGAGCCCAAGATCGCCCGGCTGGTGGCCGACTACCTGGAGGGCAACGGCTTCGCCACCCGGCACCTCGACCATGGCGATGCGGTGCTGCCCTGGCTCGAACACGCCAGGGAGGACAACGCAGCACCCGACCTGGTGTTGCTCGACCTGATGCTGCCGGGCACCGACGGCCTGACCCTGTGCCGCGAGATCCGCCAGCGCTGGCCGCGGCTGCCGGTGATCATGCTCACCGCACGGGTCGAGGAGGTGGACCGCCTGCTGGGCCTCGAACTCGGCGCCGACGACTACATCTGCAAGCCCTTCAGCCCGCGGGAAGTCGTGGCCAGGGTCAAGGCGGTGCTGCGCCGCAGCCGGGCGGCCCTGGCCCCCGCCACCACGACCGGCAGTGACCTGGTGCTTGACGACGATGGCTGGCGGGCACTGGCCGACGGCCAGGACCTGGGCCTGACCGCGGTGGAGTTCCAGCTGCTGCGGGTGATGATGCACGCCCCCGGCCGGATCTTCTCCCGCGACCAGTTGATGGATCACATGTACCGCGACCACCGCATCGTCTCCGAGCGCACCGTGGACAGCCACATCAAGAAGCTGCGCAAGAAGATCGGCGAGGTATGGCCGGAGCGGGAGATCATTCGCTCGGTCTATGGCGTGGGCTACAAGTACCAGCCGGAGGAGTAGCCGGCCGCCCGGCCCCGGGCGGCCGATGCACGGCCTTTGCACCTTCGCTGCATGCCCCTTGCACGGCGGCGGGCGAGACTGCCATTGTCAACTCAAGCCCTTCCAGGAGTGCCACCATGAACATCTCCCTCTCCCGCAAGCTGCTGCTGCCCGCCCTGCTCGCCGTCGCCATCGCCCCGCTGGCGCTTTCCGCCACCGCCGGCCCCCAAGGTGAAGGGCGCCCGGCCGGGTACGAGCAGTACCAGGAACAGCGCGAGGCCAAGCGCCAGGCGCTGTTCGAGCGCGCCGGCCTCGACGAGGCCACCCGCGAGGCCCTGGAAGAAGCCCACAACGAACACCGTCAGGCCATGCGCGAGCTGCACCGGGAGCACCGTGAGCGCCTCGATGGAATCCTCGACGAGGAGCAGCGCGAGGCCCTCGCGGAGGCGCGCCGCGAGATGCGCGAGGAGCATCGCAGCGAGTGGCGCGAGAGCCGTCGCGCCGCCATGCAGGAGCGCCTCGAGGCGCTGGTCGACGGCTGGGAGCTCAGCGACGAGGAGCGCGAGGCCCTGCGCGAGGCCCGCGAGTCGATCTACGCCGACCTCGAGGCGCTACGTGGCCGGGACTTCGACTCCCGGGAAGAGCGTCGCACCGCCATGCGGGAAATGCGTGAACAGCACCAGGCCAGTCTGGCCGAACTGCTCAGCGATGAGCAGCTCGAGGAGCTCAAGGCCGCCTTGAAGCCGCACGGCGGAAAGGCCCATGGCAAGCGCCACGGCCATTACCACCACGACCATCACTGGGGTGACGACAAGCACGCTGAAAAGGATGAGGACCGCAACGACTGACCTGCCCGGCGCTTCCTGCGTTCGCCCCGGCCCGACCTCCGTGTCGGGCCTTTTCGTGTGCCGACGCCGCCAGTTGTATGACACGCCCGGCAGCCAGAAGACGATGCCGGGGAAATTGTGTTGTAGAGGATCGCCACGACCACCAGCAGCCTGGCACTCCCCGGGCCGGCTGCCACCCTGCCTCCAACGCAGGGTTGCAGCCGACAGCAGAAGCGCGTATTTTATTTGAACGATCAATCAATAAAAATCATTATGCCGACCATTCATCCCGTCTCATGTCCAGCGGCGACATTCGAGGGTCCGGGGCTAGCCAAGGCGTACCGATTGACGTTATTTTGATTGTGCGTTCAATCAAAATAACGTTCCAGCACCTTCGAACGCCCGCACGACAGCCCTGCCCACCCGTTGCCCGACGGCGTGAGACACGACATCAACAACATTCAGGGAGTCAGCCCCATGGCGCATGACATTACCCACCCCGAACGACGGGATCGTCTCAATCCGGCCGTGTTCCACGGTTCGGTTGCCGGCATCCTGGTCTTCCTCGTACTGACCATGCTCTTCACCGAGCAGGCCGGTGCCTTCTTCGATGCCGGCCTGGCCTGGGTCAGCGAGACCTTCGGCTGGTACTACATGCTGGCGGTCGTGGCCTACCTGGTCTTCGTGATCGCCATCGGCGCCTCGCGCTTCGGCAGCATCCGCCTCGGCCCCGACCACTCGCGGCCGGAATTCTCGCTGCTCTCCTGGTCGGCGATGCTGTTCGCCGCCGGCATCGGCATCGACCTGCTGTTCTTCAGCGTCGCCGAGCCGGTGGCCCACTACCTGGCGCCGCCGGACATGACCCCGGAGAGCCAGGAGGCGATGCGCGCCGCCGTGGTCCAGACCTTCATGCACTGGGGGCTCTCCGGCTGGGGACTCTACGTGCTGATGGGCATGGCCCTGGCCTACTTCAGCTATCGTCATCGCCTGCCGCTGGCCATCCGCAGCGCCCTCTATCCCCTGCTCGGCAAGCGCATCCACGGCCCCATCGGCAATGCCGTGGACATCACCGCGGTGATCTCCACGGTATTCGGCATCGCCACCAGCCTGGGCATCGGCGTGATGCAGCTCAACTACGGCCTCGCCTACATGTTCGACGTGCCGGAAAGCCTCTCGGTGCAGGTCATCCTGATCGCCCTGGTGGTAGTGCTGGCGACGATCTCGGTGGTCAGCGGCGTGGAGAAGGGCATCCGCCGCCTCTCCGAGTTCAACATGCTGCTGGCACTGGCGCTGCTGCTGTTCGTGCTCTTCCAGGGCCACACCCTGAAGCTGCTCGACATGGTGGTGAACAATGCCGGCGACTACTTCTCGGGCTTCGTGGCCAAGAGCTTCGACACCTACGCCTTCGCCGGCGACGCGGCCAACGAGTGGAAGATGTGGTGGACGATCTTCTTCTGGGGCTGGTGGATCGCCTGGACGCCCTTCGTCGGCCTGTTCCTGGCGCGCATATCCCGTGGGCGCACCATCCGCGAGTTCGTCGCCGGTGCCCTGTTCATTCCGCTGGCCTTCATGATGGTGTGGATGTCGGTGTTCGGTAACAGCGGCATCGACCTGGTCGCCAATCAGGGTATCGTCGAGCTCGGCGAACAGGCGCTGAACACGCCGCAGACCACCATGTACACCCTGCTCGAGCACTACCCCTGGGTCGGACTCACCGCCGCCGTGGTCACGGTGCTGGGCATCGTCTTCTTCGTCACCTCGGCGGACTCCGGTGCCCTGGTGCTGGCCAACTTCACCTCGATCCTGTCCGACGTGAACCACGACGCCCCGGTACGCCTGCGCATCTTCTGGTCGGTGGTGATCGGCCTGATCACCGTCGCCCTGCTGATGGCCGGCGGCCTGGCCGCCCTGCAGAGCGCCGTGGTGATCACCGCCCTGCCCTTCTCGCTGGTGATCTTCGCGATCATGGTCGGCATGTACAAGGCACTGAAGCTGGAGGGTCGCAAGGCCGATGCCCGTCGTCGCGTCTCCGGCACCGCCCCGGGCGGCGACTGGCGCGAGCGCCTCGACCGCGCCCTGGACACCTCGACCCGGGCCGGCGCCGCCGCCACCATCGAGCACGCCATCCGCCCGGCGCTGACGCAGTTCGCCCAGGAGCTGGAGAGCCGCGGCCAGGAGGCCACGGTGACCGAGGAGCCGCTCGAGGGCGAGCCGCTGCCGAGCCTGACCCTGCAGGTGCAACTGGAGAATGCCGCCAGCTTCGTCTATCAGGTCTGCCCGCACCGCCTGCGTACGCCGAGCTTCCTGCCGGTGGATGACGACTACTATGTGCGGCTGGACGTCTACCTGGCCGAGGGCGGCACCGGCCAGGACCTCAACGGTTATACCCGCGGCCAGGTGATCGGTGACGTGCTCTCGGAGTACGAGCGCCACCTGCACTTCCTGGCGTTGACCGACGAGGGCGGCAACGTTCAGGCCATGCCCGGCGCCGTGGGCGAACCACCCGTCGAGGCCACCCAGGCCTGAGCCGCGGTTCGTTCCCTCCTGCGATAACGGCGACGCCCCCGGGCGTCGCCGTCTGTCGTCAGGGACGAGGCAACTGCCTGTGACCAGGCGTCCTCTCCGACCACACCCAGGGCGTGATCTGGCTGGGACACAGTAAGGTATCTTCATCGGCGACTGATTGGCAGCATCGCACGAGACACTGCCAGGCCTCGACTAGACTGAGAGCCACCTACCGCTCATGGAGCGAAACGACTATGAGTCACCGATTCATCGAGGTCATCACCGACTATCCCACCACCGAGGAAGAGTACGTCCTGCTGCTGCATCTCGACCAGATCGCGCAGATTCGTCCCGAGATCGAGGCGGAAAACGAGCCGCGCCACGAGCCGGTGGCCGTGGTCACCCTGACCAGCGGCGAGACGGTGATCCTCAAGAACAGCTTCAAGAGTGTGGTCAAGCGGCTCACCGAGGCGAAGATGGTGATGCGGCCCTGAGCGCTCGCCCCTGTGGCCTGACACCCGATCTCCAACAAGCGCAGCGGGGGCTCACCGGCTATCGTCATGAACAAGGCAATTGCCGGTGAGCGGGCGTCCTCTCCGGCCCCCGCACCGCTTGGGTGCATGATGCCCCACGGCGACGCTCAGGCGTCGCCGTGTACAGGCAGCAGGCCCTCATCCACCATTGCTGATCTCAAGCCTCGGCGACATTGATGATCATCATGGGGATCGAAAGGTGGTGCAGGACATCCTCGGTCACGCTGCCTTCAAGCAACCGCTTCACGCCAGCACGTCCGTGGCTCGCCATGGCCACCAGCGCCACATGCTGCAGTTTGGCGAGTTCCACGATTTCCTCGGCCGGCTTGCCGAAGTGGATGGCGACCGAGACGTCGTACCCCTTCGATCTCAGGTCAGTGATGTCATCCTCCAATTCACGACGAAGCTTCTCCTCGAAGGAGCTCCATTCCGTGTCCCGGAAGATGGGATGAGGATCCGCTTCCTGATCCAATGTCGTCACGACACCATAGGGCCCCAGGATCATCGGCCGAGAGGTGATGTTGCTCAAGTCGAACTGGCTGGAGGGCACCCGGGCGGCCCGCAACAGGAGAATCTCATAGCTATCGGGGCTGAAGAATTCACACACCGGCAGAAGAATCCTGCGGCTGACGTCCGAACCGTCCATCGGAATGAGGATCTTTCGCTTGTCCATCGTGCCTGCCCTATACCTGAAAAGGTGGTGATGATAATCGCTTACACGCTCTATCGATTACCTTAGCCCATGGCCCGGATCCTCACACTGCCCGCTGCTGAGCCGCCGCGAGCACAGGGGAAGGATATTCCTCTTCACACGAGGGGCCTGCCCTCTACCTGACGTCACAGCGACAAGAGGGGGCGACGTGCGCGTCGCCCCCTCTTGTCGTTCAGGCCTCGCCGATCATTCGCCTTGCAAGGTGGCGATCAGCCGCCGCGCACCGCCCCGGTCGCGATGCTCGCCGAGCCAGAGGCCCTGCCAGGTCCCCAGCACCAGGCGGCCGCCGCGCACCGCCAGGGTCAACTGGGTACCGAGCAGGCTGGCGCAGATATGGGCCGGCATGTCGTCGGGGCCCTCCAGGGTATGGCGGAAATACGGCAGGTCGCCGGGAATCCGCTCGCGCAGGAAGGCATCCAGGTCGTGGCGCACGTCCGGGTCGGCATTCTCGTTGAGCGTCAGCGACGCCGAGGTGTGCAGCAGCTGCAGGTGCAGCAGCCCCGTCGACACCTCCCGCAACCCGGGCAGACCGTCGACGACCTCGTCGGTGATCAGGTGAAAGCCGCGCGAGCGCGGCGTCAGTCGCAGTTCCTGCTGCATCCACATGGCGGACTCCTCCCGTTCGGACAGCCTGTATCGCCATCCTAACAGGCCGGAAGTCTGGCAGAGAGTGCCGCAACGTCGACGCGACGTGCGGCACAAGAGGGATCATGGCAACGGGTCGGTCAGTTGCGTGGGTCATCCGCCGGGTCTAGGTACTCGATGCCCCAGGGCCCCGTGCCGTGGAGCTGGATGACGGTCTCGCCCTCGGCGTAGCCGAACATGGGATCTCCCGGCGACATGATGGCGTAGCCGCCCACCGGCAGCGCCTGGGTGGCGTCGGGATCGAAGCTCTCGCCATGGGCGAAGTGCAGGGTGCCCTCGAGCACCGTGACCCGCTCATAGGCCGGGTGGACGTGGGGCTTGATCTCGTAGCCGTCATCGAGACGGATACGCAGGGTGAAGGGCTCCTCCTCAGCCAGGTTGCCCTCGATGATGGCAATTTCCGCGCCCTCGCCCATGGAACCCACCGGCCCCCACTCGAGCGCGTCGGGGGTGCCGATCAGGTGCCCGTCGCCCTGGTAGGTGTCGGCCTGCAGGGCGCCGCCGGCGGCGGCCAGGACGAGCCCCAGGGTGATGGCAGTGGTAGTGAGCGTGTTGTGCATGATCATGCTCCTCTCGAGTGTGCATGTGAGGGGCACGGCACGGGTGCCGTGTTCGCAGAGGACGCGGGCACCACTGCAATTGTTCCCATCCCCACCGGTGGCATCCGCCGGGAACCATCGCGCCGCTTGCCGCGTCCTTGTCGTACCACTTGCCCACGCCAGCCGGGCGGCCCATGCTCGAAGGAGCTCCTTATGCCCCTCGCCCATCCAGTCACCCTGCCCTCGCTGCCATGGTGCCCCACCCAGGCCGCGGAGGAGACGAGGCCGACCATGAGCGATCGCCATGCCGATACGCGGCAGTGGTTCGAAGCTCGCCTGGAGCCGCTCCTCGACCGGCTCTACGGCACGGCCCTGCGCCTGACCCGCGACCCGGACGATGCCGAGGACATTGTCGCCGATGCGGTGGGCAAGGCCTGGCGGCGCCTCGACGAGCTGCGCGACCCGTCGCGCTTCGACGCCTGGCTGTTCCATATCCTCACCAATACCTTCATCAGCGAGTGGCGTCGGCGGCAGAGCCGCCCCCGGCCCCCGAGCGGCACCGAGCCGCCGTCCCCGGACGACCTCGACGCCGGCGACTTCACCCTCTTCCAACAACTGCATCAGCCCTTCCTGCTCTGGTGGGGCAGCCTGGAGGAGCAGTTCTTCAACAGCCTGCTGCAGGAAGACCTGCAACGCGCCCTGGATGCCCTCCCCGCCCCCTTCCGGGTGGCGATTGTGCTGGTCGAGGTGCAGGGCTATACGTATGAGGAGGTGTCGCGCCTGCTCGGGATTCCGCTGGGCACGGTCCGTTCGCGGCTGAGCCGGGCGCGTGCCCGGCTGCAGAAGGCGCTCTGGGAGCAGGCCAGGGAAGCCGGCGTGACCTCCTGCCACCCGGGACAGGGAGGGCAGCGATCATGAGCACCAGAGAGCCGAGCTGCGAGGAGGTCATCGAGCGGCTCTTCGACTATCTCGACCGGGAGCTGGATCACCTGCAGGCGGCCGATATCGAGCGACACCTGAGCCGGTGCCGCGACTGCTTCACACGCGCTGAATTCGAGAAACGACTCCGGGCCAGGGTGGAAGCCACCGGCACGGTGAAGGCCCCGACGCGCCTGCGCCACCGTATCCGCGATCTGCTCGACCAGTTCGACGACTAGGCGGATGTCCTGACCCGTGAGGAGACCCTCCCATGGTAGCCATACTCGGGTACTCACCCCGGCAGATCAGCGATGCCGTCCAGGGCATGTACAGTGCAGTGGCCGACACGCCGGACTCCCCCTTCCACTTCCCGGTCGGTGGCTCGGCCTGCCGGGCGCTGGGCTACCCCGAGGAGCAGCTGGCCGGTCTTCCGCCGCCACTACTGGCTTCCTTCGCCGGCGTCGGCTACCCCTTCCGGGCCGGGGCCATTCGCCCCGGCGACCGGGTGCTCGACCTCGGTGCCGGCGCCGGCAACGATTCGCTGATCGCCGGCCGGCTCGCCGGGCGCGATGGCCGGATCATCGCCCTGGATCTCACCTCGGCCATGACCCGCAAGCTCAAGCGCACGGCCGAGGATATCGACAACCTTCACGTGGTCCAGGGCTCGGCGGAATGGCTACCACTGGCCGATGCCAGCGTCGACAGCATCACCAGCAACGGCGCCCTCAACCTGGTGCCGGACAAGCGCCGCGCCGTGGCCGAGATGTTCCGTGTGCTCAAGCCCGGGGGGCGCGTGCAGTTGGCCGACGTGGTGATCCACCGCCCGGTGTCGGTGGATTGCCACGAGGACCCGCGCCTGTGGGTCGAGTGCGTGGTCGGGGCCACGGTGAAGGAGGAACTGATAGCCCTGTTCGAGGAGGCCGGCTTCGAGGAAGTCGAGGTGGTGGGCAGCCACGACTACTTCGCCCTGAGCCCCAGCGCCCAGACCCGCGAGGTCGCCGCCGGCTTCGGCGCGCACTCGGTCGAGATCGGCATGCGCCGCGGGGAGTTGGCACCTTCGCGCCTGCGGCAGTGGTGGCGGCGGCTCGACCCCAGGCGCTGGTTGCTGCTGCTGCGCCGCCGCGGGCTGCTCGGCATCGCGGCCCTGTGCCTGGCGCTGCTGAGCTGCTACGGCACCCTGGCGCTGGTCGGCCTGCTGCCGTTGCTGGGCATCAGCCTGGCCCTCGACGAGGGGGCCTGGGCCCTCGCCATCGCCGCCTTCGTGCTGCTGACCCTGGCGACGCTGGCCGCCGGCATCCGGCGCCATCACGCCGTCGGCCCGACGCTGCTGGCGACGGCGGGCGGCGCCACCATCCTCTACGCGCTGTTCATCGACTATCACGCCTCGGTCGAGCTGGCCGGCTTCGTACTGCTGGCCGCCGCCACCCTGTGGGACCTCAGGCAACGACGACGGCAGGAGGCCAGGGTGCTGGGATTATCGGGGAGCTAGCAGAACACGCTACCGGGACGCGATGGGGCTTCGGTAGCGCCGAGGCCGGTGACCGCAACGACACGGGGCGCGACCAAGGTCGCGCCCCGCGGGTCTTCGCCGGTCGGCGTTCAGCCCGCCATGTCGAGCACGATACGACCCTCGATCTGGCCGTCGAGCATCCTCTTGAACACCTCGTTGATGTTCTCCAGGCGATCGGTGGCCACCGTCGCCTTGACCTTGCCCTCACCGGCAAAGTCCAGCGCCTCCTGGAGATCCTGGCGCGTGCCGACGATCGAACCGCGCACGGTGATGCCGTTGAGCACGGTTTCGAAGATCGGCAGCGGGAAATCACCGGGCGGCAGGCCATTGAGCGAGATGGTGCCGCCGCGGCGCACCATGCCCTGGGCCTGCTCGAAGGCCTTGGGCGACACCGCGGTCACCAGCACCCCATGGGCACCGCCGATCGCCTTCTTCAGGTAGGCGACCGGGTCGGTCTTGGCCGCATTGACGGTGACGCTGGCCCCCAGCCGCTCGGCCAGCGCCAGCTTGGCGTCGTCGATGTCGACCGCGGCCACGTTGAGCCCCATGGCCCTGGCGTACTGCACCGCCATGTGCCCCAGTCCGCCGATCCCCGAGATCACCACCCACTGGCCGGGGCGGGTATCGGTCACCTTGAGCCCCTTGTAGACGGTGACGCCCGCGCACAGCACCGGTGCGATCTCGGCGAAACCGACACTATCAGGCAGGTGGCCGGCGTAGTCGGCGACGGCCAGGGTGTAATCGGCGAAGCCGCCGTTCACCGAATAGCCAGTGTTCTGCTGGGTCTCGCACAGGGTCTCCCAGCCCCCCAGGCAGTGCTCGCAGTGGCCGCAGGCGGAGTGCAGCCAGGGCACACCGACTCGATCGCCCTCCTTGACGTGCTTGACCCCCGCGCCCACGGCGGCCACGTGACCGACCCCCTCATGCCCGGGAATGAAGGGCGGATTGGGCTTGACCGGCCAGTCGCCGTGAGCGGCATGCAGGTCAGTATGACAGACCCCGGAGGCGGCGACCTTGACCAGCACCTCGCCCGGACCGGGGCGTGGCACCTCGACTTCCTCGATGGCCAGGGGGTCTCCGAATTTCCGTACCACGGCGGCTTTCATCGTCTTGTCCATCTCGAATCTCCTCTCGGAGCAGCCCATCCGGCTGCCGGTTGGTGATGTTGTCAGGTGCTCTATATACAAAGGGTGGAAGGAAGTGCAGAGGGTGAAAGGGAGTGCACTCTCAGCGTACGACCGGAGGAATGCCGCCTCATGGACAGCAAGCGTCGGAGCGGAAATATCATGGTGTCCCTCGGGATCACGGTCAGAAGCTGGAGCAGTGAAAAAAGGGGCGCGATTTGCGTCGCGCCCCAAGCTTCTCACCGCTTACACCACACGGCTTGCCTTACGAGAGAGCCTTCACGGCGTCATGGCCACGGCCTCAGAAGAAGCCCAGCGGATTGATGTCGTAGCTGACCAGCAGGTTCTTGGTCTGCTGGTAGTGCTCGAGGGCCACCTTGTGGGTCTCGCGGCCGACACCGGACTTCTTGTAGCCACCGAAGGCGGCGTGCGCCGGATACTGGTGGTAGCAGTTGGTCCAGACGCGGCCGGCCTGGATGCCACGCCCCATGCGAAAGGCAACGTTCATGTCGCGGCTCCACACCCCGGCGCCGAGGCCGAACTCGGTGTCGTTGGCGATGGCCAGCGCCTCGGCCTCGTCCTTGAAGGTGGTCACGGCGACCACCGGACCGAAGATCTCCTCCTGGAAGACGCGCATCTGGTTGTGGCCCTTGAGCAGGGTCGGCTGGATGTAGAAGCCCTTCTCGAAGGCCGGATCGAAGCTCTCCTTGTCGCCGCCGGCCAGGAATTCCGCCCCCTCCTCGCGGGCGATGTCCATGTAGGACATGATCTTGTCGAACTGTTCCTGGGAGGCCTGGGCGCCGACCTGGACGTCGGTATCCAGCGGGTTGCCGCGCTTGATCGCCAGGGTGCGCTCCATGACCTTGGCCATGAAGTCGTCGTACATGCTCTCCTGGATCAGCGCCCGCGACGGGCAGGTGCACACCTCACCCTGGTTGAAGAAGGCCAGCACCAGGCCTTCCACCGCCTTGTCGATGAACTCCGGCTCGGCGTTCATGATGTCGGCGAAGTAGATGTTCGGCGACTTGCCGCCCAGTTCCACGGTGGAGGGGATGATGTTCTCGGCGGCGCACTTGAGGATGTGCGCGCCCACCGGGGTGGAGCCGGTGAAGGCGATCTTGGCGATACGCTGGCTGGTGGCCAGGGCCTGGCCCGCCTCGGCGCCATAGCCGTTGACGACATTGACCACCCCGGGCGGCAGCAGGTCGCCGACCAGTTCCATCAGCTTGAGGATCGACGCCGGGGTCTGTTCGGCGGGTTTGAGCACCACACAGTTGCCGGCGGCCAGCGCCGGGGCCAGCTTCCAGACGGCCATCAGCAGCGGGAAGTTCCAGGGAATGATCTGCCCCACCACCCCCAGCGGCTCGTGGAAGTGGTAGGCCACGGTGTTGGCGTCGATATCGGCGGCCGTGCCCTCCTGGGCGCGAATGCAGCCGGCGAAGTAGCGGAAGTGATCGACCGCCAGCGGGATGTCGGCGTTGAGCGTCTCGCGCACCGCCTTGCCGTTGTCCCAGGTCTCGGCCACGGCGAGCGCCTCGAGGTTGGCCTCGATGCGATCGGCGATCTTCAGCAGGAGGTTGGAGCGCTCGGTGGCGGAGGTCTTGCCCCAGGCGGGAGCGGCGGCGTGCGCGGCGTCCAGCGCCAGCTCGATATCCTCGGCGGTGGAGCGCGGGATCTCGCAGATCACCCCGCCGTTGACCGGACTGATGTTGTCGAAATACTGGCCCTTCACCGGGGCGACGAACTCGCCGCCGATATAGTTGCCGTAGCGTTTCTCGAAGGAAACGACCGATCCAGAACTACCGGGGTTGGCGTAGATCATGACGTGCACTCCTGCTCTGTTTGGATATCTCTGGTGATTCGGCGGTCGGCGATGCGTCGTAGTCGTTGACCGAACCTGTGTAAGAGCCTAGCGAAATCTGGCTGGCGGCCCATGCTGCTATGGGGGGTAACGACGGGGGCCTTTGGTCGTAGTCTTCGGGAAGTGCCCGACGGCTTGCCGAGTCGCCGGGCCCCCTTGGGTTACCTTACTGCTCGCTGGGCAGCTTGAAGGTCCACAACATGCCGCCCTGGTTGAAGTCCTTGACGACCCTGGCCACCTCGCCACCCCACAGCGGCACCGCACCACCCCAGCCCGATGCCACGGAGACGTACTGCTCCCCGTCCATGGTCCAGGTGATAGGCGTGCCGACGACCCCGGAGCCGGTGTTGAAGCGATACAGCTCCTCACCGGTCTGCGCATCGAACGCCTTCAGGTAGCCCTCGGGCGTGCCGGTAAACACCAGGTTGCCCGCCGTGGTCATCACCCCGCCCCACAGCGGAGCCGTGTTTTCATAGCGCCAGACTTCCTCGCCGGTCCTGGGATCGATGGCGCGGAGGACGCCGATGTAGTCATCGTTGACCGGCTTGATGGTGAAACCGGCGCCGAGATAGGCCGCGCCCTTCTTGTAGGAGACCGGCTCGTTCCAGATATCCATGGCCCACTCGTTGGAGGGCACATAGAACAGGCCGGTATCCTGGCTATAGGCCATGGGCATCCAGTTCTTGCCACCGAGGAAGGCCGGCTGGGCCAGCACGGGCTCGCCCTTGTCGCCTTCCGTATCAGCCGGGTTGCCAGGCCGTCCGCCCTCGGCATAGATCGGCCGCCCATTCTCATCGAGTCCCTCGGCCCAGGTGATCTCGTCGACGAACGGGAAACCATGGAGGTAACTGCCGTCGGTGCGGTCGAGGACGTAGAAGAAGCCGTTGCGATCGGCGGTGGCGGCCGCCTTGACGATCCCGCCATTCTCTTCATAGTCGAAGGAAATCAGCTCGTTGACGCCGTCATAGTCCCAGCCGTCGTTGGGCGTGGTCTGGAAGTGCCACTTGATGCTGCCGTCGTCCGGATCGATGGCCAGCCGCGAAGACGAGAACAGGTTGTCCCCCGGGCGCAGGTGCGAGTTCCAGGGCGCCGGGTTACCGGTACCGAAGAAGAGCGTGTCGGTGTCGGGGTCGTAGGTGCCCCCCAGCCAGGTTGCCGCACCACCTGTCTTCCACATATCGCCCGGCCAGGTCTTGCCGGCCTCACCGCCGGAGATGCCGTTCTCGACGGCTTCGCCATCCTGGTAGACATAGCCCATGTGCCCTTCAACGGTGGGGCGGGTCCAGAGCTTGTCACCGGTGGTCGGATCATACGCCTCGATCTTGCCGACGATGCCGAACTCGCCACCGGAGACACCGGTGATCAACTTGCCCTTGACGATGATCGGGGCAGCGGTAATGGAGTACCCTTCCTGGTAATCCGCCACTTTCTTGATCCATACCACCTTGCCCGTATCCTTGTTCAGGGCGACCAGCTTGGCATCGAGGGTGGCGAAGAAGAACAGATCGCCATACAGGGCGCCGCCGCGGTTGACCACGTCACAGCACGGCATGATGCCATCCGGCAGACGGGCATCGTATTGCCAGATCTCCTCGCCGGTCCTGGCATCGATGGCATAGGCGCGCGAATAGGAGGCGGTCATGTACATCACCCCATCCTTGACCAGGGGCTGGGATTCCTGGCCCCGCATCTTCTCGCCGCCGAAGGAGAACGCCCAGACCGGCTGCAGGGATTTGACGTTGTCGGTGTTCAGAGTATCGATGGTACTGTAGCGCTGGCCCTGCAGCCCCATGCCGTAGCTCACGACGTCATCGGCCGTGGTGTGATCGTTCAGGATGTCCTCATCGGTGACCGCATAGGCACCAGAGGACACGGCCAGCGCCAGGGCGCTGACGACAAACTGCTTACTGATTGGACTCGATCTCATTGTTGCGCTCCCACTTCTCTTGTTTTCACGTTTCCGCAACGAACCGGGAACTCTTCCCGCCTCTTGGGTAATTCTTGGCGGCAAGCCCTCATGCAACAATCGAACTCTCGCACAACATCCCTCATCACTTGGTAGTAAGACCCTCAAGGGCATAAAAAAACCGCAGGAGTAACCTGCGGTTATTGATCGCCAGCAGATCGAGGAGTTGCCGCCGCCAAGTGCCTAATGAAAAGTTTTCGCGTATTCCATGTGCGAGAAACTCACTCTTTTCAAATGGTTGATAAATCCCCAACATTTGAAAACCTGTATTCAGGCACTTATTCGGGAATCAGGAGCAGCGCCGCTTTCAGGGTCTCATCGCTATGGTTCCTCATCGCCGACACCCAGGATCTCCTCATAGAACGCGGGCATGCCGTAACGCAGTCCATGACGCTCGAAGATGTCTGCCATCTCGCCCTCACGCACCATGCGATCCACGATCGCTTCGATCGCATACCCCAGCTGCCGGTGCGTGTGCTTGACCGCCATGCCGATATCCCAGGCCTGCTTGCCCATCCCCGGGAAGCCATTCTCTGCCGCAGCGAAACCCTGGCCGGCATGGGCTCCCAACTCGTGGTCGATCTCGGCACGCATGCCCATGACCGCGCTCACGTCACCGTCGGCCATGGCCCGGAAGGCCTGGCGGACGCTGCTGAAGTGGTGCGTATTGTCGCGCAACCGGCCGCCGAAGGCTGACGTCAGGTAGGTGGCCGGCAGGGTGTCGATCTCGACGCCGATGGGGTGATACTGGAATACGGCCAGCGTCCCCACGGAGTCGATATCGCCGGGATCATAGGCGATCTGCCACCGCTCCTGCTGGTAGGGCCCGAACATCACGACCTGATCATTGATCACCTCGCCGGTGGAGTCCCGCATGTAGGCGTATTGCTTGTCATACGGCACGCGCAGCATGACATCGGCGATACGCCGCTTGGCCAGGTAATGCCCTTTCCAGATATTGTTGCGCAGGTCGTCTTCCAGGGTTTCGTCGGGGGTGATCCAGTGCACCCGGAACTCCACCTCCAACTCTTCCGCTATCCGCTTGCCGATGTCGATGTCGACACCGACCGCTTCTCCCTCCTTTTCATAGGAGTAGGGAGGAAAGTCACGATAGACCCCGACGTTCAAGTACCCCGACTCGATGACGATGTCATAGGGCCGCTCGGGTGCCCGCTCGAGGACCGACTCGCCGGCCTGTACCGATACGCTCAGCACCAGCGCCAAGACAGTGAACCACCGAGTCAGCAACATGACACTCCCCCCCTCGTTTTCAGTGACTGCCTATTCACTCCTTGACGGACTCGATATACGTCTTGACCGCCCAGATGGCATTCTGGTCCAGGTTGCTCTTGAAGGAGGGCATACCCCGGTCGGTTCCATTCAGCACACGACCGATGAAGTATTCGTCATCCCACTCTTCGAGTTCGCGCAAGTCCGGCGTCAGCCCCCCCGACTGGGCCTGAATACCATGACAAGCGGCGCAGTTTCCGGAGTACCCGCTTTCACCGATCTTGATCGCCTCCTCATTGTAGTCGCCATGCTCGTTGCCGGCCCGGAACGGGTTTTCCATCAACGGCTCGGAGCCCAGCTCGGGGAGACTGCCGGTATCGACCTCCTGTGGGGTCACATTACCATGGCCCATCACCAGCGCCGCCCACCCGAACAGGCCAGCGGCAACACATGCTTTGAGTGGAGAAGGAACTGCCATACCGAATACCTCTGTTGGATAGCTGTGGGCCGATCCACCGCGATCGATGGGCGGACGGGCGATTCCGCTCCCAGTCTAGAAACCCTTCCCCGCTCCCTGAATGCCACTTTCGGGCCTTCGCCCCTGTTCCTTGGTAGTAGCCCCCTTCACCTCATCGTTGGTGGCAGCGCTATTCCTGCTGGCGGTCCTCGAACGCAGGAAATAGTTCCTTAGTACAGGCGTATTGCTACTTTCTGAATATTTCCGCTTTCTCCCGCCTTCCCTAAGCTCGAAGCATAACGACAAACAGCGAGGCTCCCCATGTGCACTCCCCTGAAAGTTCCCCTGGCCATGCTACTCGCGTTGTGGCTGTCGGCACCGCTGGCGGCGTTCGGACTGGATATCCCCATCGGCTATATCCAGTGGGTCCCGGACCAGGGCCCGGTGCTGTCCAACGTCACCCCGGAACCGGAAGACGCGGGCCTGCGGGGTGCCGAGCTGGCCATCGAGGACAACAACACCACCGGCCGATTCCTGGAGCATCACTACGCCCTGACGTCGCGGGTGGTGGATTCCGAGGACCAGGCACAGGAAGCCCTCGAGCAGATGCTGGATGAGGGAATCACCCTGTTCGTGCTGCGCGTTCCGGCCGACACGCTGGGCAGCATGGCGGAAAAGACGGCGGGTGAAGCGCTGCTCTTCAATGCCGGCGCCAAGGACGATGCGTTGCGCATTTCAACGTGCCACCCGCATGTCCTGCACACCCAGCCGAGCTACGCGATGCTCACGGATGGCCTGGCACAATGGCTCAACCTGCGGCGCTGGAAGAAGCTCTTCCTGATCACCGGCCCGACCGACAGCGACACGGCCTGGGCCGAGGCCTTCCGCCGCTCGACGCGGCGTTTCGGCGTGGAGATCGTGACCGACAAGCCCTGGACCTTCGACGCCGATCTGCGGCGTACGGCATCGCAGGAGCTGCCCCTGTTCACCCAGGCGGACGACTACGATGCCGTGGTGGTGGCTGATGTGCGGGGCGACTTCGGCGAGTACGTGCCGTTCAATACCTGGCTGCCGCGTCCGGTGGTGGGCACGCAGGGCATGTCGCCGGTGGCCTGGCACCGGGTCATCGAGAGCTGGGGGGCCGCCCAGCTGCAGAACCGCTTCCGCGAGCTGGCCGGCCGTCACATGAACGGTAACGATTATGCCGCCTGGGCCGGCGTGCGCTCCGTGGGGACCGCCGTGACGCAGCTCGATGCCGCGGATGCCGGCCCGATCCGCGACTTCCTGTTCTCCGACGACTTCCAACTGGCCGCCTTCAAGGGCCGCAAGCTCAGTTATCGCCCGTGGAACGGCCAGCTCCGCCAGCCAATTCCGCTGGTCCACCCCCAGGGGCTGGTTGCCACCGCGCCGTTCGAAGGCTTCCTGCACCCCGTGACCGACCTGGACTCCCTTGGCTACGACGAAGCGGAGAGCGACTGCCGCATCAACTCATAGGCAGCCAGTGACCTCCCATTACTGCATGAACAACCCAAGGAAAACTCACATGAAGAATATTCTCCGTGCGACTGCCCTGGCCGCCCTGTTCGGACTCTCGGCTCCGGCCCTCGCCAGCCTGGCCTATGTCTCCAACGAGAAGGACAACAGCATCTCGGTGATCGATATCGACTCCCTGGAAGTGGTCGAGACGATCCCGGTCGGCCAGCGCCCCCGAGGTATCCTGCTGTCCAAGGATCATACCAAGCTCTATATCTGCGCCAGCGACGACGACACCGTGCAGATCATGGACCTGGAAACCCGCCAGATCGTCGATACCCTGCCGTCGGGTGAAGACCCCGAACAGTTCGCCCTGCATCCCAACGATCGCTGGCTGTTCATTGCCAACGAGGACGACGCCATCGTGACCGTGGTGGATGTCGCGACCAAGGAAGTATTGGCGCAGATCGACGTCGGCGTCGAACCGGAAGGCATGGCGGTCAGCCCGGACGGCAAGTGGGCGGTCAATACCAGTGAAACCTCCAGCATGCTGCACTGGATCGATACCGAAAGTTTCGAGATCAAGAAGAACATGGTGGTCGGCCAGCGCCCCCGCCACGTCGAATTCAGCCAGGACGGCAAGATTGCCTGGGCCTCTGCGGAAATCGGCGGCACCGTTCACATCATCGACGTGGACGAGCTGGAGGAGATCCAGACGCTGGACTTCAAGATCCGCGGCGTCAATCAGGACAAGGTACAGCCGGTGGGCATCGAGCTGACCTCGGACGGCCGCTATGCCTTCGTGGCGCTCGGGCCGGCCAACCATGTGGCGGTCGTCGACGCCCAGAGCTACGAGGTCCTCGATTACCTGCTGGTCGGCCGGCGAGTATGGCAGCTGGAGCTGACCGAGGACGAGAGCCAGCTGTTGACTACCAATGGCGTCAGCGGGGATGTCTCGGTGATCGATGTCGACAGCCTCAAGGTCACCAAGTCCATCGAGGTTGGCCGCTACCCCTGGGGCGTGGTCGTTGCGCCATGACCACCGCCGCCGATCGCACGAAGCGGGCTCACCCCATGCTCGAGGTTGACGACATCAGCCATCGCTATGGGGCTCACCAAGCGCTCGATCGGGTGGGTTTCTCTCTGGAGCAGGGCGGCTTTCACGCCCTGCTCGGCCCCAACGGCGCCGGCAAGAGCACCCTCATCGCCCTGATCACCGGCCTGCTGCGCTGCCGGAGTGGCGAGATCCGCGTCGCCGGTCGTTCACTGTCGCGGCGTGCGCGTGAAGCGCGCCGACAGCTGGGCGTGGTTTTCCAGCAGCCGACCCTGGACCTGGATCTCAGCGTGCGCCAGAACCTGCTCTAACATGCCGCGCTGCACGGCCTGGGCCGGCGCGTGGCTCAGGAACGCAGCGACCGCGAGCTCGCCCGCCAGCACCTCGAGGCACGCGCCGACGACAAGGTGCGCCGGCTCAATGGCGGCCATCGCCGGCGCCTGGAGATCGCCCGTGCCCTGCTCCACGACCCTACCCTGCTGATCCTCGACGAGGCCAGTGTTGGCCTGGACACCGCCAGTCGCCAGGCCCTCAACGACCATGTCCGCGCTCTGTGCCGGGAGCGCGGCATGACGGTCCTGTGGACGACCCACCTGCTCGACGAGATCGCACCGGAAGACCCGGTGGTGGTGGTGTGCAGCGGCCGGGTGATTGCCGACAGCCGCGCCCAGGCCCTGTGTACCCATACCGGTACCCATTCGCTGCAGGATGCCTTCCAGCACCTTACCACCCCGTCCAACGCTGCCGTCATGGAGGAGCCGTCATGAGCGCCGTCGCCTACCTGCACTGCTTCCTGGGCGTGAGCGGTCGCGAATGGCGTCGCTTCGTCCAGCAGCGCACGCGCTTCTTCAGCGCGCTGGTCCGCCCACTCTTGTGGCTGGTGGTGTTCGCCGCCGGGTTTCGCGCCGTGCTGGGCATCTCGATCATGGCACCCTACGACACCTACATCCCCTACGAGGTCTATATCACCCCCGGGCTGTGCTGCATGATCCTGCTGTTCAACGGCATGCAGGGGTCGCTGTCGATGGTCTACGACCGCGAGATGGGCAGCATGAAGGTGCTGCTGATGAGCCCGCTGTCACGCCCCTTCCTGCTGCTCTCCAAGGTGCTGGCGATCTCGCTGGTGTCGCTGGTACAGGTCTACGCCTTTCTCGCCATCGCCTGGTGGTACGGCATCCGGCCGCCGGCCTGGGGCCTGGCCACGGCCATGCCGGCGCTGCTGCTGGTGGCGCTGATGCTCAGCACCGTGGGGCTGGTGCTGGCCAATGCCATCCGCCAGTTGGAGAACTTCGCCGGGGTGATGAACTTCGTGATCTTCCCGCTGTTCTTCCTCTCCTCGGCACTCTACCCCTTGTGGAAGATGCAGGAAGCCGGGCCGTGGCTGTACCGGCTGAGTGCCTACAACCCCTTCACCCATGGGGTCGAGCTGGTGCGCTTTGCCCTCTACGAGCAACTGGCGATGGCCCCCCTGCTGTGGTGCCTGGGATTGACCGGCCTGTTCGGGCTGGTCGCGGTGACGACCTTCAACCTGCAGCGCGGGCAGGGCCTCTGACCGACTTCCGCTGTCGGTTTTGGCGTGCGCCTGTACTACCAAGGTGCCAGACATGGCACTCGGAAGTAGCGTTGAGCCGGACCATCGCTGCCGGGAGACTGTTCCATCAAGAAAAGGCCCGGAGTCTGGCGATGGTCATGGCAGCGTTTCGTACCCTGGTGCTATTGATCGCATCGATGCTGGTGCTGGCCCCGACGCTTCGGGCGGAGCCATCGCCCGAGATGCAGGCCCCCATCCAGCAGCTCTTTCCCAAGGCCACCCGCATTGAAGACAAGCGCGCGGATTATCCGGTCTACCCGGTCTACCAGCTCAGCGAGCTGCTGGGTTATGCCTACGAGTCCCGTGATATCAGCGACCTGACCGGCTACTCCGGCAAGCCCATCAGCCTGCTGATCGGCATCGACGTCGACGGTGACTTCACCGGCGTGCAGGTGATGGACCATCACGAGCCGGTGTTCCTGCATGGCCTGGGGGAAGCACCGCTATTCGGCTTCGTCGACCAGTACCCGGGCCGCTCCCTGACCGAGCACATCGTGGTCAACGGCAAGAAGGCCGGAAGTGACGCCGAGGGCGACGTGGTGAATTTCGACGGCATCACCTCGGCCACCGTTTCGGTGGTCATCATCAACGACACGGTGCTGTCTTCGGCCCTCAAGGTGGCCCGAAACACGCTGGAGGCCTTCGCCCAGGCCCCGGCCGCCCAGCCCAGGGCGGATCTCTACGAGCCGCTGTCCTGGCAGCAGATGCTGGACCGGGGGTATATCGGCCACTGGCGCCTCTCGGTCGAGGAGGCCGAGGCCATGATCGGCAATACCCTGGACGCCTATCCGGAGGTGGCCGAACCGGAGCCGGGTGAGGCCTTCACCGATATCTACTATGCCTACGCCAGCTCGCCGATGATCGGACGCAACCTGCTGGGGGATGCGGCCTTTGTCCGCCTGACCGACGACCTCAAGAGCGGCGAGCAGATGCTGGCGGTGATGTCCAACGGGCTATTCACCCACGTACCGGATGACTTCCGTCCCGGCACCGTCCCCGGACGACTGTCCCTGGAGCAGAGCGACCTGGCGGTGGAGCTGCGGGACATGAACCGGCTGGACTCGGACACCCCCCTGCAGGCCGATGGCATGCCGCATTTCGAACAGGCCCACTTGTTCAAGATGGGCGGCAGTGGCGGCTTCAACCCCGGTGCCGACGCCAGCCTGGTGATGAACCTGGCCTTGGCCAGGAACCACCTGAGCGCGGATCGGGCCAGCTTCCGCACCGAGATGAACCTGCCCCCGGAGCTCTTCGAGCGAGTGGAGGTGACCGCGCCGGTGGAGCAGAACCGCCGGCCGGCCTGGGTGAGCCTGTGGCAGGAGCGCTGGCCGCAGGTGACCATCCTGGTGGCCAGTCTGATGGTGTTGACGGTGTTCTTCGCCCGCCAGCGCCATTACAGCCGCTACCCGAAACTGCTGCACCGGTTTCGCTGGGGATTCTTGTTCTTCACTTTGTTCTTCATCGGTTTCTACGCCCAGGGCCAGCTCTCTGTCGTGAATATCTTCACCTTGCTGCTGTCCCTCTACGACGGCTTCGAGATTGGCACCTTCCTGTTGGACCCGGTGATCTTCATCCTCTGGACCTTCACCTTCATTACCCTGTTCATCTGGGGCCGCGGGCTCTTCTGCGGCTGGCTGTGCCCGTTCGGGGCAATGCAGGAGATGGCATCGTGGCTGGGCAAGACACTGCAGGTCCGCCAGCGCAAGGTGCCCGAAGCCTGGCACCGGCGACTGATCCACCTCAAGTACCTGATCCTTGTCGGCCTGGTCGGCACCTCCTTTCACTCCCTCACCCTGGCCGAGCAGTTGGCGGAAGTGGAGCCCTTCAAGACCAGTCTGACCCTCTACTTCTGGCGCTACTGGCCATTCGTGGTCTACGCCGTGGGGCTGCTGGTGGCGGGCATGTTCGTGCACAAGTTCTTCTGCCGTTACCTATGCCCGCTGGGGGCAGGGTTGGCGGTGCTGGGCAAGTTTCGTCTGTTCAGCTGGCTGGAGCGGGTCAAGCTCTGTGGCCAGCCCTGCCAGAGCTGCAAGAACCATTGTGAGATCAACGCCATCCGCACCGATGGCCGGATCGATTACAACGAGTGCATCCAGTGCCTGGAGTGTGTGGTGATCCTGCGGGACGATACCCGGTGCGTGGACAAGCTGATCCAGCAGAAACGGCAGCGTCGCGCCCGGATCCAGGCGGTGAATGTTGGTGTGTCGTGAAATGCCGTCGCCGCCTGGCTCACGCCACCGGCCCGACCATGGCGTGTGCGCAGGCTCGTAGCGCCAAGCCCGTGCCCGTGCCCGTGCCCGTGCCCGTGCCCGAGAGAGATCCTACCAGCGGCATGCGCCCTAAGTACCGGTCAATCGCGACCATCGGCATATATCGGCGCCTGGCCCGGACCGGCTAGGCTTCTCCCATGGCTCCGTGCGTGACGCGACTTCCCGACAACGGCAGTGCGATCACGCAAGGTACATCACCCGAGGAGAACCGCAATGCCTGTCCGTCCATCCACCCATCCGCCAGTCTCCGTTCCCTCCGTTACGGCTGCTGGCCGCCGGGGATGAACCCACCGAGAGGAGTTCCTGGTCATGTCCCGATTCCCCCTCACTAGCACTCCGGCCCGGGCCGCCATGCTGGCACGGTGCATGTTCGGCAACGGCACCGCCGCAGACGACGGCACCCGACAGGACGACACCGGCCTCGGGTCCCTCGACCCGAAGACAGGTGGTGGCGGCCCCATCGCCGGCATGGCAGATCCTGCAGAGGGCGAGGCGCTGGAAGTCAGACCACCTTGCTCTCCAGGCTGCGCAACTTCCGGGTAATGCCTGCCACGTCAGCGCCGCTCGCCAACCGCTCATCCCACTCCAACCGGGCCGGCTGACCATTGAGGTACCAGATCCGGTTGGCGAGTCGCCCAGCGTCCCGGGCATCGTGGGTGACGCAGATCATCGCCATGTGCGGGCGCGCGTCCAGCAGCGTGCCTACGAGGTTCTGCAACGCCTGCGCCCGGGGAGGATCGAGCGACGCGAAGGGCTCATCGAGCAATAGCAAATCCGGCTGGATCGCCAGGCAGCGCGCCAGCGCCGCGCGGCGCGCCATGCCCAGCGACAGCTGATCCGGCAAGTGCTCCGCGCACCCGGCCAGGCCCACCTGGGCCAGCAACGGCTCTACCTCGTGCGCGGGTACCCCCACCAGCCTCAGGTTCTGGCGCAACGTTCGCCACGGCAGCAGGCGGTGCTCCTGGAACAGGTAGCCGATCCGCAGACCTGCCCTCCTCCTCACCGCCGCGGCGGGGAATTGCTGTTCCAAGCCGACGATGACATTGAGCAGGGTGGTCTTGCCGATCCCCGAGGGTCCCAGCAGGCAGATGCGATCCCCCTCGGCAATGCGCGTGGCGATATCGCCCAGCACGGGTTGGCGGGACATGCGCGCCTCGATGCAGAGTTCAAGCATGACGCACCCCGGCCGTCCGCCAGCGCGATGCCCGACGCTCCAGGGGTTGCAGCACGGCCAGCTCGATCACTTGCACCACGGCAATGAACGCCAGGCTATAGGCCAGAATGCTGGCCACATCGAATACCTGAAACGCCATATGCAGCTGAAAGCCGATGCCGTCGGAACGGCCCAGCAACTCCACCACCAGGACAATCTTCCAGATCAGCGCCAGCCCGCCCCGGGTCGCCGCCATCAGGTAAGGAAACAGCTGCGGGGTCCACACATGGGCCAGGCGCTGCCAGCGGGTGAAATGATACACCTCGGCCATCTGCTCCAGCCGGTTGTCCAGGCTGCGGGCCCCCTCTCGCACGGTCACGGCCACATTGGGCACCTTGTTGATCACTACCGCCAGCACCGCCGCGGCTTCCACCAGGCCCACCCAGACATAGAGCAGGATGATGGTGACCAGGGCGGGCAGGTTGAGGAACAACACCAGCAACGGGTCCAGCAGGGCATTGACCAGCGGCGCGCGCCCCATCCACACGCCAAGCAGCGTGCCCAGCGCCATGGCCAGCGCGAAGCTGAGCATGACCCGGCGTAGCGTCACCCCCAGATGATGCTGCAGTTCACCCGCCCGTACTTCTCCCCACAGGGTCTGGAGCACGGCCAGGGGGCTGGGCAGCAGGGCGGAATCCAGCAGCGCGGCCACCAGCCCCCAGATCAGCAGCGCCGCCGGCAGGGCGATCCAGCACGCCCAGGGCGCGGTTTTCATGGTGCTCTCCGCGACGCATCCGCCCGGTAGAACAACCGATCGGGCAGCACCTCATCCGCCTCGGCACCGGTCAACACGAGCAACCGCTGCAGATCGCTGATGCGCTGGTCGTCCAGCGCTGCCGGGGTGCCGGCAACGAAGCCCTGGCGCAGCGCCTCGAAGTCGGCATCGCCCTCCACTCGCATCAGCGGCCGGATGGCCTCCCAGCGTGACGCCTGCTCAGCCAGTTGCCGCTTGGCCTCGACCAGCGAGCCGGCGAAGCGATCCAGCAGGTCGCGATGCTCGCGTGCCCACGACTCGCGAAACACATAGCCCAGCACCGGCAGGTCCCGATCCAGCGACAGGGCATCGAGCAGGTCCGCCATCTGCAATGCCGTGCGGACGCCCCCCGCCGCCTTGAGCTTGGCGGCGAAATGCCAGTAGGTGACCAGCACGTCGACCCTGCCCCGCCGCATGGCTTCATTGAGCAGCGGCGGGGCCGCATAGCTCACCTCGGCCTCCCGCTCCAGGTCCAGGCCCTGCTCGGCCGCGACCCTGCGCAACAGGATCCAGCCCTTGCTGTCCGGGCCACCGGCCACGCCGATCCGCTTGCCCCGCAGGTCGTCAATCGACTCGAAGCGCGCGTCCTCGGCCACCAGAATATCGCCAATCTGCGATGAAAAGGGCAGGTACAGGTAGGGTTCGCCCTGATCATAGCGGGCCTGAACCCAAAGCAGGTCGGCAACGGCGCCCTGGACATCCCCACTGGAAACGGCAATCCGAGAGGCCGGCAAATGGGGCACCAGACGCACCTCCAGATCATAGCCCGCCTGCCTGTCCAGCCCCAGGCGCTGGATATGATCCAGTTCCCAGTGGGCGGTACCGAACTGCAGGACACTCAGCTTCAGCACCGGGAGTTCTTCCCCCAGCACCGGGGCGCTCCACAGGTTGATGACCCCCAGGCTCACCACCAGGACCGCCAGCAATCGGCAGCGCAGAAATCGGCGCAGGTCGCGCCATGACTTGCAGAAATATCGGCTCATGTCTTGCACGATACGGAGGGTGTTTATACGCCAGAATAGTACTTTGGTGCCTCTTTTGTTGAGACAATGGTGGCATTCCCAAATGCGCAACTCATATCGTTCAATGGATGGCACCATAACAACGACTTGAGGTGCATCCATGGTGACCAGGATCATCCTCAGCCCCCTGATTTTGCCGTCCGCTTCATGCTTCGCCGGGCCCGCCACATCCCTCGCCGCCGATGCCGGCCAGCGCCGCACTCAAGCCGACCCACTGTTTTCCGAAGATGGCTATCGTATCGACCGCTATCGCCGCCCCACGCCGGCGCTGATCGCCCCCGGGAGAGGCCGCGATGGATAACCTGGCCCATACTCCTGATAATAACGACCCCGATAACAACGACGACCATCAGGGCCCTGCCATGTACAAACTACTGATCGCCGACGATCATCCCCTCTTTCGCGAGGCCATCGGTCGCGTCATCCGCGATGGCTTCGAGGATAGCGAGATCCTCGAGACCCAGGATCTCGAGTCGACCCTGGCACTGACGCAGCAGCACGAGGACCTCGACCTGATCCTGCTCGATCTCAACATGCCGGGTATGCACGGGCTATCGGGGCTGCTCCAGTTGCGCAACGAGGCGCCGACCATCCCGGTGGTGATCATTTCCGCCGAGGAGGAGAAACAGGTGATCCTGCAGGCGGTGACCTACGGCGCGGTGGGTTTCATCACCAAGTCGTCGCCCCGGGAGCAGATGACCCACGCCATCGCCCAGATCCTCGATGGCAACATCTACCTGCCTTCGGACATCATCCGCGCCAGCGGCACCGCCCGGCGCAATTCGCCACGTGACGAACACGCCATCACCACCCAGCAACTCGAGGCCCTGACCCGCAAGCAGCTACAGGTGCTCGAGCACATGACCCGCGGCGAATCGAACAAGATGATCGCCTATCACCTCGATATCGCCGAGACTACGGTCAAGGCCCATGTCTCGGCGATCCTGCGCAAGCTCGGCGTGCACAACCGGGTCCAGGCGATCCTCTCGGCCAGCGATATCGACTTCAGCGCCTACCTCAAGCGCGGCCCGCGACCAGGCGACTGAGCGCCATGCGCAGCTTGAGCGGCTTGACCGGCTTGTGCAGCAGCGCATAGCCCAGCTCGCGCATACGCTGCTTGAGATCCACGCTGTGGTTGGCGGTGATCGTCATCACCGGCAGCGGCACCTGGCGCCGGGCATTGATACGCTCGGCGACCGCCAGCCCGGTATCGCCATCGTCGAGATGGTAGTCGACGATCAGCACATCGGCGGGGGCCGTGGCCAGGGCCACCTGCTCCGCCAGCGCCGCCTCGCCATCGGCCACCCAGACCTCGCAGCCCCAACGCGTCAACAGCACGCGCATGGCCTCGCAGATATCGGCATCATTGTCGACCACCCAGATCCGTCGCCCCTCCAGCACGTTCTCGCCCATCGCCGCCGCCGGCGCCTGGGAAAGCTGGCTGCGTGGCGCCAGTTCACCGTAGGGCAGGCGCACACTGAACAGCGAACCACGCCCGGCGATCGAGGACACCGCAAGCGGATGCTCGAGCATGCGCGAGATCTTGTCGGCGATCGCCAGGCCCAGCCCCAGGCCACGGTCCTGGCGCTTGCCGGCCGCCTGCGAACGGCGGAACTCCTGGAAGATCACCCCCAGCTCCTCGGTGGCGATGCCCATGCCGGTGTCGCCGACCATGATCTCCAGGCCGTCGGCACGCCGCCGGCAGCCCAGCAGGATACGCCCCTCGCCGGTATAGCGAACGGCATTGGTGAGAAAGTTGCGCACCACGCGGGTCAGCAGCTGGGCATCACTGCGCACCACCGCACTGCTGGGCACATAGTCGAATCCCAGTCCCTCGCTGGCCGCGACCTGCCGGTACTCGCGGGCCAGGCCATCGAGCAGTTCGGCCACCGGAAAGGCATCGACATCCGGGGTCACCACCCCGGCATCGAGCTTGGAGATGTCGACCAGGGTCCCGAGCAGGGTCTCGACATCCTTCAGCGAGCGGCCGATCTGGTCGATCAGCTCACGGCCGCCCGGCGCCACGTCCTGCTCGCACAGGGCGCCGGTAAACAGCCGCGCGGCATTGAGCGGCTGCAGCAGGTCGTGACTGACCGCGGCCAGGAACTTGCTCTTCGACAGGTTGGCCGCCTCGGCCTCGGCCTTGGCCTCGCGCAGGCGCTGTTCCGCGGCAGCACGCTCGGCGATCTCCTCGCGCAACTGGCC
The DNA here is from genome assembly GCF_022487945.1 of Halomonas flagellata. Taxonomy (NCBI): domain Bacteria; kingdom Pseudomonadati; phylum Pseudomonadota; class Gammaproteobacteria; order Oceanospirillales; family Halomonadaceae; genus Halomonas; species Halomonas flagellata. The sequence continues at coordinate 211,764 of NZ_JAKVPY010000004.1, forward strand.
GTTGACCTGGGTCAGCTCGGCGGTGCGCTCGCGCACCCGTTGTTCCAGGTTCTGGTAGGCCTGATGCAGGGCCTCGGCGGTACGCCGGCGCTCGGTGATATCGCGGATCAGCACGAACAGTCCGATCACCCCGCCCTCACTGTCGTAGTGCGGCACATAGGCGCGCAGCAGCACCCGGTGTTCGCCACTGGCGCTCTGCTCCGGGAACTCGAAGGAGACGCTCTCCCCGGCCAGGGCCCGGGTCAGATAGGGGCGCAGCCGGGCACAATGCTCCTGACTGTGCAGGGCCTCCATCTCGCCACCCAGCAGCAGGTCGCGCGGCCAGCCGTACCACTCTTCATAGACGCGGTTGGTAAACACATAGCGCAGGTCGTGGTCGAGGTAGGCGATCATCGCCGGCAGTTCGTCGGTGATGGTGCGGATCCAGTGTTCGCGTTCACGCAGGGTCTCGGCGTGACGGATACGCTCGGTGACATCGGTATAGGTCAACACCTGACCACCGCCGGGCATGGCGTGCCCGCGCACCTCCACCACCCGGCCATCCTCGAGCCGACGCTCGCAGGCCGCGGTCACGCCCTCGGCATCCATGGCGTCGACCAGTTGGCTGGAATGACACAGCGCGGCGAACGGCTGTGGCACCTCGAGTGACTCGAGTCCGGTCAGGTCGCGAAAGCGCTGGTTGCACATCTCCAGCATGCCGCTGGCGGTGACCACCGCCACCCCCTGGGAAAGGCTGTCCACGGTGGCCTGCAGCAACCGTGTCTTCTGCGCCAGGGCATGCTCGCGCTGGGCATGCTCGTGACGCTTGAGCTCGGTGATGTCGACGTACAGGATTACGCGGCCACCGCCGCGGGTGGGCCGCTGATGCACCTGGACCCAGCGATTGTCGTGCAGGCGGTAGACGGTGCGCCCGTCGCGGCGCCCCAGCTGCTCGCTGATTACCAGCCCCGAGCTCAGCGCCAGCCGGCGCAGGTCGTCCAGGCGCATGCCCTGGCGGATACGAATACCCGCCGGTCGCCAGAATTCGGCGAAGCGGCTGTTGAACCGCTGGATGCGCTGATTGGCATCGAACAGCACGAAGGCGTCGGTGATGCTCTCGATGGCATCGATGAGGTGCTGGCCGGCGGTCTCCGCCCGCTCGCGGGCCTCCGCCAGCAGGCGATTGCTGGCGCGCAGCTCATGGGTGGTCTGGTTGAGCGCCTGGGTGCGCTCGCGCACCTGCTCGGCGAGCAGCACCGAGTGCTCGAAGGCGGCATACGGCCCACTGCGCGGCAGGTTGCTGGCCTCGACGCGCTCGATCAGGGCGGCGTTGATGCGCTTGAGCTTGGCGATCTCGCGCTCGAGTTGCCGCTCGCGCTCGCGCTCGCTGCCGTCAGCCGCCGCGACGTGACTGGCCAATGACGACTCCGGTGAAGGTCTGGTTGAGGTGCATGCCATTGCACTGCTCTCCATAGGTGTTGAAGCCCACCACGCGATAGGCACGCAGCAGTGACGAGGCAGCCTCACTCTCGCCGTCCGATTCGATCTCCAGGCGACGCAGGAAACAGTCGCAGCCGATCACCAGCCGTGGTGGCCCCAGTCGCGCGACGATGCCGTCGAGGACCTCCCGCAGGTCATCGAGGATCGGTGCGGCGCGCATGGCGGTCAGCACGATGCCGTTCTCCACCGCACAGTAGAAACTCAGGCTGAGATCCTCGTTGACCCGCTGGATCGAGCGCACATAGGTCTGGTCGTGCAGACGTACCGCCAGCGGATGGCGGGCGAAGGTCTCCTCGTCGAGCTCCTCGACCCGCCGTCCCACCAGCCGGGCGTACTCCTCGGCGGCGGGCTCGGCATTGAGTTCGATGACCCGGCGGTTCTCGCGGTCGGCCGCGGTGACCACCAGCTTGTCGGCCAGCGGCCGCAGGTGGTGGGTGGTGAAGACCTCGAAGTCGAGCGCGGTATTGAGCATCACCACCACCGCGGCGCCGGTACGGAAACCGCCGTTGCCGTAGACATGGGTACCGGCCAGGCGGTTGTCGTCGCCGGCGCTACCGCCGAAATGGGGAATGCCGCCGAGCGCCGCATTGAGGGTCGCCAGCACCCGCTCCTCGCTGGCCGACAGGCCGTCGAGCAGCGTCAGGGCGAAGGTATGCTCCTTGATCGGCGCGATGCCCGCCTGCCGGCAGTGGTCGAGCAGGCGGTCGGTCAACTGCTGGGCGGCCAGCAGCGAGACCTCGTCGAGGTCATCGATCACCGCGTAGTCCAGCGCGAAGGCGCGCTGGTCGAAACCGATGGCGGTGATACCGCCTCGGCCATAGCCCTCATCGGTGATCTCGCCCGCGGTGGTGCAGCCACACAGCCTCACGCCACCGAAATGCTGCTCCAGCGCCTGCCCCAGGGCCGCGAGGTCGTATTCCGCCGAGCAGAAGAACAGCACGCCCCCCAGCCAGGGGTGCAACAGGCGGCTCGCCAGGTCCTGGGCGGCCATGTCCGGGTCCCGGGACCGCGACTGGGCGATCAGTACGGCATCCTGTCGAGCGGCGATACCGGCTGGCGGTGTCGGAAGGTCGATGTCCATGGGCGGCTCTCGGCGTAGAAGGGCTGACTCGAAGTATAGAAAGCCCCCGACTCACTGGATATGCCACTTGGGTGCCGTCCCAGGCCCCCCGGTGCCACTACCAAGGTAGTAGTCGTGCCACCAGACTGCGGGGGAAGGCCCCAGCGCCTCAGCCACGACAGAAGACCCGCGACTCCCGGGCATTGCGTGACACCAGCTCGCCGAGGCTTCGGGCCTCGCCGTCGGCCTCCGCGCGGGCAGCCTCGATCAGGTGGTGATCCGGCGACCGGTCGCAGACCGGGTCGGTGGCGGAGAGGTCGCCGGTCAGCAGGTAGGCCTGGCAGCGGCAGCCGCCATGGTCCTGGTGGCGTTCGTCGCAGTCGCGACAGGGAGCCGGCATCCAGGCATCGCCGCGGAAGCGGTTGAAGGCGGCACTCTCGTACCAGATCGCCGCCAGCGAGTGCTCAGGCACACGGGGGAAACGCATCGGCAGGTCGCGGGCGCTATGGCAGGGCAATACCGTGCCGTCGGGGGCCACGGTCATGAAGATCGCTCCCCAGCCGCCCATGCAGGCCTTGGGGCGATCCTCATGATAGTCGGGCACCACGAACAGCAGGCGCATGTCCCGGCCGCGGGCCGCGAGTGTCGCGCGCCAGCGTGCGGTGGTGGCCTCCGCGGCCTCGATCTGGGCGCGGCTGGGCAACAGCCCGGCGCGGTTGAGCTGCGCCCAACCGTACATCTGGCAGTTGGCCAGTTCCACGGCATCGGCGCCGAGGTCGTCGCACAGCGCAATGATGGCATCGAGGTCATCGATGTTGTGGCGGTGCAGCACCACGTTGAGCACCATCGGGTAGCCGGCGGACTTGACCGCCCGCGCCATGGCCAGCTTCTTGGCATGCGCCTTGGGCGAGCCGGCCACCGCCGCGGCGACCTCGGCATCGCCGGCCTGCAGGCTGATCTGGATATGGTCGAGGCCGGCCTCACGCAGCGCGACGATGCGTGCCTCGTCGAGGCCCAGCCCCGAGGTGATCAGGTTGGTGTAGAAACCCAGCTGGCGTGCCTCGGCGACCAGCGCCTCGAGGTCGTCACGCACCAGGGGCTCGCCACCGGAGAAACCCAGCTGTACGGCGCCCATGGCACGCGCCTGGCGCATCGTCTCGATCCACTCGTCGGTGGAGAGTTCGTCGCGGTGCGCGGCGAAGTCCAGCGGGTTCGAGCAGTAGGGGCACTGCAGCGGGCAGCGATAGGTGAGTTCGGCGAGCAGCCACAAGGGGGCGCCGACCGAGTGATCGCGAGGCGTCATGCGGGGGTCGCTCATGTCGCCTCCGTCTCGCGGATCCAGCCCTGGTGCAGGGCGTCGGCGACGAAGTCGTGAACGTCGCGCTCCAGCCCCTCGTCGGCCTCGGGGTAGCGTTGGCGCAGCGCCGCGAGCACCGCGGCCAGGTCACGCTCGCCGTCGAGCAGGCCGAGCACGGCGCCGGCACTGTCGTTGAGCTGCACCATGCCCTCGGGATAGAGCAGCACATGGCGCCCCTGGGCCTCCTCCCACTGCAGGCGCCAGCCGGGTTTCAGGCGATAGACGGTCGCGACGTTCATGACAGCCCCCGATGATGGACGCGCCGGTCGGTGACGCTGTGATAGGGCGCCCGGTCGAGCTGGTAGGCCAGCGTCATGGCGTCGAGCATCGACCACAGCACATCGAGCTTGAACTGCAGGATCTCCAGCGCCCGTTGCTGGGTCTCGACCGTCGTGCACACCGCCAGCGCCACCTCCAGGCCGTGCTCGACGTCGCGACGCGCCTCCTTGAGCCGCTTGCGGAAGTAGGCGTAGCCGGCCGCGTCGATCCACGGATAGTGCCCCGGCCAGGTATCGAGCCGGCTCTGGTGGGCCAGGGGAGCGAACAGCTCGGTCAGCGAGGAGATCGCCCCCTCCTGCCAACTGGCGCGACGCACGAAGTTGACGTAGGCATCCACCGCGAAGCGCACGCCGGGCAGCACATGCTCCTGGGCCCACAGCTCCTCGCGCGACAGGCCCACCGCCTCGCCGAGCGCCAGCCAGGCCTCGATGCCGCCGGCGTCGTCGCCGTGACCATCATGGTCGAGCAGCCGCTGGATCCAGCGCCGGCGCGTCGCGGCATCCGGGCAGTTGGCCAGCAGCGCGGCGTCCTTCTGCGGAATCATCACCTGGTAGTAGAAGCGGTTGGCCACCCAGCCGCGGATCTGCTCGGGCGTGGCGCGGCCCTCGGCCATGTCGACCTGATAGGGGTGGTGGATATGGTAATAGTCGCCCTTGGCCAGCAGCGCGGCGCGGAAGGCCTCGGGCGACAGCGGCGCGGTGGCGGCGGGTGAGGTGGCGGGGGTTGCAGTCATGGCAGGCTCCCGGCAATGCCGATTCACAGCGTCAGTCGCATGCCGTCGTAGGCGACCTCGATGCCGTGGGCATCGAGCGTGGCCCGCTCGGCAGAGGTCGCGTCGAGAATCGGATTGGTATTGTTGATATGGATGAGGAGGCGGCGGGTGGTCTCGGGCAGGGCATCGAGCTCGGCGATCATGCCCCCTTCGCCGGCCAGCGCCAGATGGCCCATCTCCGCCCCCGTCGACTGCCCGACCCCCAGGCGCTGCATCTCGTCGTCGTGCCACAGGGTGCCATCGATCAGTACACAGTCGGCCCGACGCATGAAGCCGCGGACCTCGTCGGTCAACCGGCCCAGCCCCGGGGCGTAGAACAGCGTGGCACCGCCGGCGTCGTCCTCGATGAACAGTCCGAGGTTATCGCCCGGAGTGGGCGAGCCGCGACGCGGCGAATAGGGCGGCGCATTGCTGTCCAGTGCCACCGCGGTGAAGCGCAGCCCGGGGCAGCTCGGCACGGTGAACGTCGCCTGGCGATGCTCGCCGTCGAGCAGGATCGGCTGCCAGCGCAGTCCCCCTTGCCAGTGATCCAGCATCGGGAACAGCGGGAAACCGGTGCTCAGGTCGTGATGCACGCCGGGCGTGCACCATACATCCAGCGGGCAACCCTCGCGCAGCGACAGCAGGCCGGTGACGTGATCGATCTGGGCATCCACCAGCAGCACCTCGGCGATGCCGCTGTCGCGCAGCCCGCGGCGCGGATGCAATTCGGGCGTGGCGGCCAGCTGGGCACGGATGTCCGGCGAGGCGTTGCACAGCAACCAGCGCTGGCCATCGCTGCTGATGGCGATCGACGACTGGGTACGCGGCGTGACGGTCGGCTCGCCCTGCCGTGCCCCCCGACAGTTCGGGCAGTTGCAGTTCCACTGCGGCAAGCCGCCGCCCGCTCCGGACCCCAGTACCAGAATCTGCATGCGTGATCTCCTCGTTGGCTCGTGCTCGATGCCCCCGGTGGCCCGGCGCTGTTCCACAGCGCCGGGCCGGGTCGTGGCCTTCAGCGGTTGGCGATATAGAGGGTGACCTCGAAGCCGAGACGCAGGTCGGTATAGCTAGGCTTGGTCCACATGGGAATGCTCCTCTGATGGGCGGTTTGTCGTTGGCAACTGCCAGGTACAGTTAAGCATCCTCGCCGCCCCGGCGACCCGGTACTTTGGAAGGAATCGGGCTCGTCCCTTGGTGCCCGGGCAAGGGTCGCGCGCCCCGGCGACTCGCCCCACCGGGCGAGCGTCGCCATTCCGGCGAGCATGAACCCCTCTGGTACTTTGGGCGACATGACGGTGAAGTTGACAGGTATCAAGGGCAGGGACGGCCCGGGGGGCCTACCCTGTGCTGACGGAGCCCGGAAGAGGCCCGAGTGACAAAAGGAGAGAAACCCGTGCCACCGCTCACTTCAAACGACACCACCCACGCCTGCCCGACAGATGAACAACTTCGCCTCGCCCACGACCACGAGCACCGCGAGATGCAGCGCTATCGCGGCCTCGCGCTGAGCTTTCTGCCCACGCGCCCCCGGGTCAGCCGGCTGATGGCCGCCATCGGCGTCGAATGCGAGCAGCGACTCGCCGCGCTGGAGGTCCTGGCCGACCACCTGCAACTGCGCCACTGCCTGCCGGTCGCCCGTCCCCGCCGCTTTCGGTTGCCGGAAGCCCACCGTCTCCATCTCTTCATCGCCAACGACGCCATGGCCTGCCAGGCCCTGGGCTATGCCCTGGCCGCCGCCCACCACTCGCGCCAGTTCAGCGAGCTGCTGGTGAAGTTCTGCCACACGCCGGAACTCGAGGCCCTGCTCGAGCGCTTCGTCGAACAGAAGCGCAACGAGTGCCGTCTGCTGGAAGAGGCCCAGGACTCCGCCTACGCTGCCTCCGCCTGGGCCTGATCACGACGTACGCACCCGCTGCTCGAGCACCATGATGGTCCAGTCGCCGCTGCCGCCGCATCATGGCGATTCACGGGCATCGAACGCAGAACGCCCCCGGATCCTGGCGACCCGGGGGCGTCTCGTTGCACCGCCAGGCGGTCAGGCGTTGGCCTGGCTGGCCTGGATGGCCACCGCCTGCTCACCACGCTTGATCGCCGCGTAGCCCAGGCCGGTAACCAGGGAGCCGATCACGATGGCCGCCAGGTAGAGCAGCACCGGGGTGATGGCGTTGGGGATCAGCAGCACGAAGATGCCGCCGTGGGGCGCCATCAGCTTGGCGCCGACCAGCATGGAGAGGGCACCGGTGATCGCGCCGCCGGCGATGCAGGCCGGGATCACCCGCAGCGGATCCTTGGCGGCGAAGGGAATGGCGCCCTCGCTGATGAAGCACAGGCCGAGGACGAAGGATGCCTTGCCCGCCTCACGCTCGGGCTCGGAGAACTTCGACTTGGCGACGAAGCTGGCGATGCCCATGCCGATGGCCGGGACCATGCCGGCGGCCATGATCGCCGCCATGGGCGCGTAGGTCTCGGAGGCCAGCAGGCCCACGCCGAAGGTGTAGGCGGCCTTGTTGACCGGCCCGCCCAGGTCGAAGCACATCATGGAGCCGAGCAGGATGCCCAGCAGCACGGCGTTGGCGGAGCCCATGTTCTCGAGGAAGGCGGTCAGCGCCGAGAGGATTCCCGCCACCGGCTCGCCGACGATGTAGATCATCACCAGGCCGGTCACCAGGCTCGCCACCAGAGGAATGATCAGGATCGGCTTGAGCGACTCGACGCTGGACGGCAGCTTGACGCGCTGGGCCACCGCCTTGGCCACGTAGCCAGCCAGGAAGCCGGCCAGGATACCGCCGATGAAACCGGCGCCGATATTGGCCGCCAGCATGCCGCCGATCATGCCCGGGGCGATGCCGGGGCGGTCGGCGATGGAGTAGGCGATGTAACCGGCCAGCACCGGGATCATCAGGGTGAAGGCGGTGCCGCCGCCGATCTGCATCAGCGCCGCGGCCAGCGTGCCCTCTTCCTTGAAGGCCTCGATGCCGAACACGAAGGAGAGCGCGATCAACAGGCCGCCGGCCACCACCATGGGCAGCATGAAGGAGACCCCGGTGAGCAGGTGCTTGTAGACTCCCTTTTCCTTGACGCTCTTCTGGGCCTCGCCCTTGCCGGAGGAGGCGGTGCCGGCGCTTTCCACCTCGGCCTGCTCGAGGGCCGCCTCGATGGTCGGCTTGGCCTTCTTCAGGGCGTTGCCGGTGGAGGTGCGGTAGATGCGCTTGCCGGCGAAGCGGGTGGGATCCACCTCGATGTCGCAGGCCAGGACCACCACGTCGGCTTCCGCGATCTCCTCTTCGGTCAACTGGTCCTGGGCACCTACCGAGCCCTGGGTCTCCACGCGGATCGCATGACCCAAGGCCTTGCCGGCTTCGCTCAGGGCTTCCGCGGCCATAAAGGTATGCGCCACCCCCGTCGGGCAGGCGGTCACGGCGACGATCCGTCGGCCGCCCGAGGCGGCCTGCGGTGCGGCGGCCTCGTCCTCGGCGGGCGGCTGGAACTCGGAGGCCTCGCGGCTGGCCCGCTCGAGGAAGGCGCGCGGGTCGGGCAACGCCTGGTCGATGGCCGCGCGATAGAGCCGCTTGCCGGCAAAGCGCTGGGGCGCAGGCACATGGTCGGCGGCCACCACCACCAGGTCGGCGTCGGCGATGGCCTCGGCAGTGACCGGCGTGAGCGGCTCGAGCTCACCGTGCATCTCCACGTGGGTCTGCCAGCCGAGTCGCTCGGCGGCCTGTTCGAGGCGGCGGGCGGCGAGGAAGGTGGTGGCCATGCCGCTGGGGCAGGCGGTGATGATGATGGTATTCATACGAGTGCTCCCCCTGCATCGACATCGTTGAGACGGCGAACGCGGGTCTGTTGTTGGAGTTGAGGAAAATCAGGGGCACGGGGGTCTCCCACGCCCACATGGCGAACGGCTTCGGCGGAGAGTGCCGTGGCCAGCCGCAGGGCCTGGTCGGGCGGGTGCCCCGAAAGCACCCCGTGCAGCATGGCGGCGACCAGGGTATCGCCGGCACCCACGGTGCTGGCCACGTCGAGCCGCGGCGGCAGCGCCTGCCAGGCGCCGCGCCGGCTGACCCAGAGCACGCCCTCGGGGCCGGCGGAGATCAGCGCCTCCTCGACCCCTTCGGCATAGAGCCGGAGCGCCGCCCGGAGCCGGGCATCCGGCGTCGCCAGGGGCATACCGGCCCAGCTGGCGAGTTCGTGCTCGTTGGGCTTGACCGCGGTGGGTCGAGCCCCGATGGCGGCCATCAACGCCTCGCCGCTGGTATCGACCCACACCGGCAGGTCGACCGAGCGCAGGCGGCCGATCAGGTCGGCGAGGCCCGCGGGGGCCCCCCCCGGCGGCAGGCTGCCGGCGATCACCACCGCCTGGGGCCGGCGCACGGGATCTTCCGCGCAACCGTCGAGCCAGTCGAGCAACCGCTGCCAGGCCTCGGCACCGATGGCCGCACCGGGGCCGTTGATGTCGGTGACCCGGCCATCGGCCTCGGCGACCTTGGCATTGATGCGGGTCTCGCCGGGCACCCGGATGAAGGCGTCTTCCACCCCCATGGCCTCGAAGGCGCGCAGGAAAGGGCCGTCGTTGTCGGCCCCGAGGAACCCCGAGACGGTGACCTCGTGGCCGAGGCCGACCAGCACCCGGGCCACGTTGACCCCCTTGCCGGCCGCCGTCAGGTGGCTCTCGCGGGTGCGATTGACCTCTCCGGGCACCAGCCGCTCCAGGCTCACCGACAGGTCCAGGGCGGGGTTGAGGGTCAGGGTCAGGATCCTGGCCATCAGCGCACCTCCAGGGCGTCGCGTACCGCCTCGCTGGTGGCCTGGGCCAGGGCCAGCTCGGCCTGGGCCCGGGCGTCGGCCAGGTCGAACTCGCGCAGCCGCGCCTTGACCAGCGGCACCTGGCGGGCGCTGACCGAGAGCTCGTCGACGCCGAGCCCCACCAGCACCGGCACGGCGATGGCGTCACTGGCCAGCTCGCCACACACACCCACCCACTTGCCTTGGGCATGGGCGGCCGCGACGGTCATCTCGATCAGCCTGAGTACCGCCGGATGCAAGCCGTCGGCCTGGGCAGAGAGCTCGGGATGGTCGCGGTCGATCGCCAGGGTGTACTGGGTCAGGTCGTTGGTGCCCACCGAGAAGAAGTCCACCTCGGCGGCCAGGCTCGGCGCCAGCAGCGCCGCCGAAGGCACCTCGATCATCACCCCGAGCTGCACATCGGTGGTGCGCTCGGTCTCGGGGATCTCGGCCAGCAGACGGTCGTGGATCGCCTTGGCCTGACGGAACTCGGCGAGGTCCTTGACCATCGGCAGCATGATGCGCAGCGGCCTGCCCACTGCCGCCATCAGCAGGGCGCGCAGCTGGGTCTCGAGCACCTCGGGGCGGGTCAGCGCCAGGCGGATGCCGCGCAGGCCGAGGAAGGGATTGTCCTCGTGGGGCACCGGCCAGTAGGGCAGCGGCTTGTCGCCGCCCACGTCCAGGGTACGGGCCACCAGCGGGCGGCCGTCCAGGGCATCCAGGGCCTCGCGGTACTCGCCGATCTGGGTGTCGAGATCCGGCACCTGGGCATGGGCCATGAACAGGAACTCGGTGCGCAGCAGGCCGATGCCCTCGGCGCCGCGTTCCACGGCATCCGCGGCATGGGTGGTGTTGCCCAGGTTGGCGGCGACCTCGACCCGGTGGCCATCGCGGGTGTATGCCTCCTGGTGGCGTGCTTCCCAGGCTTCGGCCTCGCGGCGCTCTCGCTCGGCCAGGCGCTGCTCGGCGGCCTGGCGGCGCTCGGCGGAGGGTGCCGGGGTGACCCGCCCGCGCTCGCCGTCGAGGATCAGCTCCACGCCGTTCTCCAGGGTCAGCACCCGCTTGCCGGCGCCGACCACGGCGGGAATGCCGAGTGCCCGGGCGAGGATGGCGCTGTGCGCGGTGGCGCCCCCCCGGGCGGTGAGCAGGCCGCGCACCCGGCTGGTGTCGAGACGCGCCACATCGGAGGGACCGATGTCGTCCATGACCAGAATATAGGGGTGATCGGGCGGCTCGGGCAGCTCGACCCGACAGAGGATGCCCAGCACCCGCCGGCCGACGTCACGCAGGTCGGCGGCGCGCTCGGCCAGCAGACGGTCGGCGAGCATCTCCTGGGCGTGGGCGGAGGTCTCGATGGCGTTCCACCAGGCGGCCTCGGCGGAGCCACCCTCTTCGATGCTCTCGCGGGCGGCCTGCAGGAGCTCGGGGTCGTTGAGCATCTCCTCGTGCATGGAGAGGATCTGCGCCACCTCGCCACCGCGGGCCTGCTGGACCAGGGCCTCGAGCTGCTCGGCCCCTTCGCGGATCGCCTGTTCGAGGCGACGCAGCTCGACACCGGGATCCGAGGCCCGCTCGGGATAGTCGAAGCGTGGCGTGCGCAGCACGAAGACCGGGGCGATGGCCAGGCCCGGCGAGGCGGCCACCGCCGCGTGGGGTTCATCGGCGGGCAGCGGCTCCGGCGGCGGGGTGTCCTCCTCGCGCGGCTCGATCCGCTCGCGACTCTCGTCGAAGGGCAGCACCTGTTCGCCGAGGCCCTCGGCCACGGCGTTGCAGACCGCCTCCAGCGCCCGGTCGGCGCCCTCCCCCTCGGCGGAGAACACCAGCGGCTGCCCGCGCCGGGCGCCGAGATTGATCACCTTGGTCAGGCTGGTCGCCGAGACCGCCTCGCCGCCCCCCTCGGCCAGGCGCACGCGGATCGTCAGCCCCTGGGCGCGCGCCACCTGCACCAGCTGCTTGGCCGGGCGGGCGTGCAGGCCGTGGGCGTTGAGTACCCGGGCCTGCCGGGTGGTGGCCACGGCGGACTCCCCGGCGAGCCGCGCCAGCACGGTGGCGGCATCGGCCTCGCGCAACTCGTTCGCCGCGCCATTCTCCAGCAGGGCGAGGATGCGCTCCAGCAGGCCACGATGGGTATCTTCCCGGGTGGCCAGGCAGAAGACCCCGGCCACCGCCTCGTCGTCCTGCTTCAGGAGCGACTCGGGCGTGGCCAGCGACAGTGCCGGCGCCGCGACACCACGATCGCTGCTGACCAGCCACAGCCCCTGGCCGAGGTCCCGCGGCGCGCGTTCGGCCACGGCGGCGACGAAGTCGCTGCCCACGCAGCCGGCCTGTCGCAGACGGGCGGCGCCGGCCAGCGCCAGTTCCTGGCGGTCACGGGCGGGAAAGCCCAGGCAGAGGGTGTCGGCATCGAGGCGCGCCTCGACCACCGCCTTCGACAGCAGCCCGGCGATCTCGCCGCAGGAGTCGGCGGCGGCCAACCGTTCGGCCACCCCCTCGCGGTCCAGCACATGGGTCAGCTGGCGCAGGATATCCAGGTGCTCGTCGCTCTGGGCGGCGATGGTCACCAGGACATGGACGCGGTTGCCGTCGTGCCACTCCACACCGGCCGGAAACTGCAGCACCCGAACACCAGTGCGGCGCACGTGCTCGCGGCTCTCGGGCGTGCCGTGGGGAATGGCGATGGCGTTGCCCAGGAAGGTCGAGGACTGGGCCTCGCGGTCGAGCAGGCCATCACGGTAGCCGGGCGCGACCAGGCCGGCCTGGTGCAGGGCGTCGGCGGCACTGTTCAGTGCCGCACGCCAGTCATCGGCCCGGCAATCGAGCAGGATGTCTTCCTGGCGTAGGGTCAACATGGGGATCTCCTGTACGCTCGGGTGACGCGGCGGTGATCGCCTGTCGCTCAGCTCCGGAAATCTTGCCGGCTGAATCGTGTCACCTACAATGATGTAAATGCTGGCTCGATTCGATCTGTTTGGCAAGCCCCCTTTTCTACGACTTTGGCAGGGGGCACCAGGTCCCGACTTGGCATAGAATGTCCCCATTCCCGACAGAGGTTCCCATGACACTCGCTGAAGTAGCCCGCCTGGCCGGGGTCTCGCGCACCACGGCCAGTTATGTGATCAACGGCAAGGCCCAGGAACGGCGTATCAGCCAGGAGACCGTCGACCGGGTGATGGCGGTGGTGCGCGAGCACCGCTACCGGGTCGACGCCCAGGCCGCCGCGCTGCGCCGCGGCTCCAGCCGGATCCTGGGGCTGATCATTCCGGATCTGGAGAACGTCAGCTATGCGCGACTGGCCAAGCGCCTGGAGCGCGGCGCCCGGGAGCGGGGCTATCAGCTGCTGATCGTCGGCTCCGACGATCAGCCCGAGAGGGAGCGGGAGCTGGCCCTGGCGCTGCGTGCCCAGCGTTGCGAGGTGCTGATCACCGCCAGCTGCCTGCCGATGGAGGATCCCTTCTATCGCGAGCTGATGGCCGATGGCCTGCCGGTGGTGGCGATGGACCGCGGCTTCGATCCGCGGCACTTCGCCAGCGTGGTCAGCAACGACCGGGAGGCCGCCGAACGGCTGACCCGCTCGGTGCTCGACGATGACGTGAAACGCATCGCCTGGCTCGATGCCGTGCCGCACCTGTCGATCAGCCAGGAGCGTCGCGCCGGCTTCCAGCAGGCGCTGGCCGGCAGCCATGCCGAGGTGATCAGCGCCGCGGCCGAGCGCTACGACCGTACCGAGGGCGCGCGCCTGATGCGCGAACTGCTCGACCGCCATGGCCTGCCCGATGCGCTGGTCATCGCGTCCTACACCCTGCTCGACGGGGTCTTCGATGTGCTGCTGGAGGATGGAGGCCTGCCCCAGGCACTGCGCCTGGCCACCTTCGGCGACAATCGCCTGCTCGACTTCCTGCCGCTGCCGGTCAACTCGGCGGTACAGGATCACGAGCGCATCGCCGCCGCGGCCCTGGTCAGTGCCCTGGCCGCAGCCCGGGGCGAGTACCGCCCGGGCCAGCAGGTGATCGCCCGTACCCTGAGGTGGCGACTGCCGGAACGCACGCCTCGCGCGCCTGCCCCCTTAACGGGTCGGTGACCAGGCCTCCAGGTCCGAACAGGTGGTCGTCAGGCAGCCGCGCAGGGCCCCCAGGACGGCGGCGGCTTCCGCCAGTCGTCCATCCCTGCCAATGTGTTCCAGACGCAGGGCCAGACCGGCCACCTTCACCGCTCCCAGGCTCGAGGACTCTCCCTTGAGCTGGTGAGCCAGTCCCCTGACGCGCTCCGCGTCCTCCTCCGCCACGGCCCGCTCCAGCTCCGCCAGGCGGTCGGTGGCCTGGCGGCGGTAGAGCGCGATCAGCGCTGCCAGGCTCGCGTCCCCGAGGCTCTCCTGGAGGGCCGCCAGCGCGGCCGGGTCCAGCGGCTGATCGGCGGCGACCGGCCCTTTCGGCCTGACGGGCAGCGTGCCGACATGCTTCAGGTGGCGATGCAGGGTCGCCACCAGGGCATCCTGGAACAGCGGCTTGGTCAGATAGCCGCTCATGCCGGCCGCCAGGCAGCGGGCCTGCTCGCCACCGGGGCCTCCGGCGGTCATCGCCACGATCGGCACTTCGGCCGACCAGCCGTCGCGCTGGCGCAGGCGACGGGTCACTTCCAGGCCATCCAGGTCGGGCATCTGAACGTCCATGAAGATCAGGTCGAAACGCTCCCGGGTCACCCGCTCCAGGGCATCGCTGCCGCGCTCCACGAGGCTCACCTTGCAACCGAGGCGCTCCAGCATCGCCACCGCCACCTGCTGGTTGACAGGGTTGTCCTCGACCACCAGCAGGCTCGCTTCGTCGAGATGCACCGGGCGCGGCGCCGGCTCCTCGCCTGCCGTCAGCAGGGGCTCGAGCGGAGCCGCCACCAGCGGCAGCGTGAACCAGAAGCGGCTGCCCAGGCCGGGCTCGCTCTCCACGCCGATCTGCCCGCCCATGGCCTCCACCAGGCGGCGGCAGATCGCCAGGCCGAGGCCGGTGCCGCCGAAGCGACGCGCGGTGGAGGCCTCGCCCTGCTGGAAGGGCTCGAACAGCCGGGACAGCTGGGCGGGCTCGATTCCACAGCCGGAATCGATCACCTCGAAGCGGATCCGGTCCGTCCCGCCGGCCGACACTTCGAGGCGGATCTCGCCCTCGGTGGTGAACTTGATGGCATTGGAGAGCAGGTTCAGCAGTACCTGGCGCAGGCGGCCGGGATCGCTGACCACCCGGGCCGGCAGCTCGGGATCCAGGCGGCTGACCAGTTGCACGCCGCGGGCCTCGGCACGGTGGGTGAACAGCGCCATGGCTCCGTCGGCCAGCTCGGCGAGCTCCAGCGGGCGCGACTCCAGCTCCAGGCGACCGGCCTCGATCTTCGAGAAATCGAGCAGGTCATTGATCAGTTCCAGCAGCAGGCCGGCACTGTCGTGGATGGTGTCGGCGTAATGGCGGGCGCGCCCCTCCAGCGGCTGGTCGAGGAGCAGGTCACTCATCCCGATCACCCCGTTGAGCGGCGTCCGGATCTCGTGGCTGACCGTGGCGAGGAATTCCGACTTGGCCTGGCTGGCCGATTCGGCGCTGCGCGCCGTGACCTCGAGTTCACGACTGAGCGCCTCGAGGGTACGCCGGGCGGCAGCATTGTCACGGGCCTCGCGGAACAGGAAGACCACCACCAGCAGCGCCGCCACGCTCATGGCCAGGATCAACACCAGCAGTAGCGCGTAGAGCGTCTGCAGCTGCTCACGCTCACGGGTGCTCGTGTCGGCCAGGTGGCCGTTGAGGGCGATGATCAGCCGCTCGGTGCTCACCCCCAGGGCCTCGAGCTGCCGGTCCAGGGTGAGCCGGACGTCGCTGTCCAGGCTCTCCAGCCGTTCGATACTGGCATCCAGCGCCTCGATCCGCTCCTCGATCTCGTCCATCAGCCCGATGGCCACGGGGATGGTATCGATCAGCTCGGTGATATCGCCTCCCCGCAGCAGGGTGAGACGGCTGTAGAGCAGCTCGAAGCGCAGCCTCAGCTCCTCGAGGTTGCGGTCCCTCTGCCCCAGGTAGTTGCGCAGTTGCACCGTGTCGCGGTCGAGCTTGTAGGCATGCCAGGTGGTATCGCCGCCCACGCTCTGGGCCAGGCTGTCCTGTCGCCAGGAGACCAGTCCGACCACTACCAGGGCAGCGGCAAAGAACAGCAGCGCCGCCATGGCACCCAGCTTCAGGCGCAGGGGGTAGAGCATCGATGACAGCATCCGGGGATCAGCCCACCCGGGGCTCAGGGCACATGCAGGCGCTCCACCTGCCAGACCGAGCGGAAACGGATCGTCTCGGTGAGCAGTTCGGGATGATCATCGAAGGGGTAGAGCACGAACAGCGGCCCGAAGTCGCGGATCGCCATCTCCTCGCCGTTGCGCGTCATGGCCAGGATGACGTCATAGTCATGCAGGTCGGCGACGGGAATCTCGGCTTCGTAGTCGTTCAACGCCCGTACCCGCACGCGATCGCCATTGGCGCCGACGGCAGCCAGCACGGCCCTGAACAGCGGCCCTTCGTAGCGTCCCGGCCCACTGTGCCAGGGCGTGTGCGTCTCTATCACCATCGGTGAGAGGGTCATGAGCATGTCGCGGTCGAAGCGGGCCTCGTCTCCCACATTGGGGTGGTCGATGTCGCCGCTGACGGTCAGGATGATCTCTCCGGTGGGCGGCGGCAACGCGGAAGCTTCGGCCGATACGGAGGCCAGCAGGACGGCAACGATCAAACCGAGCAGAACACGCGACGTGGCTCTCTGGCGCATGAAATCGATCCTGTAAGAGCTAATGGATGCCGCCAAGACTACGCGATTCGCGGGCAAAGGTCAGGGGCCGTACGCGATATGCAGGCGCTCAGGACGAGGGCTCATCGTCCCCGGGCGCCGTCTCGTGGACCGCCTCCAGGCCGTCCAGAAGACGCTGCAGACGATCGACCCGTACCTCGAACACGGCATTGCGATGCAACTGACGCGCCAGCGGGATGAGCTCGGGGTCGCCCAGCTCGGCCTCCTCGAACTGGGCGTGGTAAGCCTCGATGAACGCCAGATCGGCGTCGCGGCTGGCCTGCCAGGCCAGATCACTCGCTTCCAGCGCCTCCCGCGCCTCGCCGCCGAGCACACTGGCCAGGCGCGCCGTGAGACGCTCGACCTCGTCCTGCCACTGCGGCTCGGCGGCTTCGGCGCAGGCCAGCATCGACTCGGGCAGCCAGTCGCCCTCCTCCATGCAGCCATCGATCCGATGCGCGATGGGATGACTGGCCGGTGCCGGTGGCGCCTTGACGCGCTCGGCAAGCGCCGGCACAGCCAGCAGGCAGAGCGCCAGCAGGCCGGAGAAACGGAGAACGGAAAGCGGGTTGAAACGCGGCTGTAGCATGGTGGCATCCGACGGCCCAGAACGAAGGGGGCGATGAACGCCCCCAGCATAGCCCTGCCCGACAGGGAGCGCGAACGCCCCCCGAGGTTGCTCATGGCCCGTTAGCCGGACAGTTTCTCGGCGCCCTCCACCGGCTCGATACGCACCAGGTCCTCATAGGCATGCCAGCTGGCGTGCCCGAGCACCGGCAGAATCAGGGCCAGGCCGATGTAGAAGGTCATCACCCCGACCAGCACGCAACCGGTGAGAATGACGGCCCACAGCAGCATGGGGCGGAAGTTGCGTGCCACCGAACGCACGCTGGCCTCGATCCCCTCCATGAAGGTCAGGTCCTGGTCCATCAGGGTCGGAATCGCCACCACGCTGATGGAGAAGGCCCCGAAGGCCAGGATGCCACCGATCACGGTGCCCACCGCGATCATGCCCAACCCTTCCGGGGTGGTCAGCAGCGAGGCGTAGAGGGTTGCCGGACTGGGCACCTCGAAGCCGAAGAAGAGGGCGAACAGCAGGGTTGCCAGACGGATCCAGGCGAGGAAGAAGATCATCATCATCACGCCCATCATCGCCAGCTGACTGGCGTGGGGACGCCAGGCACCGAAGGCGTCACCCAGGTGCGGTGCGCGACTGGCCTCCAGGGCCCGGCTGATGCCGTAGGACCCCACGGCCACCAGTGGCCCCAGGAACATGAAGCCGGCCACCAGCGGTAGTAGCCAGTGCCAGAGGTCGAGGGTGATGGCACCGGCGGTGATGGCGATACTCAGCCCCACCCAGAACATCCCGTAGGCCAGGCTGACGGCCGTGGCCCGGCGGAAATCCTCGAATCCCGCCGCCAGCCAGGCCCGCGGCCTGTCCATGCCCACCGGGTTGATGGTGATCTTGACCCTGGGCGCTGCAGCCTTGTCGTGCGCTTTTGTTGGTGCCGCATTCATGGTTCACCCCTGTATTCCGCCAGAACAGTATCCCGCCAAAACAGCTTCCGCCGAGTACAGCCCGTCGAGGCCGGGCCTGGTATGGCGACATCGGCATGCGCCCTGATGCCACCGTCCGTCTCCATTGGTACAGCTTCAATGTAGTTGACCGCGGTTATTCCTGCCGTCTCGCTGGCCAACGCAGCGAGGCGCCCCCGTCAGGCATCAGCGTCTACCTGACGATCATCACCGAGATCCTGGTGTGATGCACCACATGCTCGGCATTGGGGCCGAGCAAGTAATCGGCGAACTTGCGCTTGCTGTGGGACGCCATGACGATCAGGTCGACATCGAGCTTCTTCGCCGCCTTGATGATCGCCTCCCAGGGCGAGCCATCGACGATCACGCTCTGCGCCTTGATGTCATCCGGCACATGCTCCTCGATGAACTTGTGTTGCGCCTCCGACAACGCCTCGTGAGCTTTCTCGGCGAAGCCCTCCGGGAAGTAGGAGCCCACCAGCGGCATGCGGTAGTCCGGCAGCACCGTCACTACGTGCAGCGAAGCGCCGAAGCTGCGACACAGTGCCAGTGCCGTGGGCAGCGCCTTCTTCCAGGAGCTCTCCTCGTTGAGGTCCACCGGCAACAGGATCTTGCTGTACATGGCGCGGTCTCCTTCAGACTGTCGCCTCGGCGGCGCTGTGATCACGCCGCCGGCGCTGCATCAACACCACCAGCCCGAACAGCACGAAGGCCGGTATCCATATCCACTCCTTGGTCCAGCGGTCCACCGGCGCCAGCACCTCGAGGATCTCCTGGTCGAAGTCGAAGCCGAGATCGGCGGCCTGGCTGCCATAAGCGACCATGTCGACCATCGCACGCCCGTCCTCGATGATCAGCTCCATCCCCAGATTCTCCAGACGCTCCTCGCCCGACTCGCCGGCCGGCACCGGCAACTGCATGTAGCTGGTCACGGGATCGCCGAAGGCATCCTCGCCCCGGATCTGCAGGCGCAGCGTGCTCTCCTCGTCGACATCGCCCAGCGCCTCGACGATCTGCCCGGGCGGTATGGACTGGTAGGGATCATGGATCATGTCCATCCAGAATCCCGGCCGGAACAGGGCAAAGGCCACGACCAGAAGCAGGATGGACTCGTACCAGCGGCTGCGGGTGATCATGAAGCCCTGGGTGGCCGCGGCGAAGATCAGCATGGCGATGGTCGCCACGACGAAGACAACGATGCCCTGCAGGACGGTGACCTCGATGAGCAGCAGATCGGTGTTGAAGATGAACAGGAATGGCAGCGCCGCGGTGCGCAGGCTGTAGTAGAAGGCCTGGAAGCCGGTGCGGATCGGGTCACCGCCGGAGACGGCCGCCGCGGCGAAGGACGCCAGGCCCACCGGTGGCGTGACATCGGCCATGATGCCGAAATAGAAGACGAAGAGGTGCACGGCGATCAACGGCACCAGCAGGCCGTTCTGTTCGCCCAGTTGGACGATCACCGGTGCCAGTAGCGCCGACACCACGATGTAGTTGGCCGTGGTGGGCAGGCCCATGCCGAGGATCAGGCTGAGCACCGCGGTGAACAGCAGGATCAGCATCAGGTTGCCCATGGAGAGGATCTCCACAACGTCGGCCAGCACCAGGCCGACCCCGGTCTGGGAGACCGCGCCGACGATGATGCCGGCGGTGGCCGTGGCGATACCGATGCCGATCATGTTCCGCGCACCGGTCACCAGGCCGTTCCACAGGTCCATCAGGCCCTCGCGGATGTCCGCCGCCAGGTCGCTGCGACCACGGAAGAGTGCCGTGACGGGACGCTGGGTGACGATGATGGCGATCATGAACATCGTGGCCCAGAAGGCGGACAACCCCGGCGAGAGGCGCTCGACCATCAGACACCAGATGAGCAAGATCACCGGCAGGATGTACTGCAGGCCGACCATCACCGTGGGCTTGGTCTGTGGCAGCTTGAAGATGGGCTCGGTGGGGTCATCGAGCTCCAGTTCGGGATAGCCCGAGGCCACCTTGAGCAGACCGACATAGACGGCCGTCAGCACCACCGCCACCACCCAGGGGGTGGCGTCCCCCAGCAGGGGCTTGAGCCAGCCCAGGCCGTAGTAGACCACCAGGGCCACGACCATCATCATCAACAGGCCGCCGAGGAAGCCGACCACCTTGCGAATCAGTGGCTTGGGCGGGTTGCTGCTCTGCAGCCCCTGCAGCCCGGCCTTGAGGGCCTCGAGATGGACGATGTAGATCAGCGCGATGTAGGAGATCAAGGCGGGCAGGAAGGCGTGCTTGATCACTTCGACGTAGGAGATCCCGACGTACTCGACCATCAGGAAGGCCGCCGCCCCCATCACCGGCGGCATGATCTGGCCATTGACGGAGGACGCAACCTCCACCGCGCCGGCCTTCTCGGCGGAGAACCCGACCCGCTTCATCATCGGCACGGTGAAGGTGCCCGTAGTCACCACGTTGGCAATCGACGACCCCGAGATCAGGCCGGTCATCCCCGAGGCCACCACGGCGGCCTTTGCCGGCCCGCCCTTGTAGTGCCCCAGCATCGAGAAGGCGACCTTGATGAAATAGTTGCCTGCCCCAGCCTTGTCGAGGAGGGCGCCGAACAGCACGAAGAGGAACACGAAGCTGGTCGAGACCCCCAGGGCGATGCCGAACACGCCCTGGGTAGTCAGCCACTGGTGATTGATCAGGCCAAAGAGGCTGACCCCCCGGTGGGCCAGCACTCCCGGCATATAGGGGCCGGCCAGGGAGTAGATGATGAAGATCGAGGCGATGATCATCAGCGGCGGCCCCAGGGCCCGTCGCGTCGCCTCGAGCAGCAGCAGGATACCTGCCACGCCGATGATGACGTCCTGCAGGATCGGCGCGCCCGGACGCTGGGACAGTTGTTCGTAGAACATGAACATGTAGGCACCGCAGAAGGCCGCAGCCGCCGCGAGGACCCAGTCCTGGACGGGAATGCGATCACGGGGCGAGCGCTTGAGTGCCGGATAGGCCATGTAGGCCAGGAAGAGGGCGAAGGCCAGGTGAATCGAGCGAGCCTCGGTGGCGCTGAAGACACCGAACCTCAACACGAACGGCAACGGGGAGGCGATCCACAGCTGGAACAGCGACCAGGCCGCCGCAATGCCCAGCAGCAGCTTGCCCGGCGTACCGGCCGGCCTGCGGGCTCCCGTGTCGCTCGAGGCGACCATGTCCTCCAGGTCGACATCCGCCGTGCCGGACGCTTTCTTGTCGTCAGTCATAGCTAGCCCTGCCCACAGTCGATTGACGTGTCGTCCATCTCGGGTATCGCTCTCGCCGACCCCGCTTTCGGCGCCACCAACGAGATGCGCGGACCCCCGCAGGGGTCCGCGCACCGATCATCGAAGGTGAAGCCTGTTCATGACGGGATCACTCGATCCAGCCCTGTTCGCGATAGTAGCGTGCAGCACCCTCGTGCAGCGGTGCGGAGAGCCCCGAAGAGATCATCTCTTCCGGCTCCAGGTTCTCGAAAGCCGGATGCAGGCGCTTGAAACGATCGAAGTTTTCGAACACCGCCTTGACGGCCTCGTAGACGATTTCCTCGTCGGCCTGGGCGGTGGTCACGAAGGTGGCGGCCACGCCGAAGGTCGGGACATCCTCGTCGTTGCCCCTGTAGAGCCCGCCGGGAATCACCGATTTGGAGTAGTAGGGATACTCCTCGACCAGGCCTTCGATGGCCGGGCCATCCAGCGGAATCAGGCGTGAGTCGACGGTAGTGGTGGCCTCCTGAATGGAACCGTTGGGGTGACCCACCACATAGACCATGGCATCGACATTGTTGTCGGCCAGTGCAGCGGCCTGTTCGGCGGCATCGAGCTGTGATGCCAGCGCGAAGGTGTCCTCGGTCCAGCCCTTGGCATCCATCACCACTTCCATGGTATTGCGCTGACCGGACCCCGGGTTGCCGATATTGACGCGCTTGCCTTCCAGGTCGTCGAGGCTCTCGATGCCGGAGTCGGCGCGGGCCAGCAGGGTCAGTGGCTCGCCATGGACACGGAAGACCGCACGCAGATCCTCGTAGGCGTCGCCCTCGAAGTTGCCGGTGCCGTGGTAGGCCTGGTACTGGACGTCAGACTGGGCAACCCCCATGTCCAGCTCACCGGACTTGATGCCATTGATGTTGGCCACCGAGCCACCGGTGGACGGCGCGTTGCAGCGGATGTTGTGCTCATCGCTGCCACGATTGATCAAGCGACAGATCGACTGACCGACCACGTAGTAGACGCCGGTCTGGCCACCGGTACCGATGGTGATGAATCGCTCCTGAGCCACTGCCGGCGCGGAGAACATCGCGGCACCCAGCAGTGTGCCGGTAAAGGCAGCAGCGGAGAAAGCATGGCGTTTCATGAACACACCTCTTGACGTTGTGGACAAGCGTTGCTGATTGGCAGCCCGGTAACCGATGATCGCCGACGGCTAGACCGCACTCTTCTACTTTAGCGAAAAAACGCCTGTTTGATGCGACCTTTTTACGGCATGTTCGAAGTCTAGTCTCCACCAACGTTTAGGGAACGTTAATTTTCACGGCTCCCGAGAGTCGCAATCGCGGGGAGACACCGCCTCCCCGCGTCCCCTCAGGACGCCTTCATGATCAGCGCCTGCTTCGCATCCTTCATGGCGACGAAGTCATCCTCGAAGAAGAAGCGCTCCTCGCCCAGGGCGGGCTCGAGATGATTGAGCCAGGTGGCGGCCTCGTCGTACTTGGCGAAGAAGGGCCGCTGCACCCAGTCGCTGTCGCGCCCCTGGATGAAGCGCAGCACGAAGACCTTCTCGCCGTGGATCTCCGCCACCCCCTGGATCTCGACCTTGCCCGGATCGGCGGACATCGACGGCCCACGCGCGGTACGCGCCAGGCCCGGCACCTGCTTGATGGCCTCGCGGTAGATCTCCCAGGCGCGCACCAGCGGCACCTCGAAGTAGTGACGAGCACCGGTGTCGCGCTCGACGAACAGGTAGTAGGGAATCATCCCCAGGCGCACCTGGGTGGTCCACATCCTCGCCCACTGGTCGGCGTCGTCGTTGATGTGGCGGAGCAAGGGCGCCTGGGTGCGGATCTCCGCCCCGGTGGCGCGGATGCGGCGGATCGCCTCGCGGCAGATCGGCGTCTCCATCTCCTTCCAGTGGTTGAAGTGCGCCATGAAGGCCACGTGCTTGCCTGCCGCCGTCAGCTCGCGGAACAGCTCGAGGACATCCTCGGCGTCCGTGTCGGTGACGAAGCGGTAGGGCCAGAAGGTCAGGCTCTTGGTGCCGATGCGGATGTCCTGGACGTGGTCCAGCTCGGGCGCCATCAGCCCCTCCAGGTACTGGCGCAGGTGCTTGGCCTTCATCACCATGGGGTCGCCGCCGGTCATCAGCAGGTCCGTGACCTCGGTGTGCTCGGCCAGGTAGCGATGCAGCGAATCCGCCTCGCTGGAGGCGAACTTGAGGTCCTTGTCGCCGACGAACTGCGCCCAGCGGAAGCAGAAGGTGCAGTAGCTGTGACAGACCTGGCCCTGGCTGGGGAAGAACAGCACCGTCTCGCGGTACTTGTGCTGCATGCCGGGTAGCGGCTCGCCATCGAGCAGCGGCAGGTTGAGGTCCATCTGCCCTGCCGGGTGAGGGTTGAGCTCGCTGCGGATGCGCTCGATCACCGGCTTCATCTCGGCCGTCGTCGCCTCGCGGCGCATCAGCGCGGCGACCTCGTCGAAGTGCTCGGGCCTGAGCATGCCTCGCTGGGGGAAGGTGAGCTGGAAGACCGGATCCTCGGGGATGTTGTTCCAGTCGATCAGCTCCTCGATCACGTATTCGTTGACGCGAAACGGCAGCACCTGGCTGACGACCCGCATGTCGAAACGCAGGTCGTCAGGCAGGCTCTGGATCGCCTCGATCTTGTCGAGCTGGCGATGGGTATAGACCTTGAACTGACGGGCCGCGAAGACGTCGGCCTGGGAATCGCCGAGCTCGATGTTCACGCGTTGGTTCATGCCACCTCCTCCTCTGTAGTCTCGCACGGCTCGGGGAAGCGCCCTGCGCGACGACTGATCACAGCCGGTGCGCCGGTCGAGGACCGGCGCACCGTGAGTTGTTCGGGGGGAGGCCATTGGTACAGACCTGGCGGGTGACTTGCAAGTTTCTGCGCCGATTTGCAACGAATGTCGCGAAACAAAACACAAAACGCAACGAACCATTCATGGCAGGCACTCGCGGGAGGAGCCCCGGCCTTGATGCCCCGCTACGGTGGGCACCAGACTGAAGACACAGCCCCTACCAGGAGGAAGGAGACAATGAGCGCGACCATCGAGTGTATCCGGGGCGATATCGCCCACCAGCCGGATATCGACGCCGTGGTCAATGCCGCCAACGCCGAGTTGCGCATCGGCGGTGGCGTGGCCGGGGCCCTGCATCGGGCCGCGGGCCCGGGGCTCGAGGAAGAGTGTCGCCCCCTGGCGCCCATCCAGCCCGGCCAGGCGGTGATCACCGGCGCCCACGGGCTACCCAATCGCCATGTGATCCACTGCCTGGGGCCGGTCTACGGCATCGACGAACCCTCCGACGAGTTGCTCGCCGCCTGCTACCGCCATGCCCTGCTGCTGGCCGAGCGGGAAGGCATCGCCTCGGTCGCCTTCCCGGCGATCTCCGCTGGCGCCTTCGGCTACCCCGCGACCGAGGCCGCACGCATCGCCCTCTCCACGGTGATCCGGACGCTGCCCGAGTGCCCCGGCATCGAGCGGGTACGCTTCGTGCTGTTCGACACCGCCAGCGCCGAGCTGCACCAGCGCACCCTGGACGCCTTGCAGAAGGGGTGAGGGTAGAAGCCCCCTTGGCGGCCAGGGGCGATCTCGGGGCCAGGCGCAGAGCCATTGGAAGGCGATCGACGCCCTCTCCGGGGCATCGGGCAGGCCGATGCGGATATGGCCATGGCGCGCGAGCCGAAGCGGCCGCCGCTGCCGAGCTGATATGCTGGAGCCTGTGCTAACCGACATCAAGGACGAAACGTGCCACTCCGGGATCTGCTGCTGGGCCTCTCCGTCATCGCCATCTGGGCCCTGAACATCATCGTCATCAAGGTGGGGGTGGCGGAGATGCCGCCGCTGCTGATGACCACCCTGCGCTTCCTGCTGGTGGCCGCCCTGCTGGTACCCTTCCATCCGGTGGCGCGCCACCAGTTGCCCTTCCTGTTGCTGCTCTCGGCGACCTTCGGCACCCTGCATTTCGCGCTGCTGTTCATTGGCCTTGGCCAGGCGGAAGCGGGAACCGGCGCGCTGCTGGTGCAGATGGGCACGCCCTTCGCCACGCTGCTGGCGGTGATCTTCCTCAGGGAGCGCCTGGGACCCAAGCGCCTGGTCGGTTTGACGCTGTCGTTCGCGGGCGTCGTGGTCCTGGCCGGCGGCCCCACCCTGCCGTCGCCGCTGCCGCTGGCCTTGTTGCTGCTCAGCGCCCTGGGCTGGGCGATCTCGCAGCTATTGATCAAGCGCGGGCCGAATATCGCCCCCATGGCACTGGCCGGCTGGGTGGCGCTGTTCGCCGTGCCCCAGGTGGCGCTGGGCTCGCTGCTCTTCGAGCATGACCACCTCGAGGCCATGCGTCGGGCGGGCTGGGCCGGCTGGGGGGCCGTGGTCTACACCGCGGTGATGTCTTCCATTCTCGCCTACGGGCTCTGGTACGGCCTGCTGCGCCGCCACCCGGTCAACCGCGTCGTGCCCATGACCCTGCTGGTGCCGGTGCTGGCGGTGCTGCTGGGGGTGCTGTTGCTGGGCGATACCCTGGGCATCCACAAGCTCGCCGGCGGCGGCCTGGTGGTAGCGGGCATCGCCCTGATCGTGCTGCGCTTCCGGCCGAGGCGAATCGAGGCGTGAATCCCTAGGCGGGGTTCTCAGTCACGTCGACCAGGCACTGGCTGCCGCTGCCCGGCCAGCTGACGCAATCGCCCTCGGCAACGCCCTGCTCCGCGAAGTAGCCGGCGTTGACCTCGAGGGCCGCTCGGTAGGGCACCCCGGGATAGGTGACCGGACACTCGCCGGGACGCTCCGAGTCGCAGGGCTGCATCTGGCGGATCGCCACGATTCGCCCGTCTGCGTCGATGAAGGCGATATCCAGGGGAATCCGCGTGCGATACATCCAGAAGCCGTTGCGCGGCGACTGCTCGTCACGATAGAGAAACAGCATGCCGGCCTCGGCATCGAGGTGGTCCCGGTCTCTCAGTCCCTGGCCACGCTGGGGCAGAGTACGGGCGACCTCGACCCGCAGGCGATGGGGGCCCTGCTCGCTGTGCAGCACCAGGGTCACGGTGTCCAGCGGGCCGGGGCCCTCGGCCAGCAGGGACCGCGGGAGCAGGGCGGCGGTCGGCACCAGGGCGGCGAGGCCCAGCAGCAGTCGGCGTCGGGTCGGGTTCATGTCGGAGTCCTCGCTTGGGTATCGATGGTGCCGCCGAGGGGCATCAGGTGGATGCCTGTGGCCAGAAGCGACACCTGAACGGTCTCGCCACGCGCCAGGCCGTTGCGGCGCGCGGCATGGGTGGATATCTCGAAGCGCAGGGTCTCCGACCCGTGCGCGAAGGCAAGCGATACCGAGGTGATGCCTCCCAGCACCACCATCTCGACCACCTGTCCGGATACCGGGTTCTCGCGCTCGCCCAGCGAGGGGCGCCCGCGGCGGTGCAGCACCACGTCGGAGTGCGGCAGGTACCAGGCGACCCGCTGGCCCGGCGCCAGCGCCTCCAGCCCCCGGGCAACCTCCAGCGCCCAGGGCCCCCACCGCAGGCGACGGTGCCCGTCTGCCTCCACCACCTCGCCCTCGAAGACGTTGTGGCGGTCCAGCAGCCGGGCCACCTCGGGGCTGGCCGGGCGCCGGAACAGCGCCTCCGGGACATCCTGCTGCAGGCTGCGGCCGGCATGCAGCACGCAGAGCCGGTCGGCCAGGGCGGAGGCCTCGTCCAGGTCATGGGTGACCAGCACGATGGGGATGTGGATCTGCTCGCGCAGCAGCGCGAGCTCCCGCTGCAGGCGGCGCCGGGTGACCTGGTCCACCGCCGAGAAGGGTTCGTCGAGCAGCAGCACCCGTGGGCTTCTGGCCAGGGCCCGGGCCAGGGCGACCCGCTGGCGCTGGCCGCCGGAAAGCTCGGCGGGATGACGCTCGGCCAGCCCCTCCAGGCGCACCCGGGTGAGCCAGGCCTGGGCCTGGTCGCGGCGCTCGGCGTTCGGCAGGTGGTCAAGCGCCACCATGACATTGGCCAGGGCGCTCAGGTGGGGGAAGAGCGCATAGTCCTGGAACACCAGCCCCACCCGGCGCTGCTGGGGACGCAACGAACGACCGCTGGCGGCGTCGAACCAGGTCTCGCCGGCACAGCGCACCCGCCCGCCGGCCGGCCGGTAGAGGCCGGCGATGGCCCGCAGCAGGGTGGTCTTGCCGCTGCCGGAGGGACCCACCAGGGCCAGCAGCTCGCCGGGCCGACAGTCGAAGTCCGCGGCCAGGGGAATCGGCCCGGGCTGGTGCAGGCTGACTTCCAGCCTCGCCTCAGGCATGGCGAGCGACGGCTCAGACACGGCGCCACCTCCGTCGCCCGGCGAGACCGTAGACCACGCCGATGGCCAGGAAGGAGACCAGCAGCAGCATGGCCGACATGATGCCGGCACCGGCCTCGTCGAAGGCCTGGACGCGGTCGTAGATGGCGATGGCCAGGGTGCGGGTCTCGCCATCGATGGAGCCACCGACCATCAGGACCACGCCGAACTCGCCCAGGGTATGAGCGAAGGTCAGCGCCAGCGCCGAGACGATCCCCGGCCAGACCAGCGGCAGCTCGATGCGCACGAAGGTCTGCCAGGGCGAGAGGCCACTGCACCAGGCCGCTTCACGCAGGTTGGGGGGGACCGTCTCGAAGGCGCGTTGGATCGGCTGCACGGCGAACGGCAGGTTGGCCACCAGCGAGGCGAGCAGGATGCCGCCGAAGGTGAAATTGAGCCCGCTACCGGCCAGGCGTTGCCAGAAGGCGCCGAAGGGGGCATCGGCGCCGAACGACTGCATCAGGTAGAAGCCCAGCACCGTGGGCGGCATCACCAGCGGCAGGGCGACGAGGGCCTCGAACAGGGGTTTGCCGCGGGCTCGAGTAGTGGCCAGGGCACGCCCCAGCCAGAGGCCGAACGGGATCAACAGCAGGCAGGTGCCGACCGCCAGGCGCAGCGAGACCGAGAGTGCCGTCCAGTCCATCAGGGTCGTGTTTCCGTATCCATGTCGGCCTCGCCGGGCAGCAGGAACCCGTACTGTGCGAGGAGCTCACGAGCCTCTGCCTCCTGCAGCCAGGCGTAGAAGGCTCGGGCCGTCTCGCCGGCGCCGTCGACCAGCACCATGCGCTGTACCAGGGGCTCGTGCCAGCTTTCGGGGATCAGCACGTGCTCGCCGCGCTCGGCCAGCGTCGGCGCCAGCACCAGGGAGTAGGCCACCAGGCCGCCACGGGCATCGGCGGAGAGGGCGAACTGGGCCGCCTGGGACACATTCTCGCCCAGCACGCGCAGGTCGGCGCTCTGTGCCCAGAGCCCGGCGTGTTCCAGCACCTGGCGCGCCGCCACGCCATAGGGCGCATGCTCGGGATTGGCGAGGGCCAGCCGCGGCCTGCCCGCACCGGCAGCGTGGGCGGCGATGGCCTGGCGCACGCCGCCGAGTGGGTCGTCGGCGGCCGGCAGGTCGTCATGATCGGCCCGCTGCAGCCAGGCCAGGCGGCCGATGGCATAGACCACCCCCGCGTCCTCGGTGCGGCCCTCCTCGTGCAATGCCAGCACATAGGCCTCGTCCGCGGAGAGGTAGAGCTCGAAGGGAGCGCCCTGACTGATCTGGCGGCGGAAGTTGCCGGAGGAACCGAAGTTGAGGCGCAGACCGCGCCCGGTCTCTTGCCGAAAGCGCTCGGCCGCCTCGGTGAGGGCGAACTGCAGATCCGATGCCGCCGCCACCGTGGGCACGTCCGCCTTTGCCGATAGCGGCAGCAGTGACAGCAGCCCGAACAGCAGTGCCTGACATCCCGCTTTCATCGCGCCCCCCGGTGATCCGCTCGCAAGGCGGCTCCCGGGCCGCCGACGACGGCATTGTCGGCCACGGAGGCGACGCGGACAAGGCGGAGCCGCCAACAGGGTGCCTGGCCCTGACCCCGATCAAGCCCGGCTCAGGCCTCGGCCGGACTCGGCCGGCCGAGGATCGCCATCAGGTCGGTCTCGGTCTCCCGGGGACCGAGATCGAGCAGGTCCTCGAGCGCCCGCAGGTGCTCGTCGATCACCCCACGCGCCTTCTCCGGCTCGCCGGCGCGCAGCCGTGCCAGCAACCGGGGATGGTCACCGTCCAGGTAACAGGAGGCGAGCGATGGCCGCTTGTAGAGCGCGATGACGATCGAGGTGCGCAGGATCAGGTCGGTGAGCATGGCGCCGAGCACGCGATTGGGCGACAGCTCGGCCACCTGGTGGTGGATGGCCAGGGAGTGCTCGATGCGCGCCGGTTCGTCGCCGCACTGGTGAGCCTCGATCTCGCGATGCGCCTCCTGCTCCAGTGCCGACAGTGCCCCGTCGTCGAGCTGGCCGGCGAGCAGTGCCACCACTTCGCCCTCCACCAGGCGTCGGGCGGCGAAGGTTTCCCGGGTCTCCTCGATGCTGGGGGCACGCACCCGGGCCACCTGGTTCGGGCGCTGGTCGACCACGTGGTCGGCGGCGAGCCGGGTCAACGCCTTGCGGACCACCGAACGGCTCACGCCGAAGACCTCGCCGAGGGTCACCTCGGGCAGGCGGGTGCCGGGGGGCAGACGCTGGGTCAGCACCGCCCTGCGGACCTTGTCGACGATATGCTGGTCGCTGATGCGTACACCCGCCGCCACGGCGGCCTGCACGTCTTCCTGCCAGGCGTTGCTCATGATGCCCTCTCTCTCGTCTCACCTCGCCGACACCTTCGCATGTTTCCCCTCTGCTGACCACATCTTGTCGATTTATTGTATACAACAATACGGGACCTCGTCACCGCACAGACCGGGGACGGGGCCCGCCCGGGATGCTCAGAAGCAGGTGATCATCTCCTCGATCACCTCCAGGCGTTCGTCCGCCAGGCAGATGCGCCGCCACTTGTCGAAGGTCAGGCAAGGGTGCGAGACACCGAAGGCGATGATATCGCCCACGCGCACGCCGTTGCCGACCGGCTCACCGTCCTCCTCCGGCTCACCGGGCAATCGCAGGAAGGCGTGCTGGTCCATCAGCTTGACCACCTCCACGCCGGCCACCGACAGCGGCCTGCGGGGGGAGCCGCCCTCGCGGTAACGCCGCAGCGGCTCGGGCAATCGATCGCCGCCGACGTCGCGACGCCCCATGGCGACGATGGCCAGCCCCGGCTCGGGCAGCGACTGCACCTGGGCGAACACCTCCAGGGCCGGCTCGAGGCCCCGCTCCAGCTCCGGGCGGCGGCCCAGCACCTCTTGCTGGGCCTCGCGATAGAGGCCGTGGTCGTGCACCACATAGCAGCCTGGTCGTAGCACCGGCACGAAGTGGGAGCTCAGGTGCGCCTCGCGGAACACCTGGGCGATCAGGTCGTACCAGGCCGACCCCGAGGCGGTGATCAGCGGCTCATGCAGCTCGATCAAGCCATCGTGGTCCAGCGCCTGGGCCGCCTCCACCAGTTGCCAGGCGTAGTCGCGGACGGCATGCTCCGGGTCGCGACCGTAGACTACCCCTTCGTAGCCCTCGAGCCCGGCCAGCACCAGGGCCGGCTCGGCGTCGATCAGCTCGCCCAGCGCCATCACCTGGTCGTGATCACGGCAGCCGCAACGGCCTCCCCTCACGCCCAGTTCGATCAGCACCTGCAGGCGCAGGTTCTGGGCGGCGAAGTAGCGCCCCAGTTGGCGTACGTTGTCGGCACCGTCGACGACGCAGTAGAAGTCGGCCCCCGCCTCGATCAGGTCGGCGACGATCGCCATGTTGGCTTCACCGACCAATTGGTTGGCCATCAGCAGCCGCCCGACACCATGCACGAAGGCCGCCCGGCACTGGGCCGCCGTGGCCAGGGTGATGCCCCAGGCGCCGGCCTCGAGCTGTCGCCGGAACAGCGCCGGCGTCATGGTGGTCTTGCCGTGCGGCGCCAGTCGCGCCCCGTGCTCGGTAGCGAAGCGCTGCATCCACGCCAGGTTGTGTGCCAGGGGCGCCTCGAACACCACCGCCGCCGGCAGGCTGACCCCACTCAGCAGATCGGGGGCCGTCTCGACGGTTCCCTTGTCGCAGCGCCAGGTCGTCGGCGCTGTCGGCATCTCGCTCATCATGTCGCTCCTGAAAGGCCATCGAGGGCCGTCCGTAGTTCGCTTGCGCGGCTCTCCAGGATACCGAAGGCCTCGGCGGCACCCGCGAGGTCACCCGACCGCGCCAGGGCCTCGAGCTGCAGCGCCGCAGCCCCGAGCGCCTGGCCACCAACGACCTGGGCCGACCCCTTGAGGGTATGCGCCGCCCGGCGCAGGGTCACGGCGTCGTCCCGGGCGATGGCCTCCTCGATCTCCTGCATCAGCCTGGGGCACTCGTCCAGGAACAGCTCGACCATCTCGTCCAGCAGCTCGCGGTTGCCCTCGAGACGCCGCAGCGCTTCCTCTCGATCCAGGCAGGGGACCGCCTCGCCATCACCACTCGGCGCACCGTCCGTCGGCGCCGGAGGCTCGTGCGATGCTTCGCCAGGCACCAGCTCCTCGACGGCCCGGAACAGTTCGGCGGCCCGGAACGGCTTGGTGACATAGTCATCCATGCCCGCGGCCAGGCAGCGCTCCCGATCCTGCTTGGTGGCACTGGCGGTCATGGCCACGATCGGCACATGCTCACCGCTCTCGCGTTCTCGCTCGCGGATCGCCCGGGAGGCGGCGAGGCCATCCATCACCGGCATATGGATGTCCATCAATACCACATCGAACGCTTGCCGCTCGACGGCGTCCAGGGCCTCGGCACCGTTGCAGGCCAACTCGACCTCGTGGCCGCGCTGGGTCAGCAGATCGATGGCCACCCGCTGGTTGGTGAGGCCATCCTCCACCAGCAGCACCCGCCGGGCGATCCAGTCGCCGGGGAGCTCGTGGGAAACGGGCACTGCCTGACCGCTCGCGATGCCGACGCCGAGCGCCTCGGCGACGGCATTCAGCAGCTCCGACTGCTTGACCGGCTTCATCAGCAGGCGCGAGATCTGCAACCGCCGGCGCAGCGCCGCATCGCCGGCGCGCATGCCCGAGGAGAGCATCAGGATCCGCATCCCGGCCAGTTCGGGGCGTTGGCGCAACCTGTCGGCGAGCTCGTAGCCGTCCATGCCCGGCATCATCACGTCGAGCAGGGCGAGCGGGAAGGGAGACTCCACGGCACGCTCGACGACCTCGAGGGCCTTTTCACCATTGGCCACCGCGGTGGGCCGCATCCCCCAACTGGCCAGGATCTCCTCGAGAATCATGCGGTTGGTGCGATTGTCATCCACCACCAGCACGCGCTGGCCATGCAGCCCCAGCGGCTGCCGGAAGGCCTCGTCGCGCTCCACCGGCAGGCGGAAGTCGACGCTGAACGAGAAGCTGCTGCCATGCCCGCCCGGGCCGCTGGCGAGCTGGATCCGCCCCCCCATCATCTCGATCAGCTGGGCGGCGATGGACAGTCCCAATCCAGTGCCGCCGCTCACCCGGGTGGTGGAGGTATCCGCCTGGCCGAAGGCCTCGAAGACCCGCTGGCGCTGCGCCTCGGGAATGCCGACGCCGGTATCGCGCACCTCGAAGGCGATCCGCGCGCGGTCCTCGCCGAGTGTCTCGAGCCCCAGGTCCACCACCACCTCGCCGGTGTCGGTGAACTTGATAGCATTGCCCACCAGGTTGACCACCACCTGGCGCAGGCGCACCGGGTCACCGAGCAACCAGTCGGGAATCTCCGGCGGGATATGCACCGCCAGCTCCAGCCCCTTCTCGTCGGCGCGCAGCGCCATGGTCTGCAGGGTATCGCCCAGGGTGTCGCGCAGGTGGAAAGCCACCGTCTCGAGCTCCAGCCGCCCTGCCTCGATCTTGGAGAAGTCGAGGATGTCGTTGATCAGCCCCAGCAGCGTGTCCGCCGATTTCTGGATGATCGCCACGTACTCCGCCTGCTGCTCGGTGAGCTCGGTACGCTCGAGCAGTTCGGCCACGCCGATCACGCCGTTCATGGGCGTGCGGATCTCATGGCTCATGTTGGCCAGGAATTCGCTCTTGGCCAGGCTGGCCTGCTCCGCCGCATCCCGGGCGCGGCGCAGCTCGTCCTGAGAGCGGCGCAGCTCCACGGCAGTGGCCTGGAGCTCGGCGGTGCGCTCGTCGACCAGCTCCTCCAGGCGGTGACGGTGCTGCTCGAGCTCGGTGATGTCCGAATAGACGGCGACATAGCCACCATCGCCGGTACGGTGCTCGCTGATCTGGACGCAGACGCCGTCGCTGCGCACCATATGATAGGGCCCGGTGGGATGGCGATGCGTGGCGAGACGCTCGGCGATCCACGCCTCGCTCGACGCATAGCCCCGGGGAGTGAGGCCACGCTCGGCCACGGCCCGCAGCAGGTCTTCGAAGTTCAACCCCAGCTCGACCACATCGCCCGGCGTGACGAAGTGCTCCTTGAAGCGGGAGTTGTAGAGCACCAGCCGGTCGTCGGCATCGAACAAGGCGAATCCCTCGGCGATGGATTCGAGGGCTTCGGTGAGCTGGTCGCGCGCCGCCTCGGCATGAGCCTGGGCCTCCTCGGTCAGCATGACCTGGGCCTCGAGATGGGCGCGCTGGGTCTCCAGCTCGGTGATATCGGTATAGATGGCCACCACACCGCCATCGCCGGTCCGCCGCTCGCTGATGCGCAGCTGTCGGCCGGTGGCGGTGCAGACCGTGAAGGGTGGGCCCGGATTGCGGCGCTGGGCGAGGCGCCAGGCGATCCACTCCTCCGGCTCCCGGTCGCCGATGGAGATGATCTTCTGGTAGACCACCGTGCGGATCAGCTCCTCGAAATGCATGCCCGGCTTGACCAGGTCGGGCACCCCCGAGTACTCATCCCGGAACCGCGAGTTGCAGATCACCAGGATGTCATCGGCGTCGTAGAGGGTGAAGCCCTCGGAGATCGACTCGAGCGCCTCGATCAGCTGCTGACGCTGCAGGCAGCAGGGTGCCATCTCTCGTGGCCGTTCGGGCTCGGTGGTCATGCGACGTCCCCCTCATTCCAGGCGGATCAACCGCCGCGCGGCTAGGAGCTTCTTCGTTAAAGAGCCCGCTATTCGCCTCATCAGACCGATAAACTTGTCTCGAAACCCGTGTCTCTCGCGACGATCGGTCAAACCCGACAGGCTCCTAGGGAAAGACGCCGCGCAGCAGCTTGGCTTCGGTCACCCGCGAGGCGCCCTCGACCAGCGCCGCCGTGCGCATGTCGAGCTTGTCCTGCCGTGCCCGACGCAGCGTACGCTGGAAGGCATCCAGCAGGATCGCCTTGAGCCGACCGTTGATCTCGTCGAGGGTCCAGGTCAGGTTCTGCATGCCCTGCACCCACTCGAAATAGGACACCGTCACCCCCCCGGCGTTGCCGAGGATATCGGGCAGCACGAAGATGCCGCGCTCGTGGAGGATATCGTCGGCCTCGAGCATGGTCGGCCCGTTGGCGCCCTCGGCCAGCAGCCGGCAGTTGATGTCGGCGGCGTTCTCCACCGTGACCTGGTTCTGCATGGCCGCCAGCACCAGGATGTCGCAGTCGAGCTCGAGCAGCTCGTCACCGTCGAGCGCCTCGGCATCCCCATAGCCGGCCAGCACCCGGTGTTCGTCGATATGGGCCTGCAGCGCCTCCACCGACAGCCCCTCGGGGCGATGGAGCGCGGTGGAGACATCACCCACCGCAATGATCTTCACGCCCAGCTCGGCGAGAAAGCGCGCCGCATGGCTGCCCACATTGCCGAAGCCCTGGACCACCGCGGTCGACCCGGCGAGCTCGAGCCCCAGGTGCGCCGCCGAGGCCTCGATCAGGTAAACCAGGCCACGCCCGGTGGCCTCCTTGCGCCCCAGCGAACCGCCCAGCACCACCGGCTTGCCGGTGACCACCGTCGGCACCGCATGCCCCACCTGCTGGCTGTAGGTGTCCATCACCCAGGCCATCACCTGCTCGTCGGTCCCCAGGTCCGGCGCCGGTATATCCTTGTCCGGGCCGATCATGTCGATGATCTCGGTGGTATAGCGTCGCGTCAGGCGCTGCAGCTCCGAACTGCTGAGCGCGGTGGGATCGACCCGCACGCCGCCCTTGGCGCCACCGAAAGGCAGCCGCATCAGGGCGCACTTCCAGGTCATCCAGGTGGCCAGAGCCGCCACCTCGCCCAGGGTCACGTCCTGATGGTAGCGGATGCCGCCCTTGGTCGGCCCCATGGTGAGGACGTGCTGGACCCGGTAGCCGAACACCGTCTCCACCTGGCTGTGATCGTCGCGCAGGAAGGGGAAGGAGACCATCTGGGCACGCTGCGGGAACAGCAACCGCTGGCGTACGTTGTCGTCCAGGTTCATGTACTGGGCGGCCTTGAGGAATTGCTGCTGGGCCAGGCGGAACATCGGCGAGTCCCATTCGCCGCCCCTGGCCCGGGCTCGGGCCAGGGTGTAGCGAACCGCACGCCCCAGGGAGGCGCCCTTGAGATGCGACTTGACCAGGTAGTCGTAGGCCCCCGACTCCACCGCCCGAGCCGCCAGCTTGACGTCGTCGAGGCTGGTGAGGATCACCACCGGCACCTGGGGTGCCACCAGGCGGACTCGCCACAGGGTCTCCAGCTCCTGGCTGTCCGGCAGCACCAGGTCCAGCAGCACGAGATCCACGTTGCCCTGGGCGAGGCGTTTCAGGCCGGTGTCGAGACGTTCCACCGCCTCGACGTCGCACCGCAACTGGATATCGGCCTTGAGCAGCTGCTGGATCAGGCGGCGATGCAGCGCATTGTCCTCGATCAGCAGCAGGTGTATGGGGGTGGCGGACATGATCGAAGCCCTCGCGGTGAGCCGAGCTCGGCCAGCACATCCTGAACCCCGCCCGGAGCCCGACACCCCCGGGCGGGTCCCGTTAGCCTAAGCGTAGGCCAGACGGGCGTTATCGGCGCCCCCTTGGGAGCTCAGGGCTATCGCAGTTGACTGTTGCGAGGGCGCCGGGGGCAGGCCGAAGAGGAGGTCCGATTCCAGGGAAGGAATCGGTAGCGCCCAAGGAAGGGTTTACAGCGCCTCCTCGCAGGCCTGCCGGCGGATCAGCCCCGAGCAATGCTGCTATCTGCAATAGCCCTGCTTGGGAGCCTGTCGGGCTCGACCGACGGCCCCTACCCGACCTTGAGAATCTTCAGGGTGTTGGTACCGCCATGGGCGTTCATGTGGTCGCCTCGGGTCAGGATGACATGATCGCCGGGTTCGGCAATGCCTTTTTCCACCAGCAGCGCCAGCGCCCGGTCGTTGACCTCGGTGGGCACCATCTCGCTGGTGTCGAAGGGCAGCGAGACCACGCCGCGAT
>NZ_JAKVPY010000040.1:0-19191 GCF_022487945.1 Halomonas flagellata
GTGACATCCGGAAACTCAGCCTGCCAGAGGTAGTACACCTGAATCCCGAGAGGGACCCGGTGCCACAGGCAGCAGGGTTTTAAAGAGCCAGAACTATTTCATATGCCAACTATGTTGACAGGCTCCGGGGGCCATCCGTGGGCAAAAGCATTAGCCAATCACGGAGGGCTCGATCCGTAAAGCCCTACGAGGCCCGTCGTAGAGCGGTTTGTCGTGCGTTTTCCCTGATGCTGGATGAGATTCTCTGAGCCTGCCAAGGTGGCGGTGCCTTCCTTGACCAGCAACGTTTATATTCGCCTGCCCCCAAGGCATTGCCAGAGATGCTGGTGGGTACCTGCCTTCCCTACCACGGGAAAGGCGACTGCGATACTGCCCTGAAACAGCTGGCCACCCTCATGCCGCAGGTCTCGGGCATCAGGACTCCTGGCTCGGCGCAAACACTGTAGGGATGACTACGCCCCCTATCCCCCTCCAACTGAAGGGCAGAATGCATGCGAATCTCCGCCACGTTTGTCGGATGACTTCCTGCGCATGGTGATTGACGTCCCACACGTGCCGACAACTTCGAAGCCCATCCGTTGATAGAGCCGCAACGCAGGATTGTCTAGTGATACACTCAGGGAAGCCGCTGGATAGTGAGCCTGTGCCGTGAGCAACAGATGAGAGAGTAAAATGGTTCCTATCCCCCGGCCGCGATACGCTGGCACCACCGCCATGGTTAATTCTGGCGTCATCTCATCCACGTAGCCATAGCCCTTGTTCTCGTCCCTGAGCAATCGCAACCACGCCGCACCGATGGGTTGGGTGCTCTTGTGATCGATGGCGAGTATGCCTCGGTCGTAAGGCTGTCCCCAGTTCTGCACGTACCTGCATATCTCGGGCTGGTGGAGGATGTCTCGCGAGGGTGCTGGAGTTCCTTGCGGGACGTAGATGGCTTGGTAGAGCATTTCCCACAGAAACGGCTCATCTGCCAGCGTGATTGCTCGCATGCCATAGTTCAACGAGAGAGTCATCGGTTACCTGTTGTTTTCCTCACATGATATCTGCTCGTATGAAGCAGCTTAACGTCGCAAACAAGCGCCGCGTTTAGCGGTCGCCTTGATTTTCCTTGTTATGCATTTTTAGATGACCTTGGCTTACGCTTTATATCAGAGCAACCAACTACGGTTTCGATAAATGTCATAGCAAAATGGCTAGTTTCTTTATCTTTGTAATATTTAGCTGAAGAGCAAACATCAACAAGGTATTCGTATGCATCTGCTCTTTCTTCATCACTCTCATTACTTATATACCCATCAAATGCCATGAATACATCTTTAGCTAGTGCCTGAGAAAATTTTTCATCAATACCTGGTGGTGGATGACCAGTAAGTACCCATGGCTTAAAATATCCAATAACAGCAACAACCAAAATAAGCAATACCAATATACCTACAATGGAGTAAAGATAGGCTTTATCACCTTCGTTTTGGCCAGCCAAAGCGATAAGGCCAGCCTCCACTACCAACACGACGAGAACAAAAAAGCCAAGAGGGGTTTGGACAGATGATAGCATCGATAGTCGAGAGCTATTTTTAAGAGGCATTCATTTATCCTCCTTTGCAATAATCCTTTCAAACTCCTTTCCTTGTTCTTCAGTCAGAGCGAAATTAGTAGCCTGAGGCGCCCTTAGAATAAGCAAATCTGACAGAATTTCATTATTCTTAACTGCAATTACATCAATAGGCTTTATTAACTTTCTCTTGTAGCAAACATCGATACCATAAGAATCCCAGTCATCTTTTCTATATGGCTCTGATATTATCTCACCAAGTGCATACACGCCACGTTTTTCGCCTATCCCCCCTAACCAAAAATAAACAATGTCTCCAACTTTCATCCGGCCTCTATAACGAGATGCATACCATGTATCATGTTTTCCATCTTCTACTACGCCTTTTTTGCGTAGGTCATACCTTTCAGCAATCGATTGAAATATCCAATAGCTCATTGCAACCCCACAACTTTAATTAATTGCATAACGCCGAAGCACAGCGGCGCTCTTGGAATGGAGCCGAAGGCGCAATGGAAAGGGCGTCCGGCGGCCATCGGCCGCGTACTGCTGCGACTAGTTAACTGATTCAGATCCAAACATCGTTTTCTGCCGTTTGGCTACCAGCCTCGTCGCCAGTATTCACAACTCCCCGCGGCTCGATAAGCAAAACTTTTGCTTCATCTTCGGCATACGGCTTGTGTTCGGTGCCCTTAGGGACAACGTACAACTCCCCCTCGGAAAGACTCACATACCCATCTCTAAAGTCAATTCTGAGGCTACCCTCAAGGACAATGAACGTTTCATCTGTGTCCTTGTGATCATGCCACACGAACTCGCCCTGGATTTTAACGACTTTTAACTGATAGTCATTCATCTCAGCTATCACCTTAGGGGACCACTGCTCGTTAAAGAGACCGAGTTTGTCTTTGATGTTTACCACCTGATATTTCATCCAAACTCCTTTTCGATTGCAGTTAACGTTGCCAACAGCGGCCGAGCGAAGCGAGGTCCAGCGCAACTTGTTGCGCGATGCTGCTTGACCTGGTTATGCGTTTACTCAATAATTTCGTAGTGCCTTTCAGCATTTTCTGTTACCTGACCCCATCGAGAGCTTTTGACTCTAAGTTGATGTGCATCGAATGCCGCCTTACTGGAAAGTTCTTCATATACATCAAAACGATTTGGATTACTTTCATCAGGCGTTACTTCGAATACCAAACACCCAGGCTCTCTTCGCGTGAGCTCGGAATGAACTTGTAGCTCTTTCTGAACAATTTCCAGGTCCATCTCCGATACAATAATGAATCCCTTGAGAATAACCTTTTCCATCGGAATTCCTTGTACACATAACGCTCGCCATCACCGGTGACAAAACCGCAGCGAAGCGGAGGGTTTGGCATCCGGTGCATGGCCTGGTTATGTAGTTAGCGGAACAATTCGCCCCTGCTGCCATGGTTTTATTTTGTACTAGCCGCGAGGCGCGCTCCCAAGGCAACAAATAAGGCTCCAAGGCTTCGATCCATCCACAAGCCAACTCGCTGTTTTTTTCTCAAGAAAGTCCCTAACCTTGACCCCACCATGACCAAGGGGGGCTCTATAAAAGCCGCAACAACAATAATTAAGCTGCCATGCAATAATAGCTGAGCACCAACAGAGCCGGCACCTTCCACAACAAACTGTGGCAAGAAAGCAAGGAAGAATATGGCTACTTTCGGGTTAAGAGCGGAAACCAGCACACCCTGCCAATAGACCGACTGCATCCGTAAACTGCCGCCTCCGTCACTAGAGGTAAATGAGTCACCGTTCGAAAGAAGCATTTTGATGCCAAGCCATATCAAATAGGCAGCCCCTACCCACTTAACCACAGAAAATGCCAGAGCCGATGTAGCAAGAATTGCTGAAAGACCCACCGCCGCCATAACTACATGCAACGACGCCCCCGACCATATGCCAAGCATCGCAGCAAACCCATGTCGACGTCCGCTACTTAGCGTCTGCCCTAGAATGAAGGCGACATCTGGGCCGGGGGAAAGATTCAGAAGAACCGCCGCAGACAAAAACGTCATCCAATGCGCTATTGAGTAATCAAACATATTGACGCTTCCTTGTATTTAGCGAGTCAATCAGCGTACAGAAACTACAGTGATTATACCGCACGCTCTATTATTGGGTTATCGTGCCGGCGCGTTCAAGTCAATTAACGAGCCTGAGATGCCTGATCTAACCCACTGAGTGCACGTAAAATTAAGTATAGCTCGGCAGCATAACACGGATAAACGTGCCGTCAGCATTTTGCTGGGAGGTCCGCTTCGGGTCCAGGCTGTGTGAAAACTCCTCGGCTCTCCTGAAGATGGTGCTTGTACGCGAAATCTGGAGAGAATTTGCCTTGCAACTACCTCAGAATGCGCGAGAGAGCACCATTTCTGATCAGTTCTTGACCGGCCCGAGACGCTCCAAGCGTTTTCACACAGCCTCGGTCGTCAACTGCCTCAGTCATTTCATCAACATAGACTAAAGTTCCCCTCCCGCCAGAAGCGGATGTTAAGCACATACTGATTTATTCATAATGCTGCGGGCAAGGGCGAGCCAAAGCGAAGCTTTGGGAATTACCGCAGCCGAAGGCTGCATACTGGCGCGACTTGTTATGACTCAAAGTAAACGCCTAAGCCAGACTGCATAAAGATTAGACGTTTTGCTGTTGGCTCATCAACTAATTTTATTCCTTCGTCGATGGTAACAAAGCGATAGGATTCCAGTTCCTCTTCAGGAAAACGGATATCAGCCCCTTCTATAAGGGTTCCTCCATCGAATATGAATCTGAAATCATCTGTCGCCTTCCTATATTCCAAGCAAAGCAATTCGCCTAAATCTATAGAAACATCCAACTCTTCCAAGCATTCACGTTTGCAACACTCTTGCGGCGATTCGTGTTCTTCTATTGCCCCCCCAGGGAGTAGCCACTCTTTTCGATAAGTCGGCTTTACAATCACGAATCCATTGTGACTATTTCGAATAATTGCTGCTGAGGCGCCGATCATGGTTGAAAAATCATAGGTATATTGAAAATCAATAAATTAAGTGTAGCTAGGCAGTGTAACACCGGTGAGCATGTTTGCTGCAATTGCCACCATGTCCTTTGGGTCGATACCAGCCATAGCCTTCCCCCTACCCTCGCCGACCAGCCAAGTTGATATGCCGGTATTTCAGCTGCCGTATTTCGCGTAGTCGCCGTGTCATCGTCTTGTCCCTGCGTCTCCCGCGGGCTGGCCGCCATGGCGTTGCCGCCTGCCGCGTTATGTTTTTCTCTAGCCTGCCACCAAAGCACGCTGAGGGCCAGCCGCGGATCGCCAGTGGCAGGCGCCCCGCCTGGGGCGCTGGCCCGCGGTAACTTCAGAAGCCGATATCCTGGTAGTGGCGGGCGACCTTCTCGATGGCGATGGTGTAGGCGGCCATGCGGTAGTCGTGGATCTTGGGGTTGTCGCGACGCATGCGGATGATCGCCTGCAGCGCCAGGCGCATGGAGTCGTCCAGCCCCGAGCGCACCAGGTCGAACTCGTCGGCGCCGCGCGCGATCTGCGCCCGCAGGTGCTCGGGGACCTCGACGCCCGAGGCCTGCTCGATGGCCTCGATGATCCGCCCGCCCCGGGCCTCGTGGAAGCGCCGTTCCAGGCGGCCGAAGCGCACGTGGTTGAGGTTGCGGATCCACTCGAAGTAGGAGACCACCACCCCGCCGGCGTTGCAGTAGGCATCGGGGAGGATCTCCACGCCGCGCTGCTGGAGGATCCTGTCGGCCGCGAAGGTCACCGGGCCGTTGGCCGCCTCGGCGATCAGCGGCGCCTGGATGCGCTCGGCGTTGTCGGCGGTGATCACCCCTTCCAGGGCCGCCGGGATCAGGATATCGCAGGCCATCTCCAGCACCACGGCGCCATCCTCGCGATACTCGCCGCCGGCGTAGCCCTTGACCCCGCCGGTCTCGGCGATGTGTTCGCGCACCGCGCTGACATCCAGGCCGTCCGGATTCACCACCGCCCCGTCGCGCTCGATGATGGCGGTGATCAGGCAGTCGTCCTCGGTCTCCAGGAAGTGCGCGGCGTGGTAGCCGACGTTGCCCAGGCCCTGGACGATCACCCGCTTGCCGGCGAGGCCGCCGGAGAGGCCGCAGCGCTCGATCTCCTGGGGATGCCGGAACAGCTCCCGCAGGGCGTACTGCACCCCGCGGCCGGTGGCCTCGTTGCGCCCGCGCACCCCGCCGTGCTCCACCGGCTTGCCGGTCAACGCGCCCAGGTAGTTGATGTCGTTGGGGAACATCTGCCGGTAGGTATCCACCATCCAGCCCATCTCGCGGGGGCCGGTGCCCATGTCCGGGGCGGGGACGTTCTGCGCCGGGCTCAGGTAGCCCTTGTTGATCAGTTCGCGGGCGAAGCGGCGGGTGATGGCCTCCAGCTGGTGGCGCTCGTACTGGCGCGGGTCGATCACCAGCCCGCCCTTGGAGCCGCCGAAGGGCACGTCGACGATGGCGCACTTGTAGGTCATCAGTGCGGCCAGGGCCTCCACCTCGTCCTGGTCGACGATCGGTGCGAAGCGGATGCCGCCCTTGGAGGGCAGGCGGTGGTCGCTGTGGGTGGCCCGCCAGCCGGTGAAGATCTCCGCCCTGCCGTCGATCTCCACCGGGAAGGAGACCTGCACCACGCTCTGGCAGACCTTCAATGCATTGCCGAGCCCCTCGTCCAGGCCCATGATCTCGATGGCGTGGTCCACCATGTGTTCCACGCTCTCGCGGAACGTCATGCCCTGCTGGGCGTACTTGGTATCGCTCATCCAGCGCCTCCATGGCCGTTGTCGTCGCATCCGGCACCGCACCGGCGGCGCAGGGCTGCACTCCCTGACCACTCTAGCAACTCGGCGATGGCGGGGGCGTTGAACCAGGGGCGTTTGTCACTCCAGCTCGGCCCTGCCGAGGGTGTTCTCGTCGGTGCCGAACCAGATGGCGTTGCGCTGCTCGTCGTACACCATGTGGCGCACGGTGCCGCCGCCGCTGGGAATCTCGAAGGGCTCGCTCCAGGTTTCCGCGCGGGTATCGAAGGCGACGAAGCGGTTGGGCCGGACGCCGGTCTCGACGATCCAGAAGCGGTCCTCGCCGTCCATGACCACGGCGTAGGGCCGCGACTGCTCGCCCGCGGGCGCCGGCCACTCCGTCACCTCCCCGCTCTCGGGGTCGTAGCGGCCGATATGGCCGGTGGCGTAGTCGCCGTACCAGACCTGGCCGTTGGAGGCGACGTCCAGCCGCCGCGGCCGGGTTTCCGGCCGGGGCAGCTCGATCGTCCGCAGCTCGCCGTCGGCGACCGTGGCCAGTCGGTGGGTG
This sequence comes from Halomonas flagellata, assembly GCF_022487945.1. Taxonomy (NCBI): domain Bacteria; kingdom Pseudomonadati; phylum Pseudomonadota; class Gammaproteobacteria; order Oceanospirillales; family Halomonadaceae; genus Halomonas; species Halomonas flagellata. Next base: position 6,897 of record NZ_JAKVPY010000040.1, read on the forward strand.
CCGAACAGGGCGATCCAGGGCTGGTCGTCGTGCATCACGATGCCATAGGGGTGCGCCCCCCCGGCGGACACGTCATGCATGGTGAAGCTGTGGTCCCGGGTGTCGAAGTAACCGACGCGGTTGCCGCCCTGCTCGGTGAACCAGAGGTTGCCCTGGCTGTCGACGGCGATGCTGTGCACGTCGCGGGGGCCGTCGCCGGGGGGCGCGAACCTCTCGAGTTCGCCACTGGCGGGATCCAGCCGCCCGAGATGCGCCGCCCGGTTGCCGGCGTACCACACTCCCCCTTCGGTGGTGACCACCGTGTGCGGCCCAGTGCCCGCCTCCAGGGGGAAGCGCTCGAACTCGCCGCTCTCGGGCGTGAACCGCCCGACATAGTGGGTCTGCTGGCCGACGAACCAGACCTGCCCCTCGGCATCCACCCAGGGATCCCGGGCGCGCCCGCCATCGAAGGGCACGTCCCACTCCTGGATCTCGAGCCGCACGCCCTCCTCTCCGCCGTCGGACTGCGCCATGGCGGCGCCCGCGCCCAGGGCGACACACACCAGCCATGTCAGGGTAATCGGTTTGAACATCTCAGCCTCCCTCGAGCCCGGCCCGCCCTGGGGCAAGGGCTCGATGCCATGCCCATGCAGAAGCATCGGTCGGCCGGTCGAGAAACGCCAGGACGCAGCCGGGGAATAAGCCTCACCGCCCCGGTCGAGGCGGCGCGCTGCAGCCGACGAGGCCAGCGTCTCCAGGCAGCTCCCTCAAGCGCACACGCAGGTCATGGCGCCGGTAGTCGGTGTCGAAGGCCATCACCTCGAGGACGGTGGCGTGGCGCGTGCCGACCAGTCGCGGCGCCGAGTGGTGCACGAAGCGCTCGCCGTCCAGCGTCAGTTGCAGGCGCGGCAGCCCCTCCGCGTCGTACGCCAGGCGCAGCGCCTCGAAGCGCCAGGCCAGCGGCGCCTCCTCGGCACAGCTCGCCAGGTCCACGGGAACGCCCGGCACGAGCTCGACGCGTTGCCGCTCCAGTTCCCGGCCCTGCGCATCGGTCACCACCAGTTGGTAGACACGCGCCCTCTTGGCCGGAGGGGCTTCCTCGGGCAGTTCCGCCAGCAGCGCGGCACGCGCGGGATCGACCGGCCCCAGCGGGGGTTGATACGGCAGCTCGTGCCCAGGCCCGGGTCGATAGACGAAGCGCAGCGAGAGCAACCGCTCGCTGGACGCCTCGAGCCCCGGCACCGTACCCGACATGGCGGTCACCGCGTCGGGCTCCCAGGCCAGCTTGGCATGCCGCCCCTGCGGGGTACGCAGGAAGAGGGTGCCCGGGGTGTCGTCCAGCACCAGGCGAGACGCCGCGGGCGGCTCGGGCGATACATCCAGGTAGCGCAGCAGGTAGCCCCACGACGGCGTGGTGATGTTCTGGGCAGCGGCCGGCACGAAGTGAAGCCCTCCCCCATCGGGCACCGCCAAAGTGACCTCGAGGGGCTCGCGACTCAGCGCGAGGGGATAGAGATCGACCCGCGCCAGGTCACGAGCCGGGGCGTGGTCGAGGAACGACCAGCCGAAGGGCTCGCCCGCCTCATCCCAGCCCAGATAGGCGGTGCCGCCAGGCAGCCGATCGTCGCGATCGGGTACCGTCTGCAGGTTAGGCTCCGCGCCGGGTGCTACGTAACCAGCCTCGAGAGTCTGGAATCCCTCCGCCTCGACCGTCAACCGGCCGCCGCCGCCCCCCACCAGCCATACCGGGCCGGGCATCGGCAGGCGGAAGCGCCCCTCGGGGTCGGTGGTGACGGTGGCCTCGTAGCGCTTGTCCCAGATCAACTGGCCATCGTGATCGCTCAGGCCCCAGCCCTGGCGGCTCAGGGTGATGGTGGCGCCGGCCACCGGCGAATCGTCGTGATACTCGACCAGCCGGCCCGTCACCGGCGCCGGCGACAACCACCACAGCACCAGCCACACCAGCAACGCCAACGCCGCCAGGGTGACGACCAGCCCCACGGCAAGGCGGCGGAAACGCCCGGCGCGGCCCATCAGGGTGCCTCGGCGTCTGGCAAGCCACTGAGATAGCGGAGGGCATTGATCGCCACACGCGGATGTCGCGACTCCAGCACGATGTGGCTGGGACCCAGCGTGGTGTGCAGGTTCGCCTCCAGCAGCGTCTCGCCGCGGAAGGTGATGGTCAGGCGTTCGCCCTGATGTGTGGAGAGCAGGCTGTGGAAGGCCCCGAAACACGGCGGGGTTTCCGGCATGTCGAAGCGCAGGTGCACCCGGTCATCCTCGGTGACGACATGGTCGACCCATCGCGCGCAGTCCGGGGTCAGCACGAAGCGCTCACCGCCCATGGCGAACACCACGCCCGCCTCCTCGGCCTGGGCAGTCGGCGCCGACAGTATCAGTACAGCAACCAGCAGCACATACACCATGACTCCCTCCCCACCCCCAATGCACGCAGCATAGCAACAAGCGCTCCAATCGATGGCACCACCACCCGAGCCATCATACGATCCTCGGAGATCGCACCTTGCCCCGTACCAATAGTGCGCATAGGCTATGACATCTACGATACCCGCGCGCCCAAGAAGCCAACCAACGTCAGCATCAACAGCGACCTGCTTGATAAGGCCAGAGGCTTGGGCATCAATTTTTCCGCGGCACTGGAGCAAGTGCTCGCCGAACAGGTCCGTGCCGCACAACGCACCCAGTGGCAGCGGGAGAACGCCGACGCCATCGAGGCGTACAACCGTTTCGTCGAGAAAAACGGGACCTTCGGCGATAGCGCCAGGAAGTTCTGATGGCCCAGTTCTGCGTGTACGAAAACAAGAACCCGGCATCACGCAGGCAATACCCCTACCTGCTCGATATCCAGAGCGACCTGCTGAGGACCTTGCGGGAATCGACCGGCACCGGCTAGGAGCCAAGGTCCACGACCTCGGTCAATGCCGCGAGGAGCTGGTGGCTGCCATTGATTTCATGATTAGCGGCATATGAGTCTTGAGCCCGGCTTATTCATGAGACCGGCCTGAAAACGAAGATAGCGGATGGTATTCTCTTGAGAAATCAGTGCGTTCCGCCAAGAACCTGATTCCAGAGGACCATCCGCTATGGGTGAAAGCGTATCTCCCTGGATTCCGTCCTGCAACGGGTCCATCCGCGTTGAGCTCGACGGCCAGCGCACCACCAGCGACAGCGGTGCTCTGCTGCTGCGTGAAGCCCTCGATAACAGCGGCGTGATCGAGGCGCTGGAGGACAACCTGGTCGATCGACGCCACCCGCTGCGTATCCGTCATTCGTTGGCCAGCCAGCTGCGCACCCTGGTGCTGCAGCGCGCGATGGGCTGGATCGACCTCAGCGATACCGACACGCTGCGACGCGATCCGCTCTGGCAGTTGGCCTGCAGCGATGCTCGCGGGACGACGCCGTTGGCTCAAGATCGGCCGTCTCAAGCCACACTGTCGCGGCTGCTGACGTGCCTCGGTCGCGACGACAACGTCGATGCCGTGCACGAAGGCCTGCTGCGACTGGTGGTCTGGCGTCTGACCTCGTTGAAGAATGGCGAACGACCCGAGCAGCTGACTCTGGACATCGATGGCTTGCCGATCGAGGTCCACGGCCACCAGGGCGGCTCGGCCTTTCACGGCCACGTCGGTGCACGGATCTACTCGCCGCTGGTCGCCTCGCTGGCCGAAACCGGCGACATGGTCGGCGGCCTGCTGCGCGAGGGCAACGCCGGCCCGGCCGAGAATGCCGATACCTGGATCCCGCATCTGGTGCGGCGACTCAACGAGAGTACCGGGGCCCAGGTGCGGGTGCGCATCGACGCCGGTTTCACCGACAACGCGACGCTGGAGGCCTTGGAAGATCGCGACATCGAGTACCTGGGCCGACTGCGCAGCCACACGGGCCTGCAGAAGCTGGCAGCACCGTTCCTGAAGCGACCACCCGGCCGCCCACCCGCGCAACCTCGGGAGTGGTGCCACGACCTTGAGTACCAAGCCGGTTCCTGGCCGGCGCCACGGCGCGTGGTGCTGGTGGTGCAAGAACACCCCGATGACCTGCTGCTGCATGCCTTCTTCCTGGTCACCAACCTCGGCAAATTCGACTGGCCGCCGGAGAAGCTCCTGGCGCTGTACCGCAAGCGCGGCAGCGCCGAGGCGCACATGGGCGAGGTGAAGTCGGCGCTCGACGTGCACCTCTCGTCGACGGATCGCGGCGCCTCCACCGTTCAGGACGTGATGGCCCGCAACGAAGTGAGCCTGCTGCTGAGTCTCTACGCCTATCAGGTCCTGCATGGCCTTCGCTGCCTGCTGGAAGTGCAGACTCGACAAGGCTGGAGCCTGATCCGGATGCGCGAGCAAGTGCTCAAGGTGGCGGCGACGTTATCGGTACACGCCCGGCGCATCACCGTGCAGCTTGGCGATGCTGCCGACAAATGGTGGCCCACCCTGCTGAAGGGCCTACCTCGGCTGACCGCCTTGGTCTGATACACGGCATCACCATGATCCACTCCGCAGGCAGGGTGGCCACTCCGGTGGTCGACGAACACGGCTGCGACTTTGCTCGGGCTTTGCTCCGAAAGGCTATAGATAGTCAGTCAATCGAACGAAAATGGAATAAGGCTGGCGGTCATCAGGCAGCCTGATCACGCTGATGTGGGTCGTTGCCGGCCACCACCCCACTCAAGGCGCCAAATCGATGCCCCGGTGAATAAGCGGGGTTGAGACCTGCTGGCCTGCTGTTATCCTTGATTCAGGACTCCCCCTTTCCCAAGCAGAGTGAAAAAATAAAGTTAAACGGGTACGCCCAGATCACTCAAGTCTAGTTTACACAAGCTGGCTGCTTTCGGCCAGAAGCTGACGATCAGAAAGTTCTCATGTAGCACCAAGCCTGTGCGGACCAAATGCTGTGCTTATTGCTTGAATTCAGGCCGAACGAATAAGGATAGGTCGTGCGAGCTAAGCGAGCCACGACCTATCCTTATTCGTTAGGCCACTTGACCTTTCTACTTGATACTTATACTACCAATCATCCCCGCCTCTGAATGACCTTCGATGGTACATTCTAGGTCATTAAGTGTCCCTGTTTTTACAGGTACAAACCACCATTCGGCCGTTCCATTGGGATACACTTCGATTTCACGAATCATCCCCTTAACTTCAGCAATGGTCTTGCCATCAGCTCCCAATACTTGAGCCTTTCGTGTAAACACGGAGCGAGATAACCCTTCTGAACTAAAATAGTGTTTCATTTCGCTCGCGTTGTACAAAACTAGCTTATATAATTTTCCCGTTTCAAAGGTGAGGTTTGCCGGAAAAAAGCGCAATGCATTTTGCTCATCACCAAGAGTCACCTTTACCTCTATGGGACTTTGCACGGTCATATCACCAGCAGCCCTTGCATATGCAATCCCACTAAGGGCTATGAGCACTGCGATAAACGCTGAAATGGCTGTCTTCTTCATCGTTCTATCCTCCTTTGGTTGTTTGGGCCTAAACTAGTATTAGACTGCACGCTTTGATATTGGATGAGCGTGCATTCACGTTCAATAATGTTATACCGCGCGCCGATCAACCTATTGAAATCAAATGATATTATGTATAGTTCGGCCACATAACACCAATCACCGCGCTTGCTGTATACATGGATGAACAAGCATGCTGCCTTTGCCGGACTGGCCGCTTTGGGTCGTCAGCCGCTAACCATAAGGATGAGCTTAGACTAAACTTCTTCAACCGGCCAGAAGCGGTCCTTCATCATGTGCTGATATAATGCTTGAGTTAAGGGGCGCCGGGCAGTGTACTCCGGATGAACGCGGGTCCGGTCTCGGCGTCCCCTTGAACAAATGGTTAGGCGGATATCACGCCCACTTCTTGCCGAGCTCCTCCAACCCAGCTTTTTGTAAATCCTCCGGGCTCATCAGAATTCTGAATTTACAGGTGGCCTGGAAGTTGAGAAAGAAGGGCTCCGCAAAGAAGGGCACTTCTGATGGAGTTTTTACATCAATCACGAAGATTCCGCCGCGTTTCCCATCTTGCTCCGTGAAATAGGCTGTCTCTGGCTTAATTGATTCGAGGATTCGCCCAATGATCTCGCCCGCCTTGCCATTTCTGACGAGGGAGTTAAAAGGCTCAAGCGGGAATTCGACTGTAAGTAACATTTTCATGTAACGACCTCCATTTGTTGCGGCATTTGCAGGATGTGCCGCATGCGCCTAACTGTATTAGATAGCACGCTCTGATATGGGATGAACGCGCATGCACATTCAATAATGTTATATCGCACACCACCTGCATCTTAACCCATTGAAACACCGAAACATTAAGTATAGCTCGGCCAAATAACACCAATCACCACGCATGCTGCCTTTGCCGGCATGGCCGCTCTGGGTCGTCAACTACCTTAAACACCCATCAGCATAGGCTAAGGTTACTTACTCGGCCAGAATAGTCTGCAACTTGGGGTTGTGGGAGCGCAGATTTTCTGCGCGATTGAAGAGGGCAGAATGGCAAAATTCGTCGCATCATCCTGGCCGAAACACCTTGCAGGAGCCGCTGTAGCGGCATTCAATAGATGAGCCATCTATTTGAGGGAAAGATTCTTTGAGGAACCGTCAACAGGGAAGCAAAACTAATAAAGAAATTACTGACAGACAGAAACCGGCCAGGAGCGGTCTTTGAGTGAGCGCTGATATAACGCCAGTGGTAACGGGCGATGGCGTCGATGTCGGCGCAGGAGCGGTCTCCGTTCGAGGCTAGAGCGATGAGTTCGCGAATCGGGTCGACGGAGAAGCCGAATTCCCTTGCGTGGCGAATGAAGTGCAGGCGCTGGCGATCGGCTGAGGCGTAGCAGCGCTGGCCGCCGGGGATTCTTACTCTAACGCCGAACCGGGCAGTTCCAGTGGCGTCACCTATTATTGCGGATCTGACGCCACTGGTTGGACGGAGCAGGCCCGAGATCGTGTCCGCGCCTGCGTCAGTGCCCGTTGATGGCCAGATACAGCCCCGAGAGACCGACGAGGATCAGGCTCAACGCCCAGACCACATCGAGGTTGAACCATGTGCGCTTCAGAAACCTGAGCCCGAGGTAGTAATAGGTCCCTGCGGCGATCACGCCGCCGGCCACCGTCATGGCGGCGGTATGCGCCAGCGCCACGACGAACGCCGAGCCGATGTTGCGCCCCATCAGTTCGCGCGCGGCCGCGTGGCCGGCCTCACCCGGCTCAGTTCCGGAAATGCCCAGGTAGATCGGCAGCAGCATCAAGCCGGCACCGTGCGCCATCGCGGCGAGAAACGACCAGAGCACCAGGCGCGAGGGATGCACTCGGGCAAGAATCCTCGGATGCCGGCGATTGATCAGCAGGTAGGCACCTGCGGCGATCACCAGTGCTGCGGCGCCGACGCGGATTTCGGTCTGCCAGTCGAGCAGTACGGTCATCATCGAGAAGGGCAGCAAGATCGCCAGCATCGCCAGAAGGTGGCCGGCCGCCAGCGCCCCGAGCGCCTTGACCATGGCCTGGCCCCGCCCGTCCATCAAGCTGGACGATACGGCAAGCGGCCACCCCATCCCGGGATTGACGCCGTGATAGAACCCGGAAAGCAGGACGGCCCCCCAAAGGGCCGTCACCGTGCCCGCGTCGAGCCCCATTCAGAGGTTGGGATAACAGAAACTGTCGGTCGAGCAATCACCGCCCTCAAGCCGGATCTGGTGGGCGCGATAGCCCTTGGGGAAATCGACGTAGAAATCGGGATCGAGCGTCAGACCGCCATTGTCACCGACACGAGCCATGACCATCTGGCCGCCCTCCTGCCCGGGATAGAACTGATTGTCCCATGAGGAATAGAGCGAGTTGGTCCAGTAGACCCGTTTGCCGTCGCGGCTGATCTCGACCATCTGCGGGCCAAAGGCGAAGGCCCCGCCGCCTGGATGGGGCGTTCCACGGGCGATGCCGCCCAGTTCCACTTTTCCGGTCAGGACCGGGTTCATGGGGTCCGACACGTCATACTGGTGCATCTCGCCCAGGCCCCAACAGGCCACGTACAGGTACTTGTCATCGAGACTGAGATCGATATCGGTGACCAGCGGTGGCACCGCCTCGAATCCCTGCAGGAGCGGCGGCAGGTTTTCCGCCGCCTCGGGGCGCGGATCGATGGTGATGGTCTTTTTGGACTGCCAGATGCCATCGTCACCGCGCCACCAGGTGAAGATCGCGCCTTGCAGGTTCGTGGTGTCCACGACAATGCCGCAAAAACCGTAGGATTTCTTCGGGTCGTGCGCGGGCCGGATCTCCAGCGCCATCTGGTAGTTCTCGCCGAAATCCATCGTCTGGATATTCTTGCGCCGGCGCAGATCCCAGAAGTGGATCGAATGGCCGTACTGGTTCGCCAGAAGATCCTCGGCGACGATGCCATTCTCGAACTGCGGCGGCAGCCCCCATTCGGAACTGACCATGTAGTCCTGCGGCAGGTTCCACCAGAAATCGTAATGCTTGTCCTGCTTGCCCCGGTCCATCTCGTAACGGCCGAGGATCTCGAAGGTCTCGCAATCCATGATGAAGACGCCAGGCGGTCCGTCCGTGCCGTCCGCGCCGCCGCCACCGAGTGTCGAGACATAGATGCCCTCGGGCCCGCAATGGACGGTGTGGGGGCGCGAATAACCGGTCTTCTCGAAAACCTCTTCGGGCTCGATGATCTTGTGGATCTTCGCGTCAAGCGGGTCTTTCACGTCGATCACGTAGATGCGCGAGGACCGGATCCCCGGCACGATCAGGTAGCGGCGCTCGAGGAAGGCATGACCGGACATCGGCGACAGTGACGAGGAACAGGCGTTCCAGCCGAAATGATGGAACTCGTCGCCTGCATAGGGCATGGCCAGGGTATTCACGATGGTGCCATAGCGGTCGGAGTCCGGATTCAGATCGACCACGGCGAGCGCGTCCGGTTGCGCGCCGTCCGGGCTGAGCATCACGGTGAAGCCATAGTTCTCCACGGGCGCCTGCATGGCAAGCTGCGCCGTGGCGTGGAATGTTGGGTCGGGTCGAAAAGTCATGGTGACCTCCCTTGGAAAGGACAGGAAATCCACCTGCGTCGTTCACAAGACCACCGCAGTCCCTGGATCGCTCCACCGAGGCGGTCGCGCGCCTGTAGGCGCTGCGGGCGAGCAGCGCCTGAAAACAGCCACGCTTGCCGGCGGCCCCGCCATACCAGCGAGTCTAGGACACTCCGATCACCTCCGCCTGCCTGCCCAATCCGAAGGTAGACACCGTTTTCGCTCTCTACCGCTGACCCCGTCTCCGCTACCCCCGTATCCATGGCTCAGTCGCCGAAATGCGCGTCCATTCTCGATTCCAGTGCCTGCCTGATCGAGGTCGGCATTGACGTCGACTTGCGCGTCTTCGTGGCGAAAAAGACCTCTGTCACCTCGTAGGTGGCATGCACCTCACGCGTATCCACATGCAGCATGCGAAGAATAAAGGTAGAACTCTTTCCGCCGACCCGGTTGAGCGAACTATCCACCAGGATCAGATCCCCGGACACCAGTTCCCGCTGGAACTGCACCGTCGCCGAGGCCGTTACAGTGTGAACACCCAACTCATCCTGCATCCGCTTGTGACTGCTCCAGTAGAGCGGCCACAGATGGAGCGTGGCATCATCGAAGAAATGACTGTACCAGCGCACGTTCATGTGACCGAAGCTGTCACAGTACCAAGGATGGACCACGCCCCGAAGAACCTCAAATCGTTCAATGGTCATTGGTTTCTAAATCGCCTGATAGCCTCAACGAGTGAAACATCCTTGTAACAAGGGCCGACCCGGCCTCTGCCGCCGAACGCAATTTCATTCGCGGTTTGCACCCCTATTGTTTGAAGGTCGGAACAATAGCCCTTCAATGGCGTTCGGTTCGGATATTGCCTCATCTCCGTAGGCTTGCGCGATTTTGCGAAAAATCGCATCACTTTCTTCGATTGGGTGGTCGGACATTACTAACTCGGTAACGGTGGCGCTCAGCCGCGCCGGAACGGCCCAGCAGTTCCGGCGTCGTGCTGCAGCGCATTGTCATGCGTCGTTGGCATCTTCATTCCGACGCGTCCGCGCGTCCGCGCGACCGTGAGACCACCACCTCCGAGAAACTCGTCGGGTGGCGGAGGATGACCCTTTCAAACGCGAATTCGCCCATTCCCATCTCGACTAACGTTTGGTACCCCATCGTTTCGTTCGACCGGTTTACAGCCCGCTCTACGGCCGCAATGATTCCATGGCGGTTGATCATCCTCATACGCGTACACGGTTTGGAGACACTCTCTCAACCTGGTACTGCGCTTGGTGTTACTCGGACTTCAAATGAACTGCTCGCGCCTGCGCTTCTTGCGCAAGCTCTGGGTGACCGCGCTCGCGCGCGTTGCGAGCAAACCGCTCGCACTCCTCGACCGTTTTCAGCTTCTCGACGCGCGCGTCCATGGTCGTTCCTCTATTCCATAACAGGTACTAGACGGAGCATTCTATGATTAGGCAAACATGCGGGCACGTTTTCCCGACAAATGTAGCCTGACAAGGTTATCTCAAGCCATTAACCCCTATATTTATTAATTAATATTAGGCTATATATTAAAAATTCGCACGCCCGCTGCCTTTTCCGAAATGGACGCTTCGGGTTGCCAGCTGCCAAAATCTATTCATCAGCATAGACTAACATTCCTCATTCGGCCGAGGCTGTGTGAAAACCCAAAAATACGTTGCCTGTTCCCGCATCCGGCTGTCAGGCCACGCCCAGCGGCCAACGAGACGTCTCAAAGCACTTCCGTCATCGCCACATACAAGGTTATTCAAAATCGCGCGCCCCGAGAAATCTTTCCTGGAGAGCGTCATAGGGCGCTACAGGCGCTACAGAGAAGCGGCAGGCACACTATGCCCGCATCGCCTGAATCAACCCCTTGGTGCCGAGGATCTTCATGACGCGTTTCATATTGTAGGCCAGCACGTGAAGGCTCATTTCCGTGCTGACGTTCTGGAGGCTCTTGGTCAGAAAATGCGTCGATCCCATCCAGGCCTTCAGTGTGCCGAACGGGCGCTCGACTGTCTGGCGTCTGAGACGCATCATTTCCGGTTTCTGGTCCAGCCTAGACTGTACCGCCTCAAGCATATCCTCATGCTCCCAGCGTTTGATACGCCGGTGTTTACCAGTGGTACATTGCCCTTTCATCGTGCAGGTTGGGCAGGCTGAACTCCAGTAGCAATGCAGCGTCTGACCCTTTTCGACGCTCTTGAAACGCCAGATCAGACGCTCTCCCGCAGGGCAGCGATATTCGTTGCTTTCGGGTATGAAGAGAAATGCCTCTCTGGGAAACATTCCCTTGGCCTGGCTCGGTGAGGTTTTCGGTTTGGGGAGATAGGTGGTGATACCGGCCTTGTGGCACGCGAGAATCTCTTCTCCCTTAAAGTAACCACGATCAGCCACGACGTTGAGATCTTTGATGCCGCTGGCATCACGCGCCTGCGTGGCCATCCGGGAAAGTTGACTGCGGTCACTACCGACATTGGTGACCTCATGGGCGATGATCAAGTGATACTGGTTATCCACAGCCGTCTGTACGTTGTACCCCACTACCCCGGTGCCTCGCGTCGTCATGGAGCGGGAATCGGGATCCGTCAACGAGATCTGCTGGTCAGGTGCCTGGGTTCTTTGTGTTTCAATGGCTTGCAGTTGCTGCACTTCCTCGGTAAGGGCGGCGATCTTTTCCTTCAGCTGTGCTGTCTGCGCCTCTGTGACAGCGGGGTCGCCTTGGTCAGCTGAGTCGAGTTGACGTAGGTAACGCTCGATGCTCTTCTCGATCTCCTCTGCGCGCCGTTTCATCTTGGCAAACGTAAAGTTGCGGTCACGGTTGTTGACCGCCTTGAACTTGCTCCCGTCGATGGCCACGATCGCTTGTGTGAAGAGCCCCAGACGCCGGCAGAGCACGACAAAGTCTCGGCAGGTGGCGCGGATCGCCTTGCCATTGTGCTTACGGAAGTCGGCAATCGTCTTGAAGTCCGGTGCCAGGCGCTCTGTCAGCCACATCAGCTCGACATTGCGCTGTGCCTCGCGCTCTAGGCGACGGCTGGATTGGACGCGATTGAGGTAACCGTAGAGATAGATTTTCAGGAGTACAGCGGGGTGATACGCGGGCCGACCGGTGGCATGTGGGTCGACACCCTTGAACCCGCCTCTTTCATCAGGCCCTTTGCTGAGCGGCACTTCCGGCATCTCAGCAACGCTCAGCCAGTTCCTCCACCATCTCGCTACCGAGCAGCGAGATTCTGATAGTGCGAGGCTTTTGAATCCC
>NZ_JAKVPY010000041.1:0-17804 GCF_022487945.1 Halomonas flagellata
CAGGCCTGGCGGAAGTCGGGAACGATCGATAAATGGTGCATAAGGGACGGTGTCAGCATGAGTCATCCATGAGCAAAAGCCGTTAGATGACCACATTAGCTCCTACTGGTAAAGCGCTACGAAGCCCCCGAGTTCGACACTTCCAGCCCGATTTTGGCCTGAATTCGACGCCTGTGGTCTGAGAATTCAGTGACTTAGCAAGTCACGGGCAAAATCTTTGTAGTGACACGTTTTTCTCTCGGCGCCTTGTCAGTCACATGATCGCCGGTCTATGGTGGTGACATGTTCGTCAAAGTCACCAAATCCGGCCCGCGCCGCTACGTGAAGCTCGTCGAGTCCTACCGCGACGAGGCCGGCAAGTCGCGCCAACGCGTGATCGCGACGCTGGGTCGCCTCGAGGCCGTCACGGCCGGCGAATCCAGCGCGCTGATCAATGGCTTGCTGCGGGCATCCGGCCAGCCGACCCTCGATGAGGGCACCGGCGAGACCGACTTCGCGCCGGCGCGATCCGTTGGCGATACCTGGCTGCTGACGTCGCTCTGGAAAGAGCTTGGATTGGATGACGCCTTCCGGCGGGTGCTGCGCACCAAGCGGCAGTTCGATGCCGAGCGGCTGCTGCGGGTCATGGTGTTCAACCGCCTCTGTGACCCCGAATCGAAGCTCGGTGTGCTGCGCTGGCTGGAAGATGTGCTGGTACCCGACGTCGACACGGCCTCGATCAGTCATCAGCACCTGCTGCGCACCATGGACACTCTGTCGGACTGCAGCGAAGCCCTCAATGACGTGCTGGCACAGCAGCTCAAGCCGTTGATCGATCAAGAGCTGTCGATCGTCTTCTATGATCTCACCACGATCCGGGCAGAAGGCAGTACCTCACTCGATGGTGATGTCCGCCATTATGGTCCCTCGAAGGAGGGCGGGATCGCCCGACAGTTCATGCTGGGCGTCGTGCAGACGGCGGAAGGCCTGCCCATCCACCATGAGGTATTCGATGGCAACGTCGCGGAAACCAAGACGCTGCTGCCGACCATCGAGACCATGGTCAAGCGCTTCAATGTCCGCCGTGTCGTGCTGGTGGCCGACCGTGGGCTGCTCTCCCTCGATAACCTCGACGCCTTGTCAGCCGTAAAGATCGATGGGCGCCACCTCGAGTTTATCCTGGCGGTTCCGGGTCGTCGCTACAGCGAGTTTGATGACCTGCTGAAGGCGTTCCATCAGACCCACTGCCAGGACGCCGATCGCGAAGCCTACGGCGAGATGGCATGGCAGGACCATCGGTTGATCGTGGCGCACCGGCCGGAGGTCGCCAAGGTGCAGACGGCAGCGCGCGATCAAAAGATCGAGGCACTGCAGGCTGATGCTCGCCAGTGGTTCGAGAAGCTGGATAACCAGGATGCCGGGCGTCGCTATCGCGGCAGAAAGCTCTCTGATGCCGGCGTGACGGCCAGGTTCTACAAGGCCGTCACTGACGCTCACCTTGGTCATATTCTCAAGGTCGACCTGACGGCCGAGACGTTCAACTACGTGCTGGATCAGCGAGCGCTCGATCGCGCCAGGATGCTGGATGGCAAGCTGCTTCTGGTCACCAACATGGCCGATCATGAGCCACAACAGATCGTGGAGCGCTACCGGGCGCTGGCTGACATCGAGCGCGGCTTCCGAGTGCTGAAGAGCGACATCGAGATCGCGCCGGTCTACCACCGGCTACCGGATCGCATCCGCGCCCATGCCCTGATCTGCTTCCTCGCCCTGGTGCTTTACCGGGTGCTCAGGATGCGGCTGAAGGCGAGCCATCATCCGCTGTCGCCTACGCGGGCACTGGAGATTGCCCGCAAGATCCAGTTCCACCAGGTCCTGCTTCATCGTCGCGAGACGGCGAGCGGCCTGACCAAATTGAAGCCTGAACAACGCGACCTTTTCGAGGCGATTGGCCTGCCGGCACCTGCTGCATCACGCTTGTAGTGCCAATTTTGACAACGCGTTTTCAGGTAAATCAGCAGTTTACGCTTCTATCTGTCGAACTCGGGGAAGCCCGTCATAGCGCGGTTTTTCATGCGTTTTCCCTGACGGTGCCAGCCGCCGCCCGGCGCCCAGGCGGTAGTACATGGGGCAGGTTGTCGACGAAGATATCGCGAATATCCTGATGGAGCCTTGCCTTGTGGCGGCCGGACAGCCACCGCCCCAGCACGGCCAGCAAATCAACCGCTCAGCTCAGCTCACCTCACGCCTGACCACCCGAGCCGGATTCCCGGCGGCCACTTCCCCGGCGCCGATAGCCTGAGTCACCACGCTGCCGATGCCGACGATGGCGTGATCGCCGAGGGGTCACGCCCCTGGATCTCGATGCGACAGTGCCGAATCCGGGTGCGTGGATGGATGGCGACCTAATTGCCCGCGGCGAGCCCCGGTTGCGCCAGCGCAGCCGCCACAGCGCCAGGCGCTGCCTCGGTGTCATGCAGCGCGGGTCTCGCGGTGCTTCAGCGCAAGCACCAACAGCGTCACCTGGACATAGGCATAGAAGGCCGCGATCATCTCGTGCTGCAGGGCAACTTCCGTCAGGCCATAAATCCCGAACCCGGAGGTGAACAGCAGCCCGGTCAGCGCATAGGTATTGGAGCGGTCCTGCCGATAGAGCCGGAACTGATACAGCCCCGGCGCCACCAGATAGCCCAGCAAGGCCACGATGCCGAGCCCCCCGCCGGTGGCCAGCATCTCGAAGTACTGGCTATGGGCATGACTACGACTCACAGTCAGCACCCACTCCGTAAGAGCCCCTTGATCTACCAAAGTAGCATTTAGTGCCTCACGCTCATTGTAAGTCAACCCGATTAGGGGGCGCTCAATAAATGCTCTTATCGCAGAAGTCCAGAGCTCAATGCGGCCACCACTTGAGGTACCAGAAAAATCATGTCGAATAATCTTGCTAAATTCTAATATAGTGTAGTCAACACGATCTTGTACTGTCGGAAGTATGAAATAGCTACCGAACACCAGCATCAAAAAGGCCACGCCGGTGGCGATCAAGCGGTGCCAGCCGAGACGGTCGGCGTTCAACACCAGCAACCACCCCAGCAGCAGCGGCACGGCCAGGATCGCGCCGCGGGTCAGGGTGAGGATGACGGACAGCGTGGCGGCCAGCGCCCCCAGCAGCAACCAGGCTTTATGCGTGGAACCGCGCATCAGGGCCGCGCAGATGAACGCCAGGGCACAGGCCAGGTAACCGAAGTTGATGCTGAACAGGAAACCATCCGCCCTATGCCAGCCCAGCCACTGGGTCTGATAGAGCGCCAGCAGCGCGCCGCCGAGGCTGCCGATCACCGCCCCCCCCTCCAGCCAGCGCCGGTATTGGCCGAGCGAGATCGCCGGCGCGGCATGGCGCAACATCAAGTAGACAGGGATGGAGGCCACCATGTGCAGGGGCGCGCTCAGGTAGCGGCTCTCGAAGTCAGCCAGCACGAACGCCGGTAGCTGCGAGACCAGATACAGGCTGATCAGGCCGATCACCGCCCAGTCGAAGCGGTTCACCGCCAGGCTGGCACGATGGACGACCAGGTAGGCGAGGGCATAGAGCATCACCAGCGCGATGACGATATGGCTGCGCACGGGCGTGGCGATCAGCAGCACCAGCACCAGGAACAGCGCCCCGGCGTTCAGACTGACGGCACGCTCGCGGGAAAAGACAGAATTCATGGGATTGGACGACACCGATGGGTTGCAAGAATGGCGGTTCCCGGGCACATGCCCTGCCCGGAAACGCCGCGGGCGCCCTGAAGGCGCCCGCGCGATTGTATAGCATGTCACTCCGGCATTCAGGCTATCTGGCCCCGAAGCCGGTGAAAATGGTCTTCAGTGTCTTGAAAGTGATCAGCACGTCGATCCATAGCGAAAAATGCTTGATGTAGTAGAAGTCGTACTGCAGCTTGGCGGTCATGCCGTCGACCTCCGCCGCATAGCCCTGCTCCACCTGGGCCCAGCCCGAGATGCCCGGCCGCACCACGTGACGGTAGCTGAAGAAGGGCACGTCCTTCTCATACCACTCGGACAGCGCCAGCGACTCGGGCCGGGGGCCGATGAAGCTCATCTCACCCTTCAGCACATTGAACAGCTGCGGCAACTCATCCAGCCTGTACTTGCGAATCACGCGCCCCACCCGGGTGATCCGGGGATCGTCCTCCCCCTCGGTAAAACCCTTGCCGTGGTGATCGCAGCGCATGCTGCGGAACTTGTAGACCTTGAACGGCACGCCCCGATAGCCCATGCGCTCCTGCACGAAGAGCACGGGGCCCGGGCTATCGCGCTTGATGGCAACCGCCGTGGCCAGCATGATCGGCGACAGCAGCGGAATCAGCACGAGAGCCCCGAAGAAATCCACCACCCGCTTGAACCCCTGGTAGAGCGAGGACGGCAGCAGGCTACCGAATTCATTCTCGGAGAGATGCTGGATGCGCACCCGGCCGGTGACCGACTCCTGCACCTGCTTAACGTTGTAAACCGGGATGTGGGCCAGCGTGCACTTGGCCAGGAACTTCTCCCACTCGGGAGTCAGGTCTTCCGCATGCAGGTCCGCCACGATAGCATCAAACCTTACCCGATCCAGTTCCGGCTTATCGAGATACCTCAACTCGATTTGTCGAGTGCCCTGAAGCTTCAGTGCCTCCCCCAGCGGCACCACGGCCAGCTTCAAGCGCCGATAGCGCTTGCCGATAAAATGACCGGCGAAAAACCACAACAAGCACGCCAAATAGCCACTGAACATGACTTGGCGAGTATAGCCCTCCCGCGTAAAAAACAGGATGGCTACCATCACGAGAAAGTAGATAGTGACCGTGGGGGCAATGTAGGCGACGACCTGGGATCCAGGAAACCTGGCCAAGCGCCTTAGCGTAAACAGGATACCAATAAACGCCAGGATAATGGCGGCGATGGTATTACGCCGCACATCAGGCAAGTAATGCCAGAACTCCCACCCCCAGCGCTCAAGCGACGGCAGCATCACCACCAACGGCAATCCGATCAGTAGCTGAAAAGGCACTCCCAGAAGAATTTTTTCATACCACCGAGAGTGGCGGCGTTCAAAATCAGTGCGCACATCAACCCCTTACGAAAAAGTAACCCTGATGAAAAGTAAGCACCCCCGGCCAAGCCGGGGGATTACCTTGTTTATTTATGTCTAGCGCACCTAAAATCTACCTGTGGCGTCGAAAAAATTGAGGAATCTTTGAAAGATTCTTATAACCAAGCGCAAACCAAGGGTTGATGTCATTACGAGCCATGGCATCAATATCTTCTCGGGTCTTTTTCATGATCGATGACAGGCTGCGATTGCTCACACCACCCACACGCATCTTGACCAAGACCTCGGACAAATAACTGACAGAAACCTTACCGTTACTCAAATATCGTAACAATGCATCGTAATCGCCAGAAATCCGGAACTCCAGATCAAAGCCACCTAGCTCATTGTACAGATCACGCCTCATGAAGAAGGTAGGGTGTGGTGGCATCCAACCACGCTTGAGCTTCTTTTGATTGAAGCTTCCAGACTTCCAATAGCGGACAATTTTTGTCGTATCAATGGCGCTCACATATTCCAAATCACCATATACTGCGCCTTTTCCTGGATCGGCAAAGCTTTCAGCCACATGGCTCAAGACATTGTCATGCGCATAGAGATCATCGGAGTGCAAGAAGCCCACCACATCGCCAGTCGCATGCTTGATTCCCTTGTTCAAGGCATCATAAATGCCCTTATCCTTTTCTGAAATTAAAACATCAGCCTCATCAAGGGTTTGGCGCGCGATATCGACCGTGGCATCACTGGACAGGCCATCGACGACAACATGCTCAACATTAGGCCAACTCTGACGCTTCAAGGAAGCGATGGCTTCACCTATGGTTTTTTCACTGTTGTAACAAGCGGTGATAATTGAGATTTTGATTGGTTGTGTCATTAGCAGCGGCCATAGAGATCATTGAAGCGCACGATATCATCTTCCCCCAAATAGGAGCCCGACTGCACTTCTATCAATTCCAGAGGGATAACGCCAGGATTTTCCAAGGCATGAATCTGACCGATCGGAATATAAGTCGATTCATTTTCACTGACCAAGTAGCTTTTTTCGCCGTTGGTCACCTTGGCCGTACCCGAAACCACCACCCAATGTTCGGCGCGATGATGATGCATCTGCACCGAGAGCTTGGCACCAGGCTTCACGGTGATGCGTTTGACTTGATAGCGAAGCCCATTATCGATGGAGTCATACATGCCCCAGGGCCGATAGACCTCGCGGTGGTTCTCGTGCTCGTCACGGCCTTCAGCCTTTAGCCGTTCAACGATGCTCTTGACTTCCTGCACCCGGTTCTTGTGAGCAACCAACACAGCATCCTTGGTCTCGACCACCACCAGGTCATCCACGCCAACCGTCGTCACCAGCCGGTGGTCGGCATGTATCATCAGGTTGTTGCCGTCCTGGATCATGACATCCCCATGGATCACATTGCCATGATCATCCTTATCGCTCACTTCCCACAACGCTGACCAAGAGCCGATATCGCTCCACCCGGCATCCAGGGGCACCATGCTGGCGTGCTCCGTGCGTTCCATCAGCGCATAGTCAATGGAATCTGCCGGGCATGACCTGAAGGCCTCGGCATCGAGGCGGGTAAAGTCGAGATCCTGGGTGGCTCCGTTCAAGGCCGCGCGACAAGCCGCGACCATCTCCGGTTGGAATCGCTCCAGTTCCTCCAGGTAGCGATCCGCCCGGAACAGGAACATACCACTGTTCCAGTAGTAATCGCCGGTTTCCAGATAGTCTTGCGCCGTAGCACGATCGGGTTTTTCGACGAAGCGCTTGACCTTGAAACCATGGCTGCCTTGCGGTTCGCCACGCTGAATATAGCCGTAGCCGGTTTCAGGGTGCTGGGGGACCACCCCGAAGGTCACCAGTTGGCCTGTCTCGGCCAGTTGGCGAGCATGGTTCACGCTTTCATGGAATGGCGCCACATCTTCGATCAGGTGATCGGCGGGCAGCACCAGTAACAGCGCTTCTGGATCCTGCTCCACTGCATGAAGCGCCGCAAGCGCAATCGCCGGGGCAGTATTACGGCCTGCCGGCTCCAAGAGGATTTTTGCATCATTGATGCACAACTGGCGGATCTGTTCGGCCGCCAGGAACCGATGTTCCTCGTTGCAGATCAATAGAGGTGCATGATGCTCAAGCAGAGCCAGCCGCTTGAGCGTTTCCTGTAGCATGCTGCCCTCGCCGGTCAGCGGTAAAAACTGCTTGGGGTGCAATCTCCGGGACAGCGGCCATAGCCGTGAACCACTGCCTCCGGCCATGATGACGGGAGTGATCATGATCGGAATGTCCTTATCCAACAAAGAGAGAAGAAATGGCTGGCAAGTAACCCAAGGTATTGGCATGCACGTCTTCACACACACCTATCTCATCAGGCAACCACCATTGGTACTGGCCATGCTGTTCTCGTGGAAGCCTGGCCAACTCCGGCGACGAACTGAAGTGGTAGGCCAGGACCACGTAATGGGTCGACACGTCCGAATCGAATTGGCTGTCGGTATAGAAGTGTTCATACACCCCAAGAAAGTGCATGTCCGCCAACGAGCGTCTCTGTCCCAACTCCTCGGTTGTCAGGCGTAACGCGGCGGCATCGAGCGTTTCATCTTTCCGAACACGGCCCCCCGGCACGAACCATTGGCCTTGGGCAGGGCGATTGAACCGTTGCCCAAGCAGCCACTCCCCCGAGGCATTGGTGATCACAAAATCCAAAGACACCAACGGGGTATGCGCAACCACCTGAGAAAAGTCGCTATTGCTCAACCACATACGATATCAGCCACGAAAACGATCCTGATGCTCCAGAAACCAGCGATAAGTATCCGCTAATCCGGCCTCCAAGGATATGCCGGCTTGCCAGCCAAGGGTTTTCAGTCGTGACACATCCAGCAGCTTACGCGGCGCGCCATCGGGTTTGCTGGCATCGAACTGCAAGCGGCCAGGAAACCCCGTCACGCGGGCGACGGTCTCGGCCAATTCGCGGATGGTACAGTCAACGCCGGTACCGACATTAATATGCGACAGCATCGGGTCGGTATTGGCCGTATAGGTGTCCGGGTCCAGCCCCATGACATGCACGCTGGCTGCCGCCATGTCATCGACATGCAGTAACTCACGCCTGGGCTTGCCACTGCCCCATACCACCACTTCTTCGTCACCGCGTAGTTTCGCTTCGTGGAAGCGGCGCAGCAAGGCAGGGATCACATGCGAGTTTTCGGGATGAAAGTTGTCGTGGGGGCCATAAAGATTAGTCGGCATCACGCTCCGGTAGTCACACCCATATTGGCGGTTATAGCTTTCACAGAGCTTGATCCCGGCAATCTTGGCAATGGCATAGGGTTCGTTGGTCGGTTCCAGCGTCCCCGTCAACAGTGCGTCCTCGCGCATCGGCTGTTCGGCCAGCTTGGGATAGATACAAGACGATCCCAGGAACAGCAGCTTATGGACCCCGGCTCGATGTGCCGCCTGAATCACATTCGACTCGATCATCAGATTCTCGTAGATGAACTCCGCCGGATAGCTATTATTGGCCTGTATGCCTCCCACCTTGGCCGCGGCAAGATAGACTTGGTCGATATCATGCGTCTGGAAAAAGGCGTCGACCTGGGCTTGCCGGTTCAGATCGAGATCATCACGACCCGCCGTAAGGATCCGAGTATACCCGAGTGATTCCAGACGCCGCACGATTGCCGAGCCCACCATCCCCCGGTGCCCAGCCACGAAGACGGTTTGATCGAGATCACGCGTCATGCTCAGCCCTCCACGCTAACCGGTATCTCATAGCCATGCTGCTTGAGCAGAGCATGACGTTTGGCGACCTTGAGGTCCTCGGCCACCATCTCTGCGCACATCTCTTCGACGGTGATCTCTGGTTCCCAGCCCAACTTGGCCTTGGCCTTGGCGGGGTCGCCCAGCAGGGTCTCCACCTCGGCGGGACGGAAGTAGCGCGTGTCAACCCGCACGATGACATCTCCGGGCTTCAGCGCGGGTGCCTTATTGCCTC
The DNA here is from genome assembly GCF_022487945.1 of Halomonas flagellata. Taxonomy (NCBI): domain Bacteria; kingdom Pseudomonadati; phylum Pseudomonadota; class Gammaproteobacteria; order Oceanospirillales; family Halomonadaceae; genus Halomonas; species Halomonas flagellata. The sequence goes on from NZ_JAKVPY010000041.1 coordinate 9,079, forward strand.
TCACTTCCTCGGCAATGGCGACCTCCTCGACCCCCGTCCCTTCGAATCGAAGCGTGATGCCCAGCTCGGCGGCACTCAGGCGGATGAAGTCACGCACCGAGATCTGCTTTCCGGTGGCAATCACAAAATCCTCGGGCTCATCCTGTTGCAGCATCATCCACTGCATTCGTACATAATCCTTGGCATGCCCCCAGTCACGCAGCGCATCCATATTCCCCATGTACAAACACGCTTCCAGCCCTTGGGCGATATTGGCCAAGCCACGGGTGATCTTGCGCGTCACAAAGGTCTCACCGCGCCTCGGGGATTCGTGATTGAACAGGATTCCGTTACAGGCATACATGCCATAGGACTCACGATAGTTCACGGTAATCCAGTAGGCATAAAGCTTGGCCGCCGCATACGGTGAGCGGGGATAGAAAGGCGTAGTCTCGCGCTGGGGGGTTTCCTGTACTTCACCGAAAAGCTCGGAGGTAGAAGCCTGGTAGAAGCGTGTCTTTTTCTCAAGTCCTAACAGGCGAATTGCCTCCAAGAGGCGCAGCGTGCCTAGTGCATCCACATCGGCGGTATACTCCGGCGATTCGAAGCTCACCGCTACATGGGACTGCGCTGCCAAATTGTAAACCTCGTCTGGCTGCACTTGCTGGATAATCCGGATCAAATTAGAGGAATCAGACATATCGCCGTAGTGCAGCACGAAGTTTTGGTTCTCAACGTGCGGATCTTGATAGATATGATCCACACGCTGGGTATTGAACAGCGACGCACGGCGCTTGATGCCATGAACCACATAGCCTCTCTCGAGCAGGAACTCGGCGAGGTATGAACCATCTTGCCCAGTAATCCCTGTTATTAATGCACGCTTACACATTTTAAATCTCTTATTCAATAGTTTATCGCACTTTGCCTGGCAAAGCGGCATGGACCTTCTAGAAGAAGTGATCATGACCAGTATTTGTGGACATCAGTCTAAACGACTTATATGGTCTTGAATTCCTCGGGCTGATCATCATAATCTCAATGTGCCGAAATTACTAATTGTACTACATCTCGATGTACTCGATCACTTGCCGCCGCATCGCCGCCCAGGTACCGAATCGTTCACCATGTGCCGCTTCAACCTTGCAGCTGTAAAAGGAACTCTCGTCACAGGCGTTGTCGTACGCGCTCATGCTGCAGACAGGGCACAGGATGCCGTCTGGCTGAGCTTCTTGTTCTGGTGCTCGGCCTAGGAGAATGAGGTTTGATTCATGGGGATTTAAGTAAGCCAGTGGCTAAGAAACTGAATTCCACCCCGTCACCGGCAATCAGCCGGTAGGGAGGGGGGAACGGTTTATGCAGCGTATTCCTAAATATGCCTTCCGTATTATCAGGGAAACCAATATTAAACTCATAGCACTACCTATAGTAAATAGCCCCGATTCCGAAAAGGAGAAAAACGCAAAAACCGCGACCAACGCGAATCTGTCATTAAGCTTCAAGCTGCTTGCCCCCATTAAAATAAACAAGTAAGAAAGAACAACAATAAGCCCAAACAGCCCATGCAAATAAAAAACTTCAATGTAACCATTATCAATACGAAACATAGTTACTCTATTGCCATAATCGCCAGCCACATGCTCAAGGTTTGCTACTAACTCTCCAAAAGATCCAAGAATGTATTCAATGGGAGTAAAATCACTTACATTCAGTGAAATAGAAGTGAGCCACCATGAAACCCTGCCTGACGTAGCATAGTAGACTACTTTGTCATCCACGGTGAACAGCGCAACCCCTGCAAACGCAACCATTATGATCGCCATACACATATATAAAAATAAACCGAATCTTATTTTCTGTAGAATCTTGAAAAAGATGAGGAACGCAAGCATCAACTCAACCAATCTTGTAGACGTCATTATAACAAGCACAGAGATGACAATAATAAAGAATATTTTTACGCTTTTTCTAACGTCAGCAACAAACAGCAAAACAAGAGCCACAATAAATAGGTGCTGCGCAAGTCGTCCAGGGTGGCTATAGCCGAACAGATATCGCTCACGTCCGTAAACTGATGTCGATAGTTCGCTTCCGTCACCTAATGCCACTATTGATACGACAAACAAACTCACACCAAAAGAAAGCATGAGCATACTGAAGAATTTTTTACTGACTGTCGGGTGCGATATTGCAGCACCAAAGGCAACCAACAAAAAAACCCCCAAAGAGGAATATATTCTCATGTAATTTACGACACCAACCACCATCGACTTTAATATTTCAACACATAACAGAGACAAAGAAATCAACAATGCAACAATTATAATTTGGCGAAGCCTTGGAGATTCGCTTAGGTATAGCCTGTGGTGAACAATTCCAGACATCGCAACAATTAGCACAGCCCCATGACGTATTATTTGATCAATAAACTGAATATTTTCCGGCCATATATCTGTATTGATGACCACATTAATAAACGGATAAACAATAGCAAACGTATATATAAAGAAAAGGTGCATAACCTTTGTCACCGCGCATCCCTATATTCTATTTTTGATAAAAAAATCCGGTACGAACAGGTTTTCAATTCCACATTTCCAATCATAATGGGGCAGACTCAAGCATCTTGACAAATTGCTGTCGTTGTTATAGGTAGAACAGGAAGTTGGCTGGAGCCACAGCGACATAGCGGATTCTTATTTGCCGGTCATGAGGTCTTACTGATATCGAACACAAGCGGTCGCCTGCGGTTACTCCTCTTATGAACCCAAGCCAGCATTGCGCGTGGGCTCAGAACAGTCGTAGGTCGCAAGCCTGGTCTTCCGGTAACGTTCGGATCTGTCAATGCGCTTGCGATTAGACGGCAACCCCGCTTAGTCAAGTAGTTGGAAAATAGCGACATTGCACCTTTCAGACTCTCTTCCTTATTGTGTCCGGCCAGCCGTTTATGATAACGCGAGCGAATGCTTCCATAAGCAAAAAGCTCCTTTGCGGCGATCAGCAATAATTCATGTAGTGGGTCAGGAACCGAGAAAAGCGCATGTCTAGGCCTGCAAGCCGAAAAAATGGCTTCGTTATCGGCATAGGTAAACCAACACTTGGTCATTGAAGTCATAAAGTCCACAACAAGCGTACGGTCTTCGCAGGGCATACTGATAGACCAAAAATTAAGCCTTTCCATTACGCATGCTTGCTCGGCATAGGGGCTATTACGCAGTGTGGCCAGGACAATGCCTTGCGCTTTCGCCAGATCGTCCGGCCGTATCAATATGTCAACATCATTGTTCCAGTCATCAGGCAACCCCTCGTAATTTCGCAGAATAACGAAGGGCATGGCAGGCCCGAGTGCCTGCAGGAGCGCAGTAAGAACCTGAGGAGCGGTGTTAAGTGGAGGCATGACGGTCATAATTTAAGATTACCTGTCCGTTTATTGTAGTATGATATGTTCACTATTACAGCGGTAACCGGCAGAAGAGCAAAGAATGCGACCATCGCATAGGTCCATCCCGCCCAGCCCAGTCCGGCCAGTATGGGCAGTACCACGGTAATCTGTACAAAACTATACATATTGAGCGCATGTATGCCGTCTGCCAAGCGCCACTTGACGAAAATTGGCCGCGTCAGGGCATGGCTCAACGATGCCATCAACAGCAGTGGCAGCAGCACCCAGTACTCAGCGAAGCGGTCACCAAAAAGTAGATTGACGATCTGAGGCCCAAGCAGAGTTGCCAACGTCAGCAGAATTGCCGAACCCGTCAGCGCAACTCTTTTAATGCGATCCGTCTCTGTGAAGCTGCGCCCCGAGCGTGCAAGTTCCGCACTGAAGTGATTATCGATCACTTGACTTATTAGTCCAATTGGATTCGTGGCTGAACGCAGCCCCTGAAAGGCTGCTAGACCTGCCTCACCGAGACCACGGTCAACTAATATCACTGTCGCGAAATTTGTTGCGAAGTTGGCAACAGCCGTACCTAAGTTTGCTAGGTGGCGAATGGCACTACGATCCGGCAGTGATGGATGTACTTCATGAAGAGCGTCGCGCATGGCAAAGGTAAAGCCGATCACCGCCATGGCATTCACCACTATCTGCATAAGGGTAAAGTTCGTTGCGTCGAGCTGTTCTGCTCCAATCAAAAACATACCGGAAAAGAACAGAGCAAAACGTGTCATCGTTACGGGACATGCGGAGCGCGAGCCCTTCAGGCGGATAGTTAGCCAGCGGGCAGCCTCGTAAGCACATTGCGATGCAAAAAATCCCAGTGCCAGCAACCATAACTGAGGCGTAATCCGCCCCTCGAAACTTGTAAAGAAATTCATCGCTAGCGGACTTGCGAGTGCAAAGACCAATAACAAAATTACCAGCAGCACGATGGAGACGCCAAGGTGTTTTCCAGCGTCCTCCCCAGCACTGGATGCCATGGGCAACAACACCAGTCCGAAAAGAAAGAAACTGAAGGACTGGTTGAGACTAAAGAGCCCGGTGTAGATTTCCAGCGCAGTCTGATCGAGTTGGCGTACGGCCACTAGAAACAGGAAGAATGTAAAGCCACTGGCGAAAATCTGCTCGCCGAGAGACAGCAGGACGGTCTTTGATCTCATAGACCAATCCTTTCGCGAATCTTTTTAACCGCATATTCTGCACCAACATTGGCATCGATTTCACTGAAATACGAATAGGAACTTAGCCTACTCGTAATTCGATCATATTGTTCAGTTATTTCATCGATGGTCAGCTCGGGCTTTCCTTCGTTGATAACCACAGGATCACGTAGCGGTGTCACGACGAGGTCGGGTTTCGGCCCAAGAGCGAGGAACAGGCGTGGTACGACGCAGGGTAGTTTTAGATAGGCGCGCTGGTAAAGGAAGTCATGATATGAGCGCGCAAAAACAATTACCTCGCCGGGCTTTGCACGGCGCACCGTAATATGACCTAGTACGTGATCAATTCCGTACCAAATGCCGAGAAGCACTGCCTTAGCAGGTCTGAGAGGACGAACCATGCCTGCATCAAGCTTTCCCTCGGGTACAGCCTGGCGCGGCGCGCGACCCAAAACTCGGGAGATAGATGGCATAATCCCGAACGCAAAATTCATACGGTGCACCGAATAATTCTTCGAAAGTGATTCGGCTAACCGATCGGCAATTGTGGTCTTACCACTACCATCCGGGCCCAGAACAACAATGTAGCATACACGATTCATTTTCTGTTCTCAGCTTCACTTCTCTCGGCGACCATCTCGTCATATTTTATACTTATCAGGAGTTCGTAGAATGTCCGCAGGAGTGCGAAACGAAGACCTGCTTTTCCATCAAGAAAGCCACCGCGGAAAAAGTATAAGTACAGGAACCCAATGAGCGGCCGGAATGGGAGCCTCATATATATCTGTTTCAACCCCTTGCGCCGCAATCCCGGATCGTGGGAAAAGATTAGTCCGTACCCGCTCTTGACTCCCCGAATTTTTTCCACAGCCTCGGCTGTGGAATACCGGTTGTGCCGTTCCATCCAGTAGGATACGCCCTTTGCGAATGGATAGTGTAACAGGTGCCCTGACAGCCGCATTACCGGGCGGTCACAGCGGTATTCTTCGTTAATCTCGCGCTCTACCCGCACGGATGACGCATGACAGAGCCGCCCGAACCAAGTTGGGTAACCTGACGAGCGGCGGATCCAACGGCCCATAAAAAAATCTTTGCGGCGCACGTAGCCCATGCCGAAGTTTCCAGACTTGATCTGCGCAAAATCTCGGCGAAGCTCTGCAGTAAGCGGCTCAGAGATCATCTCGTCCGCATCAAGAAAAAATATCCATTCATTTGATTTTGGCATGTCTTTCAAGGCGAAATTACGCTGGCTTGCGTAGCCCTTGAAAGGTTCTTGAATCACGGCGGCACCAGCCTGTCGCGCAATATTAACTGTATTATCATCGCTGAAGCTGTCAAGCACGATAACTTCGGCGTAGTCGTTAAGCGCCGACTCGATAGCACGCGCAACCACCATCTCCTCATTCTTTGTGAGAATCACTACCGTAATTGGGAGTTTTTCAGTGACCAAGCTCATCGTATATCTCAATTAGGCGTTTGACGGAGCGATCCCAACTGAACATGTCTGATCGCTTGAGCAAGCGGGCGCGCTCCGCTTCGGCATTTGCATTATCGAATCCAAGAGACAGCACGCGAGGTATCTCATTCTTTGCGTTCAGGTCAAAGGCATAGTCGGTTTCGCCGATGATTTCATCTAGAGCTGAGCCACGTGAAGCAAGCACAAGTGCTCCACATCGAGCCGCCTCAAGTGCTGGCAGACCGAACCCTTCGTAGATGGATGGAATGAGTAAGGCAGAAGTATTGCTATAGAGCCGGCGCAAAGTGGCATTATCAATTCCGGAGATCTGCAGAAAGGTGGTTGGAGGGAGCCCTAAGGCGGCGGCACTAGCTAGCTCCCTAGAAGATAGTGGGCCACCGCCTACGATGACAAGACGATATTCCAATCCTTTTGACCATGCTTTAGCCAATATTGACAGAACATAGGGGAAGTTTTTGCAGTATCCCCGCGTGCCGACATACAGGAAGTATCTGAACGGCACGATTCGTTCACCCATTACATTGAAGGGTTCGGAAATTGGCTCCGGAAAGAACTCTTCGTCTGCACCATTATAAATCACCTCGACGATTCCTGGGTCCACATCAGGGTAGTGTCGCAAAAGATCTTTCCTAGTGCACTCGGAGACAACAACGATCCGGTCCGCATGACGACAGGCACGCTTCTTGATCCTGGCAAGTATCGGGTCGCGGAAGCTGGATGGGAATTTCTCATTCATGAAATCGTGAATTGTGACAATATTGAATTTCGAATTCTTTGAGACACGATAATAACTGGAATGAAACACATCCGATACTACCTGCGGCCCGCGAACACGGCGCACCGTTACTGTTCCCCTTTCCGTTATGACGGGTTGTGTAAAGGTTAGGTCTCTACGGAACGCATTGTTTTTCACGTCGGGTCCTTCAAGAAAAGTTATATCTAGTGCAGCACGATCTAACCTCTCGATGTTCTTAGCCCAGTACTTACTAACGCCGCCCACGGACTGCAATTCGAATACAAAGTTATCAAGGAGAATCATTTCGTGACCCCACAAAGCCGCTCAGCCAGGTCATTACCCATATTGAGAAGACCAAGCAGTGCAAGAGTTGCTGCTGCAATCCCGCCCGGAGCATCTCTGAAGGTGTTGAGAAAATGGGACGCGGCGACCTTGCTATCCCAAGCACCAATCTCACGTTTGAATTTTCGGTGGTGCTGACCAAGCCAAAACCCAACGCGGTCGGTCATAGCAGGCGCCGTTTCTGTGAATAGTTCCCAGTCGATAACTGCAAATTTCGGGTTCTCAGGTTGGACCTCTGCATTGCTAAAAACATTTTCGGAGCCCAAGTCGCAATGAGCGGCACATACGGCGAACATGTGATCAGAAGTAATCTCCCGTGCAACCCTTCTTATCACTGGGTTCGTGACGCGCTCTAGAGATACATCAAACCATTCGAAGGTGCTGCGCGGCAATACCGCAGGAAAATCCATGGGGCGTAATGACGCGATCGCATCGAACAAGAGGTCTGGTAGACCCTTAGATTTATCGTGGATGCTTAGCCCACTATCGGCAGCACTCACACATAGCATACAAGCCTGCTTTGAATCTCGAAAATTAACAACGCGTGGAACTTGAAAAGGTAATACTGCACTATCTAGCTTCAGCAATACAGCATATTCACGTGCAACTCCTATCTTGGCATCATTGGTTAACGCGATCTTTTCTACCGTCAGAAGCCCACCCCTGCCATCAAACTCAAAAGCATATACACGACCATTTTGCTCAATCTTATGCATGAGAATGGCCATGGCGCCATCCGATTTAAAAGTGGTAATTTCTGGCAACAGATATTGAATCCGGCGAAACTCTCGCGGAAGTCTCCGCGAAAGTATCAGGTTCATAGCATTAGCCACATAGGCGATCCTACGTATCAGAGAGTAGCGGGGGTAAATATGACGTAATGCAGTGAGAGCATGAAGCCTATTTGTTCCTGAATAATAAAAATCAATTAATGATGTCATCATACAGCTTTATCTATGTGTCCGATCCGGGTGATTGGCCACCCGCTTGTGAAATAACTCAGGCCGTTTTTGTCCGAAAAATAAACTCATAGACAGCGCTATGGAACGAAAGCTAATGGCCAGCTTGTCATATCACGTGCAGATTCGCTGGAACTAATTGAGCCAGCCGAAATAGCGCTCAATGATATTCCGCTGCCGGTACCAGGGCTTGTCGAAACCCTTGCCAGTCTAAGCCGAGGCTTTCGGTTCATTTTTCGCTGAGCGATGATCGATTTCATCCGATACCGGTCGCAGTATTCGCGCAAAGTATCACCGTCGTAGCCCCTGTCAGCTTCAATGGAACCACTTCAAGATAGTGTATCAACCTGAAGGTGTCCGCATGAGGCCATCCGTTGGCAAAAGCTCAATCGAACAACGCCTGCTCCTATTCGTAAAGTTCTGCGATCCTATTTGTAGAACGGTTTTTCATACGTTTTCCCTGGGCTGGTTTTCCTTCATCGGCAGCAGGTAGTCTGCACCCTGCTGCAGCAGGGAAAACGCATGAAAAAACCTACACCGCGAGAATGTCTGCCAGATAGGTCTCATCCAGCGCCGCTTTCTTCTGTTTCCGCCGGATGCCGCCCTTGAAACGCGTCTCCCCTTTCAGGTAATT
>NZ_JAKVPY010000042.1:0-16452 GCF_022487945.1 Halomonas flagellata
CTCGGCCGACTGGCGCCGGACATTCTGGGTGAGGAAGGTCTCCGCCACGGCATCCAGCGAGCGCCGGATCTCGTCGCGATCGGGCCCGGTCAGGGTCAGGCGCAACATCCCGGTGCTCGTGCCACGACCCATGCCCACTTCGGCCACGCTCAACCGGTCCCCCAGGTCGCGGATGGCCGAGACACGCCTGTGCTTGACGAGGGTGAACTCGGCCCCCGCGGGGGCCTCGAGGGCGGCTATGCGAAGCTGAATATCCCCCTCAATGAAACGAGCCAGCTCGCCCACCTGTCCTTCGCCGATGGGTCTGCGCCCCTCGTCGCCTAGCCAGAGAGAGTAGCGACCATCTTTCCCAGCCTTGACAATCAGCGGAGTTCCGCGTAGTCGGTCCGATACCTCCAGGCGACCGAGCTCTAGCCATTCGTCGCCCCAAACGACCGAATGAGGCTGCAGAATGCTTGGGAGACGGAGGCCGCCCTTCAAGGCATTGGGGAGAGAACTGGAAATATCGATACTGCCAGTGGCGAATGTTGGCCGCGGGATCCCATGCCGGTGAAGATAGCTACCAATGATTGGCAGGGCCTTTGGAACGACTTCCGTATCCAGCCCCATACGATCGACGACCTGCCCAAGTACCATGCGCGACTGCAGGATCTGCACCTCCGCCGCGGTGCTGCTCTCACGCTCCTCTCCCAGCATGCCGGCGGCCACGTCCTCGAGGGGGTTGACCGTGGCACGACGCTCTACTTGTACCAAGGCATCACCACGATAGATCGGCGTAGCGAGCATCGCATACACGGCTCCCACCGAAGCGAATATCAAGGTAATGAACAGGATTAGCCATTTATGATCTAGCAGCAGACCGAAGAATCGTCCTAGATCGAGGTCCTCATAGTTTTTGTCCACTATTCTGTTCATGATTACCACCATTCACATGGATCACTGAGACTTCGGAGTAGCAACCCTGACGCAACATGTTTCTAAAACCATACAGGCGACTTTTCATCACTTCACTGAAAATCTCAGACCTCAACATCAAGACCTTCTCAAGACACATTCCTTGATTACTTCGAAAACACGATCGACTTCACCCATGCTCAACCCGGGAAACACAGCACACTTCCCGAGACCTTCCTTGATATATCCCGCATCTCATCATCACCATTACTCGCAATATACAAAACTGACTCAAGAGATGGAAAAAATACCTCCGGGGAAAGAAGCCATGCTCATCCAGGGCTTTCTTCACCCCCATAAGAGCAAGTTCGCTATCGAATAGAACCGGGAAGTAAACGTAGTTTCTTGTGCAGCAAGCGCTTTGACGCTGTAGCCTGACCCATCCTTCCAGAGATTGCCGGCATTTACTGCAGATTTACTTACGAGCAGCAATAATATTGTCGATATCATCCAGAACACAAAGCCCATGGCCGCTTGAAACACATGCATCTTGCAGTTAATTCCAAGAGAAACGATACTCGAATCCAATGATGAATGCCTGTGCTAACCCATCCGGGCTAGGCTGAACGGCATAAGTGAAGTTCACCCCGAACTGACTTCCATCGCCTAGAAGTCTCTGGAAGCAATACTGCTCATCCGGGGTAGTAATGATCAAAATATCCTGAATACCCACCAGCATAAGCACAGACAATGGATAGTAGATCATCGGCTTATCGTAGATGGGAAGTAGCTGTTTAGATATACCCATTGTGATTGGATAAAGCCGTGTCCCGGAACCTCCCGCCAGAATAATGCCTTTCATGTTCATGCAACCTCCCTTCCCGAAACCCCCAATCGATCACGTTGATAGCTGCCATCCTACACTCGCCAGCACCAGTCAAGGTTGTCAAGGAACTACTCAACTGTAAGGTGCTTGCGTATACCACCGAAAATCACTTTCTTTCGCTTTTTCGGGATGAAAGCAACATGATACCTGCAATTCCATGTCGTATAAGCAGACTCTGGTACTCTCTCACTGGGAACTTCCTATCTCTTTGCCGAGATTGGAGGTTCCCTGTGACCGCATCACACGGTCAAACCTCGAGTAGTACCCCGGCAAACCCGGGAGATTACCTTATTTATTACATCTATGTCTCGTCCACAAGGCATCCTGGAAAGGGGAAACAGAGAAGAATACTTTACGTAATTCAATCAGCGCCTGTCCATTCTGAAGAATAAATCATAATCAACTCCCGAAGGACATCACAATCTATCATATCAGAATCTCCATTCTACTGAATGGCTATTTACAACCTGTGGCAATGTATTCTTATTGCTGGTCCACATGAACGTTTATCCACGACAAGATGCTCGAATACATAGAAATGAACTACAAACTGCAACACCCTGTAATTATGCTGATCAGGATCGATGTCTTGGATATAGAACAAGTTCTTCAGTGCTGTCAAGACTATCTGGTACAATTACACCAGCACGGGACTGGCGCTAACGTCAAGTTCATCCTGTAGACACCAAGGAATAGGACTCAGGCAGAAAGATTTAAGGACAGATAATCACGGCAGGCTTTTATAAAAAGCAACAAGTTCATTATTAATCACATTCCTATCAAACCGTCTTGCCCAACTCGGTCCATTTTCACCATGTTTTTTCAATATATCTGGATAATCCAGATAACGAATAATGGTTCTCTTCAAGGCATCCTTATCCCCCACAGACACAACAGTTCCATTATAGTCATCCTTGACAGCATCACGACTACCTGTTCCGTTAGAAGTAATTACAGGCAACCCCAAATATGCAGCTTCAACTAAAGTGTTACCAAACCCCTCCCAGTGAGAAGGCATGCAGAACAGATTCATTACCTTCATATATGCCGCCACATTATTTTGATACCCCACATTAATGATATGGTCATGATTGCGGATCATATTCAGACACCACTCGGAAATAGGTTGCGCCTTTTCAAACCCTCCAACCAGAAGCAACTTTATATTAGGTCTCGATTGGGATATCTCTATGAAAGCAGACACCAGCTCTTCAATCCCTTTTCTCGGGATTATCCTGCCAACGAACCCAATGACAAAATCTTGCTGCTGAATGCCATATGCCGCCTTGATTGTCTCGCAACTCGGTCCATGGCTTTCTCCATCCCTCAATCTACCAAAAGAGACGCCACAACTACCCATTCCCAGCATGCGGGACTTGCTTTCCGAAAAAAACCCCGATGAGATTCCAAGATGACGAACACTGGGACTGACACATATGACGTGAGTAGCCAAATGGCATGTAATTCGCTCCACTAGAATTTGAATAGCGCGCGATAAACCGTGAAGGGATTCGTGCCTGAATCCATGCTGTGTGTAGATTCTGTATGGAACCCCGGACACCCAGGCTGCCAACATGCTTAACAATGAAGCTTTAGGGGTTCCGGCATTTACTATGAAGGGTTTCTCTCTCATGAAAATAGATACAAGAGAAATCAGACATGTCACATCATTACCAATATCTATCTCCCTGCTGAATGGCACCTCTTTGAATTTCGTTTGTTCATTGGCAGAGATCTTTGATGAATTAGGACCACCCTTGCAAATCAGGATAGTATCAAACCCTGATGCTTGGGCGCACACGAAATGACCTTCCAGGAAGATGACACTACCATCACTTGTCACAGTGGTAATGATTTTTCTTTTGGCCATTTGATTTCACCAGATCAAGGATAATAGTATTTGTTCTCTCATTGGAGCTATCGCTTCCATCATTGGAAAGAAAAATCATCCCTGACACGGAACGTAGACCCTTTATGGAAGAATACAGAAGTTCTAAAGACGCCATGGATTCTCTGATATTTAAATCGGATAGATTCCTCTTTCTCATTCTTTTAGCAAGGACAATCTCAGGCGGGGCTATGCAGACCAGAATATACAGAGATGGGTCTATATGTTTTATCGCATTGTCAATCAATCTGTAAAAGACCTTTAGAGACGGTTCCTTATCCGTAGAGTAGTAAATCAATGGCCAACCAATCTGAAAGATACCTTGCTCAACTACAGCTGGTAATGACTCATATCTGCATTTATTCAAAAAATCAAGCAAATGAGAGTAATTAATCAAAATAGACCAAACTATCAATTTGGATTTATACTCATTGGAAAATATCAGTGAACCCAATCCTATAAATTCTCGCGGGCTTCTGATCATGAATTTGAAAGTGGATATCATTTTTTTTATTATACGGAAAAAATTGACGTCACCACTTGAAAACTCTGCATAACTAATAACTTTGGAGGCTTCCGATCTCAAAAGTGATTCGAGCTTCAAGGATGAAAAGGTTTTACCGGAACCCGGCACTCCAATAAACTCAATGATGTAAGGCATAGCCGACCTACCTTCATTTATTGTGGAACTTTACCGGCGTGCTGAATAGCCAGAAGATTCTTATAAGAGAGTATTTTAGCAACCCGAGCTCTTTGCGTTTGGATTTTCTTTTCCGGGAAAGAAACTCGGCTGTCTCGTTATTTTTCTTATCATGGCCTTTATCAGGAATGAATGAGTCCATGGCAAGGATTTGATGCATCAGATCGTTGCTGATGTTTGATGCATAATGAAATACTCGCACTCTCTTTAACCATTTCTTTCTATTCAAGAATGGATCCGTATCATTCCAACGCTTCTCTAAGCCCAGAAACCTAACATCCGATTTAAACACAGCCTCCACCAGCGACACTTGATCATACTCAACACCGATACTGTTATAACTTTTGTTCCATTTGGAAAAGAAATGATCGACTGCTTCAGACTTCTTGAAAAGAATCACTCCACTGTTCCAGTGAGGAAGGTTAGAAACCAGTTCACCTCCTAAAATAGACACATCTCCTTTGCCCTTTCTCTCTTGAGGGTAGGGATTAACCCGCATCGCTACATCAAAGTGATCCAGGAGAAACTCACCAACTGCAAGATCTTTCATTATCAATGTATCAGAGTCCAGGAAGACCGCCTTTTGGTAAGAAGAATATTCATGCAAGCGACTCTTTATATTTCTATTTTCTGTCGTAACAAGATCAATAAAGATGATCGTATCAAGATCTTCAGATAAGAAATCGATTTTATTGAGCAGCAGTTCCACATTAGTGACTACGGTAACTGGCATTGAAGGACTTACCGACTTCAAGGTCTTGATCGATAGTAATGTCATTGCCAAATATGGCCGCCCCATGGCAACATATATCGCACCGAACCTTCTGTTAATGGTATTATTCTGTTTTTCCATTTTCTTTCCAGCCATTTAAAGTCGTCACATAAAGCAGGCATGCCAAGGATAAGATTATCCAAGGTTGCATCCGGTCAATATCACTTGATGTCGAGACAGACAGGAGAATATAAATTAATGTTGCTAAAGGATAAATAGCGCCTATGCAAAAGGACTGAAATATTTTTACCATTAAGAACAGAATAATGGGAAAAATGCCAATCACACCAAAAGCTATAAAACCCCCTATCCAGAATGAATGTGGGTTGCCAAATGTTCCTAACCCGATCCCAAATAACATGTCAAGAACATCCATGCCATCTAAGTATGAACTCCACATCAATAGCCTACCGTTATTATCAATATTGACAGCCTTTAAAACCCTTAACGATTCGACTGAATCAGGAACAAATGGTAATCCAGCCACACCAAACATTGAGAAGTAAAATATCAATGAGGAAAAAACAAGAACTAAAACAGAAACCCATACTACAAATCGTGCGGGCAGTTTACTGAAATTTCTTACTAGATAAATAAAAAGCCCTATTGTTATAGACACAACAGTTGCTATTAATGGCATTCTTGAGCCGGCATAGACCATGGCAAGCAAGACACACAAGGAAGATACCAGATAAAGAACCTTAGATAGTATTCCATTTTTTTCTATTATAAGAGACAACATAGTTAACGTAAGGACAGATCCCAGCACTGTGGTCAATAATCTCGGGGAACTTTGTGTATCACCAACAGCAAAGCTCATCTCAGATGTTCTCGCTAATGAAAGTTCCTGTGAAGTGAATAATAAAAAAACGGCTGCCCCCATACATAATCCAGCAAAAGCTATTGCTGATAAAAGATTATTTTCCAGATCCTGGGGAGCATGGTCTTCTGAGAAGCCCAGAAGGAAAAGGCTGTAGACAAGGACAGATATTAAGCCAAAATATCTTTCTAGATATAAAGAATCAGCTAGCAAGTGCATGAATGACAGTGTTAACACTAACAAAACCAAGATCCCAAATGGCATGTATATCCTTAGCACTCCCCGTGTAAAAATCTGATATGTGGCTCCAAGCAATGCTGAAAGAACAATAAACCATCCATAGTGCACTCCTGAGTATATCCCGATTAGTTGAAAGCCTGATCCAAACAAGACCAGTGGAACCGAGTAGTAGACACTCTTTGATGTAACAACCAACGTAACAATAAAAGCGAATATTAAACTAAGTGGGATTGACACATAAGACAAGGCAGATACAACTGCAACCGGCATAAACATGTACGATAACTTCAATTCATTTTTCATAAAAACATTACCTAACATAATTTTCCTGACGAAATCAAGAACGAGGATTTCTCACCCATACTGATTAATAGAGGTTGACTACTAATCACCATACCAATCATCTACATTGCTCCAATTAAAGCAAGATTAGTCACGTCTTGTATGTATAAACAATTACCGGGAAAATAGGTGTTTGGTAAAGAATATGCAGAAGAACAATAAAAAGTGCATGTGTAAAAAGCCTTGAAAGATAGTTGCTGCACACTTATTTTATTAATTCATTTACAGTTAGAGAGGATAGAAAATCGACAATCTGCTCAACAACGATATCGTCATTCATACTTGCATCGATGGTGATTGCGGGAAAATATCTTTCCTTCATGAGTAAGGTCAGATTTTCGCCCTTCTCTAAAAACTTCATGTTGAACCTTGATAATTCCTCATCCGTCTTTCCGTTGTGATATGATAGCAAAGCTCCACTTTTTGCAGCCCTATCTCGGATGCGGTTATTGATAAACGTCGGCGATGCAGCCAGGTTAATGACCGCACGCCTTCGCATAATAAAATCGAAATTGTCTGGTCTGTCTCTGGGCATCTCACATAATTCATTTATGAAGTGTTGACTTAGCCCCTCATCGACAAGCACACCCCAATTAGCACTATGAATATTGAGATCATACAGAATTTTTATCGATTTCTTTTGGAGCACGCCAATATCATCCAACCGCATTGCCGCCAGGGAGAGTAAATAGGCTCTAGATATACACACCCTTCTTGTTTGATCAAATTTTTGACGACTGGCATGGATAACAGATTTTTTTATTAAGCATTTGATCAAGTAAGATTTACCTATTCCCGGGGGGCCTATCAAATCAACAACGAGTGGAACAGAATCGCATATTCTCCATCGATAAACACTGAAGCCAGCTCTATTATAGAATATATTTGAGATCGTGTCTTTCATTACATCTTTCTCATATATAAGCAATCAACACACGGCTAATGCACGATTTTAATCAGTCAACTCCCCAAACTTCCAAGCACTATAGGGCCTGAAGGCAGCTAACCCATATGACATCCGGAGTTCGACAGTTAGAAGCGTAAACTACTGATTTACCTGAAAATACGTTGCCAAAATTGGCACTACAAGCGTGATGCGGTTGGTGCCGGCGGGCCGATGGCCTCGAAGAGGTCGCGTTGTTCAGGCTCCAGCTTGGTCAGGCCGCTCGCCGTCTCCCTACTGGCAGGGATAAGAAGGGAAGCAGCGCCATCATGAAAGCATATTGGTTGGCCGAATGCGTCGAGTCCCAGATATCGGGCCAAGAGAATGCTTGTCGCAAGTCCGAGAGGGATTGCAAAGATCCGGATGGCACCCACCGTCAGGAAACTCCTGACCAACTGATTTCGCAAGTTCATTGAGACTTTTTACCAGCAATTGATAAAGAGCATCCAGCATTAGTGGCACGATCAACAAAGCGGCAGGGTAGTACACTCAAGGGAGAAGCTGATGCATCTCGACGCCGAGAGAATCGATGGAAGCATCGACCTGTTCGATCCCGGGGGAAAAGTACAGGCTCGATAGAGCTCCCTGAAATACGATCACGGCCTTACCAAACTGCCTGTTCCCCAATAGCCGACACAACAGACGGATCAGAGAAAAAAGCAACAGCGGAAAACGACGCCAGGGTTGATATTTCCTGGCGATGAAGAGGTTGTTGCGAATGAGGTTTCGGTGATAGCGAAGACGCATCGGATTGCGCTCAGAGGTGATTCTAATCGGACCGCCTTCCTGACGCAGGTGAAGCACCCGGCTATCGCCGACCAAGAACCCTGGTGCCTGCTGGCTGATTCTCAACGTGAACTCGGCGTCTTCTCCCCAGATGAACATGGAAGCGATGGGCAAGCCATAACACTCCAAGATGATGCGCGGGACAAGTATCGAAATAAAGCAGGCCCTATCTACGGCGACCAAGCGTTGGTCGAGTAGGACAGACCAGTCACGGTATCCGATCTGGTTCTTGATTCGGCTTGGCTCCGGCGTATTAGTAACGTACCCCGACTCTGTAAATGCCGAGGAGACCAGGAAGGAGCGCTCGATGCCCTTCTCGGCAAGTACAGCATCAGCTTCCAGGAGATGCTCCAAGGCCTCCGGTTCGGGCAGAACATCATCGTCCATCATCCAGACAAAGTCGGCTCCATTCTGGTACGCTAGACGAAAGCCCGCATTGAAACCACCAGCAGCCCCAATATTTCGTGAAAGCGTATAAAGCTGCAGAGCTGGATAGTCGGAGTCGAGCAGCATTTCTTTGGTACCATCGTCACTTGCATTGTCAATGACAATAACATAATCACATGCACGGCTCTGTGAATAAACCGCGTCAAGGCAACGCTTGAGAAGTTCTTGACGATTGTATGTAAGAATGACAGCGGCCACCTTATCCCTGTCCATAGTCTCTCACTCATAATATTGACAATGGGGTATTGTTGACTCTTTACTCAGAAGAGCGAAGCGACACGATCCGACAACAAAGGCCAAGCCATATCCTTTTCGGAGATGACTGTCACTGGAGCTGGCCATTTGATTGCTAGTTCATTATCGTCATACCTCAGTCCATCCTCAGCCTGTGGTGCATAAGCAGCTGAAACTAGGTAGCTCACTTCCACATTATCACACAGTGTAATGAACGAATGGGCAAAACCTGGTGGAACATAGAGCTGACAATAGTTCTCCTCACTAAGTTCAAAGGCCTGATGCATTAGATAAGTAGGAGAATTTTCTCTAATATCCACTATGACATCAGATATACCTCCGCTGACACAACGCACGAGCTTTGCTTCGGCATGGGGTTTTCTCTGGTAATGCAAGCCTCTCAATGTGCCTTTTCTAGCAGAAAATGAAGTATTCTGTTGAACAAATTCGCTGATAATCCCATGCTTATCAAATTCCTCTTTGCACATCGTCCGTGCAAAAAACCCTCGCTCATCTCCATGTGGCTCCAAAGCAATCAGGTAAGCATCCTTGAGCCGTGTTTCGTGAAATACCATACCCCTCTCCTTAACATCATGGTGTAACTGTATTTCCTATCATCATAGAGGAAATATTTGTTCCTGCTCATCATAAAGCTTATCCACTAGGCGCCCTACAGGAATGTCCACATCCAGGAAGGTAAGAGGCGCATCTTTTTTCACGGGCCTTGCCATCGTGCAACCGAGTGCTAACCCGATGGGTAACAAGTTATCCCTTCTGATTTCACCGATGTTTTCGGCGATGCCATAGACCTCATAACCACCAAATTCAATGATCGTATCGCCCGGGAAGAGATCCTTCTTGGCCATTGCAATGACACCGACTCGCGGCCCTTGAAGCGGTGCCAGCACCGCATCCCGGAACAGTACGGCCCGGGCCACGGAGGTCGGCACCTCGAAATGGCAGAGGTGATAAGGCGTGTAGAAGCAGTAATGCGGGCCCCTGCCCAGCTTGTAGAGCTCGAGGTAGTGGCGCTGCCGAGGATCCTCGTGCCGCCCGAGAACGAAGATTCCCGGCCCAGGCCTGGCGCCCACCACATAATCCACGTACCGCGCCTCGGCAGACTCTAGGTAAGGCTCGAAGGCTTCGGCCGCTTGTTCGATGGTCACCAGGGGCGCCCCCGGGTCGCCGCCGGAAAAGTCCGGTCCGAGCATGCCCCGGCGTGCAACTCGCATCCCGGTACCATTGGCCACCACCGCTTGTTCGAAGGAGATCTTGGTGCCATCGGCGAAGGACGCAACCATCGCCGGTTTCTGACCCCAGCGCCTGGCGAAGGCCTCCTGGGTCGTGGGGTTGCGATGGGGATCATGTAGCCCCTTGATGTTGCCGCACAGAACCGGCGTGACCCCGAGCCCGCTGACGAAACGATACAGGTTCATCTGGACCCCGGGCTGATCGCCGTCGGCGAAGGTGTAGATGACACCGGCCTCATCGGCCTTCGTCTTGAGGATGGGACCAATGGTGCCGTCCAGCTCAGCGTTCATCTGGATCACGTCCTTGCCGCTCTCGATTGCCGTAAGCACTACCTGGGCGGCATGCTCCACAGAGCCGGTCACTTCGATCACCGCGTCCAGCCCTTCGGCACCGGCCAGGGCCACGGCATCCTCGGTGATCGCGGGCACCCCCGAGGCGATCGCCTCTTCGAGGGCCGCCCGCGTCTCACAGGGGCGTGCTTCCCTGTCTATCTGGGCAAAGACGTCCCTGGCTGCCTGGATGTGACGATTGGCGACGGCACACAGACGCATGCCCGGCGTGGCCGTCATGATCTGCAAACCGATGCCACGGCCCTGAAAGCCGGCTCCGATCATGCCGACCCGAATGGGGTGACCGTCTGACTCGCGCTTGGCCAGCGCCTTATCCACTATGATCATGAGCATGCCGCGAGTCGGAAAGCCCCGAACTCGCTTCCTCCCTGCAGTTAGCTGATATGGAGGGGAACGGTGTAACGTGGTGTCGTCGGCCGGGCGGCGTCAATCCCGCCAGACCTTCCAGCGCGGGTCTTCCGACCAGGCCGCCTCGAGAACCATCTTGTCGCGCAGTGAATCCATGCTCTGCCAATAGCCATCATGATGGAAATACCCCAGCTTGCCGAGCTCAACCATTCGCTTCATGGGTGTGTTTTCCCACACAGTCTGATCATCGTCGATCAACTCGAACACCTCGGGCTCGCAAACGAAGAAACCGCCATTGATCAACCCCCCATCGGTGGGTCCCTTTTCCCTGAACCCGCTGACTACGTGGTTATTTTCATTGACGTGAAGTGCTCCATAACGTCCCGGTTGCACGACTGCTGTCAGAGTGCACCAGTTCTTTGAAGCCTGATGCTCGTTCACTAGTGCAGTAATATCGACATCGCTTAGTCCATCACCATAGGTCAGACAGAAGGTGTCATCAGATAAGAGATGCCGTGCTCGCTTGAGACGTCCGCCAGTCATGGCATCGCCACCTGTATCCAATACGGTAATCTTCCAGTCTTCCGAGTTACTATCCAGCCACTCGACGACTCCCGACCCCAGATCTATGGTGTAGTCGCTACAATGCCCTCGATAGTTCAGGAAGTAGTCTCTAATGTATTCAACCTTGTAGCCTCCAAGGATCACGAACTCATTGAACCCATAATGAGAATACATCTTCATTATATGCCAGAGTATTGGTTTTCCGCCGATTTCCACCATCGGCTTGGGGCGAATCGTCGTCTCTTCGCTCAGGCGAGTCCCGAAACCACCCGCAAAGATTACTACCTTCATGATGCTACCCTCCTGTCGTCAACGCGATGGGAGGACCGCGAACCCGGTCCCCTGCCCGTGCTTCAATCAAGGCCCCTTCCAGGTCAGATCTCGTGACAGACGTCCCTCTTCGATGTGTGCCTGCAATGCATTCAACCGCATGAGAGAAGACGCCCGGAAATCAGGATCCGCGAATCGCATCCGCCGAAGCCCCTCGACCAGACCGTCAATGGATTGTGCCAACGAGTTTCTTGGCTGGTGGTCGGGCGCCAATCGGGAGAACAGGTCGAAGTCCACCCGGTATGAACGATTGTCCTCGGCCGCCTCCTGATTGATACTTACCTCCGTTCCCGGTACTTGATCGGCAACGGCGAAGGCCAGCTCACGGACCTGATGGTTGCGGGCATTCGCGCCGACATTGATGCTCAGGACCCTGCCTCCATTGTCCGGGAGACGGAGCACCGCCCAGTCGATGGCCCTCGCCATGTCCACCACATCGATCAAGGGACGCCAAGGGGTGCCGTCACTGAGGACGCTGATGTGTCTCTGGGTGAGGGCACTGGCCACGAAGTCATTAAGGACCAGATCGAGCCTCAGCCGGTCGGACATGCCACAGGCCGTCGCGAAGCGCAGGCTGGTGATGACCATGTCGCCACCGATATTCGCCAGGCCCTGCTCGGCACCGACCTTCGAACGGGCATAGTCGGTAAGGGGAGCCAGCTCATCGGTCTCACGACGCGGCGCCCCGGCAGCGCAGCCGTAGATGCTGCAGCTCGAGGCAAAGACGAAGTTCCGAACGCCTGCTCGAGACGCCGCCCGAGCCAGGCGCAGCGTAGCCGCCTGGTTGATCGCCATCGTCTCCTCCGAGAAGCGGCTCCCCATGGGATCGTTGGAGACGGCGGCCAGCTGCACCACCGCGGTGTAGCCTTCCAATAACCGTTCCGGCAGGAAACGAACGTCCCCGAAGTACTGACGATCCAGGCGAGACTCTGGCAGTTGCGACGCCCCGGTCAGACAGTGAGCAAAATAGGCGTTGTCATAGCCGTGGAGGATGGTGGATGGATGCCGTGCGGCCAATTCACGCACCACCCCTGGCCCCACGTATCCCATGTTGCCTATGATCAAGATTTTCATACTCCTTCCTCCTGGCTGCACCAGTTCATGCGTGGCGATAGCCGATGTGCCATCGCGAATCAGTGAAGTCCTTCTGTGACCCGATGCAGGTACCGAATACACTCCAGGAGAAAAGCATCACCTTTGCCGGGTTTGAACTTTCGGCAATAAAAGATTGACGTGAAGTACACCGTATTCGCCACCAGTTTGTCGCGTCGAGACCACGTCGGATAGATACGTTCAATTAGCCTCTCATTGTGTTGCATAAGGTCGTCAAAACCCACGAAATCAACGGCATTGAGCGTCGCCCAAGCCAAGTCGAACCCCACCGGGTAATATCCGCAGCGGTCCCAGTCCCACACCCATCCATCTCTGCTGAAATTCACAGCCACTAGGTCCCCATGACTGATAACTCGTCGATCATCGACTGGTTTTTCTTCGACAAGGGCATGTAGCTCAGGATGAGCCTGGCTCGATAATCGACGCACCAGATGATGCAAGTAGCAGTGACCTTCGCGAAATGCCTGCACCGATGCATAGTCAAGGACCTCAGGATAGCGGATCCTTATATCGAAACACTCAAGGTTACTCAACTCGTGAAAGATGGTCACAATCGTCGCCAATCGATCGTCCTGGGAGAAATCCAAACACCCGGCTTCCGCGACATCAAGATGCTCATAATATACGGCAGCAAGATGCTTCCCTTGGTGCATGTCGCGTATCCCTGGCGTCTTGATGAACTCACCATTCAGTTTCGGCACAAGGAATGTCATGAAAAATGACAGCCTCGAATAATCGTCTGAAGGCTTGAACAACACCTTCTCGAAGAGGCACTGCCCCTCCGTGTCCCATAACTGCCGATAGACATTCAGGGAATGTTCGCCCCATCCCTTGCCCATGAATCGACGCTTTAGGCTTGGCTTAAGGCATAGGTCCGGATCGTAAGCCTGACAGGCTTGCTCGAAGCGACCATGATCCTCGAGATGGCAGTAGAGCCGTGCCAGCCGCCATAGATCCCGACGCCCGGCCTTGCCACGCATGAGTGCACGATAGCTAACGAATGCTGGCCAATTGGCTCTGGAACGGAAGAAGGTCACCGTCTTAACCGTGGAGGGCAAAAAACCGAGGTAGCCACGGTTCACGAGGAAGAATACAGCGCCAAGGCCCTGCCGAATCAGTAGAAAGACAACCCGTCCAGGCGATATAATCGGCTCCATCATCATTGATTCTCTTGTCGACGAGCCCAGGGACTCAACAGGATTTTTTTGGCCATCCGCCCGATGACCTGAGTTTTTTCCCTCCCCGGAAGGAGGACGAAGCGCCCCAGCTTGCCGAGAAGCCTTTGCCCAATAAGACCCGCCCGTACCGAGGATGGAGAGGGCAACTGGAGCCGTGCCTTGAGATTCCCTTTGACTCCGGGATCAAGTGGTTTCGTGTAGGAATAGCCATTGGGAATCATGAAGCCGCTAAGAATACTGCAAGCCGCCAAGGTATCCCTCATGGCTTGGGGCTTTAACCAGTCGAGTCCCATCTCCCGGACCAAACCATTCAACTGTTTGCTCCGTCTTCTCGTGACTCCACCCTCATGGATCAGGGCGTGATACAAAAGGCCAAAGAAGTGATCTTCGATAGTTGGTACATATAGATCGCCGGTGAATCGCCGGTTTGACAACATCCTTATCTGCCACTTGGTGTCAAAATAACCATCCCCCACCACCCTGACATAAACGCTAAACTGCTTGCCGCCAACGACCAGAAGATACCTTTCCGCCCTCCCTTTTTCTCTCTTCAGATTAGCGGCTGCCTTGAAGCGCAAAAGATCATCGCAGAGAAAGGTGATGGCATCGGCATCGAGAAATGCTGGCAGCCCCTCGAAGTCATACAGGACCAAGTAGTCGACACAGCGATTCATGACCGAGAAGAAGTGTGCCCAGTCGTACCAGCCATGACAGCCCTCAAGATCCTTGTCGAGGAGCTTCTTGACTCTTTCTATCCCACCCAGGGCCTTCTCGAGGTTGTCCACCCCGAGAATCAAGACACTCTGGTACAGGCACTCCCTCATGTTCGTACTCGAGTGGACCTGGTATTTCTCATGGAACCAGGAGCGGAACTCCTCCTTCAACGAAATGACATCGGCATTGGCAGGTTCGACCAACTGGGACACGGACCTGACCCAAGTGTAACGAGGCGAAGTATCTTCTACCAGAACGAACCTGAAAGGAGGACGACCCACCTTGGCCAGCGCTCTGTCGGCGTTCCTGGGCGCATTCTTCTCGTAGAGGCGAGACAAGTCTTGCATAAGGTGTTCACTTTCCCATACCACCTCGTAGTCCCCCAAGATTCGGAAGCGCGCTTCCAGAGCCGATAGCATGTCGTCTTCTCTCCGACGCCCCCTTTCCCAGATGAGAAAACAGGCCAAGTCACCGGGCTTCCCACTACATCCCGAAACATCGCCCACGCAGCTACCCTCTCGACCAGAAACGGCACTGACACTTGTTTCAGCATCGTGAGTGGTTAGGAGGTAAGTGACAGAACATAAGTTTTTGTGCATGATGTCTCTCTTTTTTTCCGGCATCAGGACGTGCAGATGGGACACCGCTTTGTTCGCTCTCTCACCACCGTTGAGCAAGAGGCCTTGATGAAAGCATATCGGTACGCCGAAAAACCCGCTCTGCGCCGGCGTGCCCATGGCATCCTTCTCAGCCACAAGGGGCACACCATCGAGCAGATCTGCGAGATTCTATCCGTCATTCGAAACACGGTAAGTGCCTGGTCTGAAGTTTTCGCGTAATATCTATGTCAGGATCTCTGACACAAATGGAACCATGGCAAGGCGCTTCGTTGCCCCTCTCACTGAATCTGAACAGCAGCCGCTGACCTCCGCTTATCATCATGGTGAGAAGCGCGCCCTACGTCGGCGTGCGCATGCCATCCTGCTGAGTGATCAAAGCCATACCATCAACCAAATCAGTGAGATACAGCAAGTCCGGCGCGATGCCGTATCACGATGGCTCAAGCAGTGGGAAGCGTCGGGCCTCGACGGGCTGATCGACAAGCCCCGCAGTGGCCGCACGCCGATCCTGGATGAGCACGACCACCAGCGACTGCAGGAGTTGGTCGCCGGGCAGCCTCATCAGATTCGATCTTTGCAGGCTCGCCTACAAGAAGAGATCGGCAAGACAGTCAGCACGGTGACCCTTCGCCGGGCATTGAAAAAAAAATCGCCATAGCTTCAAGCGCGTCCGGCATTCACTGAAGGCGCGGCGTGACGAAACGGATTTCCGCAACACTCAGGGCCTCCTCAAGGCGCTTCACAAGCGGGAAGACCAGGGCGAGAACGAGCTCTATTACTTTGATGAATCAGGATTTTCACAATCGTCGTCGGTGCCATACGCGTGGAGCCCCATCGGCAAACCCTGCAAGGTGACCGCGTACTCACATAACCGAAAGGCTGAACGTACTGAGGTTCCTCAGCCGCCCCCAGTGTCAGGATGAGTGTCGTGCCCTCTGATACCCTGTTCTTAACATCCAGGGGGCGATAGGAGCCGCTCATGCCTCGCTACTCCGAGGAACGCCGACAAGCCGTGGTGGCCAAGCTGCTGCC